>JBPPMU010000203.1:0-5388 GCA_051306215.1 Gemmatimonadaceae bacterium | reverse complement strand
GATCGAATCACCCGCGC
This sequence comes from Gemmatimonadaceae bacterium, assembly GCA_051306215.1. GTDB lineage: Bacteria > Gemmatimonadota > Gemmatimonadetes > Gemmatimonadales > Gemmatimonadaceae > UBA4720. Next base: position 5,371 of record JBPPMU010000203.1, on the reverse strand, counting down.
AAAAGTGCGCAGGGGCAACACACTTGTCGAAGTCCCGATAGCCGAGGCACTCGACATTGTCGCCTCGCGGCTTCGAGACACCCTTCGCCAGCATGGCAAGGAAAGCGTAGCGCTCTACGGATCAGCCCAGTGGTCGATCGTGGACGCCTACATCGCCTCGAAGTTCTTCAAGGGAGGGCTCGGCTCCAACAACGTCGAGACGAGCACTCGGCTTTACGGGGCGGCGGCAATCGCCGGCCTCGAGAGCACTTTCGGCGCTGACGGGTCGGTCGGGTGCTACGAGGACGTGGATCACGCCGACACGTTCATCCTCTGGGACGCGAATCTGGCCGAGTCGGACCCGGTTCTCTTTTCGCGCATGCTCGACCGGCGCCGGAAGGATCCGAGTGTGCGCATCATTGACCTGACGCGCCGCACCACGCGCACGAGCTACGCCTCTGATCATTCGATTTTGCTCGCACCGCACTCGTTGCTCGCGATTGCCAACGCGATCTGCCACGAGATCGTCGCGCGCGGCTGGGCCGACCGCGACTTCATCGCAAGGCATGTGGCGTTCAAGCGCGGCCGCACAGGAATCGGCCACGGTCTCACGGACGACGCCATCGTTGCGGACGAGGCAACGACCGTCGCGTGGAACGACTACGTGGCATTCCTGTCGGAATCGACCCCCGAGCGCGCTGCGCGGATTTCAGGCATACCGGCCGACCGCATCAGGTGGCTCGCCTCGGTCTATGCAGATCGGGCACGGAAGGTCATGTCCGTCTGGGGCGCCAATGCGAACAGACATGCTCGCGGGACTTGGACGAACAACGCGCTCTACAACGTCCATCTCCTGGTGGGTAAAGTCGCTTCGCCAGGTAACGGTGCCTTGGGCATGATCGGACAGCCGGGAGGCGGATGCTCCGTTCACGATGCGGGCAGCCTCACCGATACCCTTCCCCGTGGCAAGGTGGGAAATGCGCGGGATCGGCGGCGCGCGTCCGCAATCTGGGGTGTCCCGCTCCACCAGATCGACGCGCGGCCGGCGCGCCCCGCCCTCTCGATCTTCAGGGCGCTTGACCGTGGCGACATCCGCTTCCTGTGGATTCAGGCGACGAACCCGATGGTGAGCCTCCCGAATCTCGACCGGTACCGCAGGGCTGCCGCGCAGCCCGACCGTTTCATCGTGGTGTCCGAGGCCTATCCGACGCCGACCACCGACGTCGCCAACGTAATACTGCCGGCCGCGATGTGGTTCGAGCGCGAAGGTGTGTACGCGAACGCAGAGCGCCGCACCGGTCATTTCGAGCAGATGATATCTCCGCCGGGCGAAGCGATGAGCGACGGATGGCAGATGATTGAGGTAGCCCGCCGCCTTGGGATGTCGAAGCTCTTTCCATCTGATGCCCGCGGTCATGTGGCGGGCCTGTGGGAGGAGTACAGAAAATTTCACCTCGATCCTCCCAGGGGGCTCGCATCCTACGCCCAGCTGCGCGATCGGCCGGGCGTGATGTGGCCGGTGGTCGAGGGACGCGAGACAAAATGGCGATACAACACCGCACACGACCCTGCGGCGGATCGCTCACGCGGCGCGTTCGACTTTTACGAACATGCCGATCATCGCGCGTGGATCTGGCTGCGTCCCTACGATCCGCCCGTCGAGTCGCCAGGTAGCGCGTTCCCGTTCTGGCTGAGCACGGGCGCAGTCCTGGAGCACTGGGGCGGTGGCGCGATGACGCAGCGAATTCCGACGCTTCACCGCGCGGCGCCGCGCGCATACGTGGAGATGAATGCCGACGATGCGAAGCGACTTGGCATCCGGAGCGGCGACACCGTGAGGCTCGTCAGCGCGCGCGCATCGATGCAGATCGAAGCGCGAGTGGACTACCGCTCCCAACTGCCTCCCGGGCAGTTGTTCGTGCCGTCGTTCGATGAGACGCACCCGGTCCAGCGTCTGATGCTTGATTCGTTCTGCCCGCTCTCGGGACAGCCCGACACGACTACGTGCGCGGTGCGTGTCGAGCGCGTGAGCGCTGGAGAGAACCGGTGAGTGGCGGGAGATCGCGCGCAATGATCGGCGTCGTCGTGCTGGCGCTGGGCTTGTCGGTCGTTGTAGCGATCGCCGCCGTCATAGCAGCATCACGGAAAGGCAGACCCGACGTCGCAGCTGAGCGGGAGGTGGTTGCTTCAATCTCCCCATCTATCGGCGAGCCGATTCCTTCCGAGGCAGGGGTCTTCCGAACGCGGGCAGGAGTGCTCGCGATCGATCCCGAGCCGGGCGCGCGGCGCTCGGCACATCCTCGCACGCTGGCGACGTATCGCTCGCTCAGGGCGTACCCCGGGTCCCCGCCGCGCATTCCGCATGGGCTCACACCCATCGAGACGCTCAAGGGCGGATGCAACACATGTCACGAAAAGGGTGGATACTCGCAGCGGTTCGGTGCTTACGTGCCGATCACCCCACACCCCGAAATGGGTGCGTGTCTGCAGTGCCACGTCGGCGACGTTAAGCTGATGTCCACGCCGCTTCCCGGAATGGACCCAAGCGCGCGCTGTCGCCAGTGTCACGCTGCTGGGGCATTGCTCTGGAGAGATTCGTCGACCGGGTGGAAGCCGTTGCCCTGGCCGCAGCTGGCGAGCACATCAGGCCAACTCGCTCCGCCTCCTATTCCGCACAGTCTCGAGTTTCGAGGGAACTGCCTCGCCTGTCACTCAGCCCCAGCCGCCGTACGGGAGATCAGGACGTCCCATCCGGAACGAGCGAACTGCCGTCAATGCCACGTCGAGACAAACGCCGCGAACCCGGAATTCGAGCGCCCGCGACAACGGTTTTCCGAAAATGAAGGGGAGGCTCAATGAGACGGGGCCGCGTGCTTGTCCCTGTCGCGTCGCTCGCGCTGCTGTGCCTCGGCACCGGCTGCAACACGCGCGAGCCGGAAGCGGTCGAAGCTCGCACCGAGGTTCGCCCTCAGGATACTGCGGGTAAGTCATTGCTCGAGCCTGGCGCACTGGCCACTGCAGCGACGGCTCCGGTCAGCAACTGGACGGGTCCCGGTAACAAGCCATTCGAGGTAACGATTCGCACTGCCGACCCGGTGACGGCACTCGCTCGCAGATTCGGCACCGTTACGATGCGCACATCGCTGCGCCCGCGAACGGCAGACCTGGGACAGTTCCCATGCACCTCCTGCCACCTCGGGCGTGCGATAGTTCTCGCCGACGAGCGGCGCGCAGACGCACATCGCAACATCGAAGCGGTTCACCCGGTGCAGACCGGAGGTTTGTGCTCGACGTGCCATGCCGCCGACAATGTCGAGCTGCTGGCGCTCAAGAGCGGAGAGCGGGCGAGCCTCGATCACACTTACCGGCTCTGCGCGCAATGTCACTTCTCGCAAACCGAGGCGTGGGCAGGCGGCGCTCACGGTAAGCGCCTCGATGGCTGGCAGGGCCGCCGAGTGCTCACCGGATGCGCGGATTGCCACGATCCGCACAAACCCGGAGTGGCGAAACGAGTCCCATTCCGCGCCCCTGTAATCGAGCGGCCACGAGGCAACCAGCGATGAGCGCAGAAGAACTGAAAGCGACTGCCAACCCTCCGGAGAAAACGCTGCTCGAGCAGCGTGTCGACCGGAGGCGCGCCCTCCAGATCCTCATGGGCGGCGTCGCCGCCGGAACGCAGGCCCTGACCGCATGCTCACCAGTAAGCGCGATGACCGACGAGGAGAGGGAGGTGAAGCTCCTTGCCTGGCGCGAGTACATCAAGGGCAACTACCGCTTCATGACCGAGGCCGAGCGAGCCGAGACAATCGCCAGGCTCGAGCGGACCGCGCTGCTGAGGAGCGGTACCGACATCACCATTCAATCCACCGGAGCTCAGCCGGGCGTCGAGTTCGGCTACGCCTTCAATATTTCGAAGTGCAAGGGTTTCAGGAGCTGCGTCGAAGCCTGCATCAACGAGAACAACCTCGACCGCAAGGCGGCAACACAGTACATCCGCATCTTCGAAATGGAAGACGGTGTGGTGGACCTCGACCACGCGGACGCGACGTTCCAGCATGAAGTGCCTGCCGAAGGCCACTTCTACATGGGAACGCAGTGCTTCCAGTGCGCCGACCCGCCATGCGTGAAGGTCTGTCCCGTCGGCGCCACCTGGCAGGAGCCGGACGGCATCACGGTCATCGACTACGACTGGTGCATCGGCTGCCGCTACTGCATGGCTGCCTGTCCCTATTGGGCGCGGCGCTTTAACTGGAGCGAGCCTGAGGTTCCCGTCGAAGAGGTGAACACCGACCAGCACTACCTCGGAAATCGCGCGCGCAAGGCGGGCGTGGTCGAGAAGTGCACCTTCTGCATTCACCGCACACGCCAGGGAAGGCTCCCCGCGTGCGCCGAAGCCTGCCCAACGGGCGCGCGAGTATTCGGGAATCTTCTCGACCCGAACTCGGAGATCCGCTGGGTGCTCGCCAACAAGCGCGTGTTCCGTCTCAAGGAAGACCTGAAGACGGAGCCGCGCTTCTGGTACTTCACGGACTGAGGCGACAGTGCATCTCAGGGCATTCGCGCGAAGCGCCATTCATTCCGCAACGACCGGGGGACCCCGCTACCACGTCTGGATGGGAGCGCTCACGATCATCATGCTGCTCGGGGCATACGCATACTCAATCCAGCTGCGGTACGGGCTCGGCGTGACAGGGATGAACGACCATGTGAGCTGGGGACTCTACATCTCCAACTTCACGTTCCTCGTCGGCCTTGCCGCTGCTGCGATGATGCTGGTTCTGCCAGCGTACATCCTCAAGGACGTTGACTTCGGCCGCGCCGTGCTCATGGCGGAGGCAGTTGCTGTCGCCGCCCTCGTGATGTGCCTGTCGTTCGTTGTCGTCGACATCGGCAATCCGCTTGGCGGCTGGCACCTCATCCCCGGCATCGGCTACCTCAACTGGCCGCGGTCGCTTCTCGCCTGGGACGTGCTCGTGCTGAACGGTTATCTCGCGCTGAATCTCGCGATCCCGTTCTACATCCTCTACAGCCGTTTTTCCGGGCGCCAGCCCGACAAGCGCAAATACATCCCGTGGATGTACGTCGCCGTCATGTGGGCAGTAAGCATCCACCTCGTTACGGCGTTCCTGCTTGCCGGATTGCCCGCGAGGCCGTTCTGGAACACCGCGCTGCTTGGCCCGCGCTTCCTCGCGTCGGCGTTCACCGCCGGTCCCGCATTCGTGATCCTCCTGCTCGCGTTGATAAGGAAGGAAACGAAGTACGAGATCTCCGATGGCGCGTTCGCGAAGCTGGCACTGATCACGACGGCAGCGGCTCAGGTCAACCTGGTCATGCTCATTTCCGAGCTGTTCTACAAGTTCTACTCGCCGACGCACCACGGCATCAACGCGCG
>JBPPMU010000202.1:0-3587 GCA_051306215.1 Gemmatimonadaceae bacterium | reverse complement strand
CGAGCCGCAAAAGGATGTCCTCCGCGCTATTGCGGTAAGCCTCACCGCCCATCACTATGCTAGCGCCGTCATATCTCCGGGCGGGCAGCCCAGTGATCAACTTGTGGCGAGGTTTCTCGGTTTGACGTCCGGCATGAACCCCAAGTTCCGGGAGACTCCGCCTCCCACTGTAATCGCGGACCGATACACGGTCGAGCGCGAGCTCGGTCGCGGTGGCATGGCCACGGTCTATCTCTGCACCGACTCGCTGACGCAGGAAAAGGTCGCGGTGAAGGTCCTACGCGAGGAGCTCGGCAGCGCGGTGATAGTCGAGAGATTCCTTCGCGAGATCGCGTTTGCGTCGGAACTCGATCATCCGCGCATCCCGAAGGTTCTCGACTCTGGCGTAATGGGCACCCTTCCCTTCTATGTGATGACATACGTGGAGGGAGAAACCCTCCGCGAACGGCTCGACCGGGTGAAGCAGCTTCCCGTCGAGGAAGCGGTGCGCATCACGAATGCCGTGATCGAGCCCATGACATACGCGCACCGCCTCGGGATCGTTCACCGCGACATCAAGCCGGGAAACATTCTCGTCGGCGAAGAGTCCGTCTACGTTCTCGATTTCGGGATAGCCCGCGCGATCATCGCCTCGGCGGAGGATCGGCTGACGTCAACCGGGGTGGCGATCGGCACTCCGGCGTACATGAGTCCCGAGCAGGCGCTCGCCGACGGAGACCTCGACGCAAGAAGCGACATCTACTCGCTTGCCTGCGTTACATACGAGATGATCGCGGGAATGCCGCCATTCGTCGGCGCGACTCCGCAGGCAGTGATGGCGCGCAGGTTCGCATCGCCTCCCCCGCCCCTCCGCGAAACGCGGGAGGGAGTGTCTCCACAGGTGGAGCACGCGGTGCTCAAGGCACTTTGCAAGGCTCCGGCAGACAGATGGCAGACGGCGAGGCAGTTCGCTGACGCACTCTCAGACACGCGCCATTCGCCGAGCGTCGTGCGGCAGGGCGTCCGGCTCGCAGGGCGCCGCGCGAAATACGCCGCTGCGCTCGGAGCGGCGATCGTGATAATGCTCGGATCGGTCGGTGCATACTCGTGGCTCTCATCGAACCGGGACCACGTGGCTCGCGGTAGCAGCCACATCGAGGAATGGGACTTTCCCGCTGCGGTAGCAGAGCTGAGGAAGGGTGTGGAGCGCGACCCCGGCGATGGCTCGGCGCAGCTCTGGCTCGCGCAGATGCTGATGATCGAAGGAAAGCCCGTGGCGGAATGGCGGCCGTTCGCGCTCCACGCCGCGGATGCAGCCGACCAACTCGACGAAGATGAGAAGCGCAGGGCCGCCGCGCTGGCTGACCTCGCAGGAGACACTTCGCCCAACCCGTGCGCAGCGTTTGGCGAGGTTGCCGACGCACCGGCGCCCCGCGCATCAAGAAATCTGACCGCCACCCTCGCCCTCGCGGCATGTTTGTCCCGCGACGAGCGCGTTCTTGAAGACAGCTCGAGTCCTTCCGGGTATCGCTTCAGGGCCAGCAATCACACGATCGCTGGCATTTACGAAGGACTGCTCGCAAGGAACCCCGGGAATGGCAGCGCGTACGGGTTTCTTTTGCCGAGGCTCGAGCAGCTCCTCGTCACGAGCAAGAACCGATTGCGACGCGGCTCAGTCGCCGGCATAACTGACCGCGTATTCGTAGGCTGGCCGGGAATTCAGGGTGACACGCTGGCATACGTGCCCTATCTCATCGGCGGGGCGGAGCCAGTGCGGCAGGATGTGGTAAACCTCGCGGCCGCGGTCGAGCGAAACCTGCGGAAGCTGCTCGAGCTCGCGACTGTCTGGACCCGCACGGATTCCGGCAACCCTGGGGCACACGAGACTCTCGCGAGAATGCTCGAGGCGTCGGGAAAGCTCGATGGCCCGTCACCTTCGGCGATCGAGCAGATCCGGGTTGCACGCCTTTCAGCCGGGCGCGGAGGCCGCGGCGCGCCCGAGGATTTCGTTCGCGACCTCGGCCTCGCCAGCACCAATGTCCGGCTCCTCCTGAAGCTTCACAAGTTCGACAGCGCGGCAGCGGTCGCTGACTCCGCGCTCGCGTTAGCTCAGCCGGCGTCCCTTCCGGACACGATTCAGGGAAGGGTCGACAGATTGATAATGGGCATGGCCGCCTTGACGGGCCGGGTGCAGAGAGTCGTGGAGCTCGAGAACAAGCACATCACCGAGAACGAGGTGTCTCTCGGTAACGGTGCGGTTCGGACGATCCCCGCTGAGATCGGGGCCGACGCGAACCGGCTGAAGATATTCTCCTTCTTCGGCGGCCCCGCCGACAGCATACGGGTCATTGCCGACCGGATCTCGAGGCGCGTGACGAGCCTCGTGCCCGAGAGTCAGGTGATGGAGCTTCGCTCGGCAATCATGGGGGGATCGCTCGCGACAGCGGCGATGGTGATAGGTCCCGGGCCTGCTGCGGAGCTGGGGCCCACCGCGCATCCGTTCAGTCGCGCAGTCAACGCGCTCGCGCGGAAGGACATGGGTGCAGCGCGCAGATTCTCCGATTCCCTGGCGGCGCTCAATGCCGAGCGCGCTCCCGGGGAGATCACGATGGACGTTGTGATGAATCGCGCATGGCTGCGGGCTGCGATCGGTGATACTACGGGCGCGATTGTGGTGCTCGACAACGCCCTCAACGGGCTTTCGCGTGCATCGCCCAACCTTCTGCACCATTATACACTGCCTTCGGCGCTCGTCAGGGTTATGCTTTTCCGGTCCGAACTCGCCGCTGCGCGCGGGGACACCGTCACCGCCGCGAAGTGGGCGGGCGCTGCAGATTATTTGTGGGGCCGCGGTGATCCGGAGATCGTGTCGAGATTGAAGGCCGCGGGGACACGCAGGTAAACTTTCGCGAACGGGGGGTCGGAATGACAAGGACTGCTCGGTGGGAAGGCTTGGCCTTGAAGGGCCTCGCCACAGTAACGTTTCTGATTCTCGCAGCCTCGGCGTGCCCCGCCGCGGAGCCACCGCCCGCGCCGCCGCCGCCGCCGCCACCTCCCGTCGTCAATCCGCCCAAACCCGACAAAGGAATGGCGGGGATTCCCGGGGCCGACCGGACGACGACGCGCAACTACCTGCTCTCCCTCGGGTGGGGCGACAATCTCCCCGACGATCAGGTAGTCGAAGCTCAGGTCCAGTGGGGAAACAACACCGGGACCGTGCGGATCGTCCCAAGCGTTACTGCCAACGCAGTGAGCTGGCAGACTGCTCTGACGGAGGGCCCGGGATATTTCGTTGCCAAGATCTACAACCTGGAGGACAGGCCACTCGGTCCATTCGGGCTCGGGGCTCTTGAAACAGGCTACCTGTGGGTTGGCGAGATCGGACCGAATCAGCGCGGGATCAAGATATACACGTTCAAGAATGACGGCGTTGTCACGCCTAAGGGGGTCAACCTGAGCTTGGCCGGGTACTGCGCGGACGGGCATTCGGTACCGTCTGCCAGGCTAAAGGTGCCGGACTGTCCGCCGCCAGCCGGCCCCCCGCAGCAAACCGGTGCCGCCCCCGGGCCAATGTTCATTCTCGCGTCAGCGACTTCCGCAGCCGTCTT
>JBPPMU010000201.1:0-3899 GCA_051306215.1 Gemmatimonadaceae bacterium | reverse complement strand
GGCCCCATCCAGGCCTCGGTCCCCGACATGTGCGCGACGTTGAAGGCGATCACCTTTCCCCGGTCATCCCGCCAGAGCTTCGCGCCTTCGCCGGCATCGGCGATCGCAAAACGCCACACCGGCGGATTCAGCTGCGGAACACGCACCCCGGCCAGGCCGTCGCGGCGATACCTGTCGGTGAACGCCTCGCTGAACACCTCGTTGAGTTCGGGTATATCGGATTCCTGGATCTGCTGCGCTCCGCCGGGCTTGCGGTGCTGCCTCCACGTGCTGGCAGCGGGCATCAGCCGGCTCTCCTTATCTCGAGCTCCGGCTCCGTTTCTCCCACCTCTACATCGGGTTCGGTTCCAGCCGAGAACGCTGTCCCTGTCCCTGAGGCCTGCTTGACGACGGAGGCGGCGAGCGACGGGTCGTAACGCACAGTTATCACCTGGTCGAGACCTTCGCGCACTGCCTCGATGTGCGTGATGAGAATCACCTGCTCGAACCTGTCGCCGAGGGCGCGGAGGAGCTCGACGACATTGAACCTTCGCGTCTCATCGAGCGAGCCGAACACCTCGTCGAGAATGAGCAGCGAGAACGCCTGCCCCGACCGCTCGGCGATCATCTGCGAAACCGCGAGCCGCAGCACGAGATTGGCGAGATCCTCTTCCCCGCCGGAGAGCACCGGCTTGGCGATGCCGTCCTCGAGAACGATGATGTTGTACTTCTCATCGAGCTCGATCTCGGCAGTGCGCGAATCGAGAAGCTCACGCAGGAACGTCGTCGCGAGCTCCGACAGCTCCGGCCGCAGTTGCGCGTTGAGCTGTGCCCGCATTTCGTTGAAGGCACGGTCGAGCTCCTCGTGCAGCCGACGCTCCTCCTCACGTTTTGCCACTGTAGCCTGGCGCAGCCGCGATTCCTCGCTCGCAGCCAGCGCGCTCTCGAGTGACTCGCGCGCGTTGCGGAGATTTCCTGCAGCGGTGTTCGCATCGAGCTCAGCTGCCCGCGCCTCCGCGTTGCATCTCTCATAATCTGCCTTGAGCCGCTCGAAGTCAGCGGACGCAAACGACATTTGCCGGTGCCTCACCCTCAGCGTTCCAAGCAGCGACTGGACGAGGCCGGCGGCAGTGACGTGCTCCTTCTGCTGCTCGAGGAGAAGGGGCTCGCGGTCGAGCAGGGCGCCAAGGCGTGCTGCCCTCGAGTCGAGCGGCACGAGCTTGGCGATCTCGGCCTTCACGAAATCGTACCTGCCGGCGTCGAAGCCCCGCGCTATCACCTCGATGTCGCGGTGCATCTGCTCCATCCGCCGCTCCTTCGCCGTGATGTCGCGAACCAGTCCGCCAAGCTCCTGCACCGCAAGCTGCACGCGTGCAAGTTTCCGCTCGAGTGCCGCGGTCGCGGCAGTGAGCGCTCTCCGCCGCTCGTCGAGCTCCTGCACGTTCGCCGGCATTTCGGAGAGCTGCTCGAATCGCTTGTTGTAGTAGGCGCCGTCGACGCGCAGCGTATCGAGAGTCTCCGTGAGATGCTCGACCACCTTCTCCAGGTTCTCCCCGAGCGTGCGGCTGCAGGTGGGACACGCGCCGTCGGCGCCGAGGCTGATCACGCGCTCGCGCTGGTCCTGGACCTCGACGTACTGCTTTCTCAGGTCACGAAGTTTTGTGTCCGCATCCTGGCGGTCGCGAACCCACTCGGTCCTCCGCGCCTCGAGCTCGCCCTGTGCATCCTCGAGCTCGCTCCGCTTTTTCTCGAGATCGAGCGTAACTTCCTCCTCCTGCGCGGGAGCCGACTCTATCTGCGTGTGCCGCGCCTTGAGCCGGTCGATCTCCTCCCGAAGGGCATTCTCCGCTTCGACGAGCGTCTTGCGACGGCCCTCCTCGCGATACATCTCGTCGAGAATCGTGAGCTCTTCGCGCAATTCGCCGAGCGGCTCGAGCGAGGCCTGCAGGCGCCCAAGCTCGGCGCGTGATTCGGCGATCATCGCCAACTCGGCGCCGACCCGTTCGACGTTCCGCGCCAGCGAAGCCTCCTCCCGCTCGTTCGACGCGATCTCGACTGCTATCGCCTGCGCCTTGTCGCGATTGCCCTGCGCAAGCTCCCACTTCGGCGCGATCGTCTTGAGGTTGCGCCCGGCAACCGCGTAGCGATGCTCGGCAGTCTGCGATGCCGAGGTCGCGCCGTTGACTCGCTCACGCGCTTCGGACAGGCTGCGCTCAACCGCCTCGGGGTCGGGCATACCCGCCCGGAGCCCGTTTATCTCAGCCATCAGCGTTCTGCGCTTCTCGCCGATCATGTCCTGGGCAAGCCGAAGCTTCTCGTAGCCGAGCACCTTCGACAGGAACCGGGCTCGCTCGGACGAGACCATCGCCGCCATCAGCGCCAGCTCTTTCTGCCCGGTGAAATAGGTGCGGAAGAATTCTTCGCGCGACATCCCGAGCAGGCGCTGCAGCCGCTCCGAGACTGCACTCGGCGAGTTGGCGATCGGTGCTTCCTCGCCGTCGAGAAAAAGCTCCGCAGTCGTACGAGCTCGCACTACCCTGTAGCGATGGCGTCCCAGCTCGAACTCGAGCTCGACCTGCATCTGCTGCCGCCCCGTTGCCGCAATTGACAGCATCTGCTCGCGGTTCGAGCGGCCCCAGGCGTAGAGCGCGAACGCTATGGCCTCGAGGATCGTCGTCTTTCCGGCGCCATTGGGACCGATGATTCCTGTAAGCCCCGAGCCGAACCCGATCTCGGTGGCGACGTGCTGGCGGAAGTTGGTGAGCTTCAGCGAGAGAAGCTTCAAGCTTCGTCTCCCGACGAGGCGGGCGCGAGACGATCGACCTCGTTCAGGTAAAACAGCCCCAGCTCCACCAGCGACTTTCGATCGATTCCCGGAGTGACCTGCCGCGACTCGAGCATCTGCCTGACAGTCTCGGCGAGCGATGCGCGTTTGCCGGCCGCCCCGCCGGCGGACTCGAGCCGAACCGGGCCCGGGCGCCGTGCGTCAAGCAGGAAGTTCAGCGCGCGGCGCTTGAACTCCCGCAGCTTCCGATGATCGAGGTCCCTGAGTATGTGGCGGGGGACATCGCGAACGATCAGCCTGACGATCCTGTCGTCGATTCCTCCCTCACATCCGTCGACCGCTGCGCAGATCGCCTCGCTCAGCTCGGCGGCGGTCATCCCGGCGCCTTCGATCTGGCGTATGTCGACGACACGACGGGCAAGCGGGAGCACGTGGAACCGGTGGGCGCCGGTCGCAAGATCGTGCTCGATGAAACCCTTTCCCGCGATGCCGCGCCGGTGCTCCTCGTCGACCTCGCCCCAGATGTTGGTGCTCGTGTACTCGATGGATCCGGAGTAGAACGCGTTCGGCGCGAGCTTCTCGTAGACGTGATAGTGCCCCATTGCAACGTAGTCCCAGTCCTGCAGCGGGATGCTCGACAACGAAACATTTCGGGGAGACGCTGCGTGCGGTCCAATCCTCTCCGCAATCTCGTTCAGCAGGTTGTGCATCAGGAGAACCTGGTACCCGGGAGTATCGTCTCGGCGCAGACTATTCGGGTCAATGTCCGAAAAGCTCGGAACTGCGAGCACCGAGAGCCCATCGAACCTCAGCCGCTTGGGCCCCTCCTCGACGACGGTGATTCCCAGCGAGCTGAACAGCCGGAGTATCCATCCTGTTTCGGTCGTGCGCGGCGTATCGTGATTTCCCGCCACCATCACGATCACCGCATCGGGAAGCGACTCGACGAGACGCGCAAATTGCGTGTAGGCGTGAAGGATCGCCGGATTCGTGGGACGCACGGCGTGAAACACGTCGCCGCCGATGAGGATCACATCGGGTTTTATCTCGATTATCCGATCGATCGCCTTCTGGAAAGCTTTCGCGACATCCGCCAGATCGAAGGCGCAGGGATGACCGCCGCCGAGCTGAGCGA
>JBPPMU010000200.1:0-7020 GCA_051306215.1 Gemmatimonadaceae bacterium | reverse complement strand
ACTACGAGCAGTCCACTGCCCACCTCGCGCTCCCCGTTTCTGTCCGACGGAAGATTTACCACTTTCCCCTCCACTACCATAGTAGTGGATCCACCCCCGTCGAAGTTCATCCCGTCATGGACTCCCAGGCGGAGCATCAGGTTCGCGAGCTCGACTAGTGACATCCCTGCGTCCGTGGGCCTGCGGCCGTCGACAGTGATGAGGAAGAGTGTCGTGCTGTCCCGGGAAATCCCGACCGCGCTTCTGGGATGCCTTCCCTCGAACCTGGGAAACGTCCCCTCGAGGATACTCGAGTACCCGGCGATACTCCGGCCGTTCATCACAACGCGCGGCCAGCCCCCGACGACCGTCCTGAGCCTCGAGGGAGCCGGCTCGATCCCCGCTGACACGCTGACTGTGCCGCCGCGGCGGCCGATCGAGCGGAGCGCCTGGCGCATGTCTCCGCTGGCGGCGAGCACTCCGCCCGACTCCAGAGGCAGCGAGCCTCCCTCGCTTGCGTTGCCGGCTATGGTGAAGACCATTGTATCACCGCGTCGAGAGCGTAGCCTGAGCGGCACGAGCGTCGGGCGCCGGCCAGCCGTGTCGGGCGGCGTCGCCTCTCCGTAAACCGGAGTGTAAAGCACAAGCGTGTTGCTGTCGGGCCAGGAGTTTATCCCCTCGAGCCTGAGAGGCTTGCGCCCCGGCGCACGAAGCGTGGCCGCCACCGTAAACCTCTCGATGAATGGCCGGTTGTTCCAGTCGACACCGAACTGGTAGTGGACGTTGTCGAATGACTCGTGGGGCGAATCGGTGATGGTTATTCCCTTCTCTATCCGGCCCTCGATCACGACGTTGTTTTCGCTCTCGAACGTACGCGTGTTGAAGAAGTCGGCGTTTATTCCCGCGACTGCGCGGCCCGGTCCGCTATACCGGGCGACCATCGAGCTCACTTTCTCCCGCGCTCTGGCAGAATCCTTCGCGCGCACTCCGCGGATGATAAGTCCCGGTTGTCTGAGGTCGACCTCCAGAACGTTGATTCGCCATGGTCCGGCGTTCGACACGAGCCGCTTGTGCGTGACGCCCGGTGCAATCGTGTGTACAGCCGACGTGTCCCACTCCTGGGCACGACAGGGAACGGCCGCCGCGGCAAATGCCGCGACGGCCAGAACTACTGATCGGAACCCTGAATCAGTAGTTCGGATTCCCCGCCTTCTCGCTTAGAGGAACGATAAAGCACTTGTTCTCGCCGTAGAAATCCGAGAACACAGGATACTTCCCTGATGGAAAGAGGTTGATTCCCGCCTCCAGGTAGCGTCTCAGGTCACCGAGCCGCTGTCCCGTCAGGAAGAAATCACGAGCGCGCTGGTTTCTGAGCTCGGCCATCAGGGCTGCTCCGGTCAGGTTTACCGGCGCCTGATTTCCAACCGCACGCCGCGCATTCACGAACGTGAGCGTCGAAGCGACAGGGCCATCCACCTCGGCGATCACGTACTGGGCCTCGAGATGTGTCGCGAACTTGATGTTGGTTGTGATATCAATGGTTCCGAGCGTAGAAGCCGACCATCCGTCGTACATCAATGGTCGCTGCGGCGGGAAGATCGGGTTCGAGTTGAGTCCGAGCCTCGCGGTAGGAAGCGCTGGAACACGAGGGTCGTTCAGCCCGAGAAACGTCGGATGAACTCCCACGAACGGGTCGGCGGTACGCGCTGGACGATGAACCGCGTTGTTCTCGCGCACCGAGTTCGACGAGAAGAGCGCGAACTTCTCATATCCAGCCGGGACAAGCATCGCGTAAGCGCGGGCCTTTGCCAGGTCGCCGGCCTTGAGAGATGCCCTCGCAGCCCCGACGTTCGACATGTTTATGATGTCCGTTGCCGCTGCGATGTTCGCGGCAACAGTCGTTCCAGCCCTGTACGCCGTGGCGACCGTGATGGCCGAGTCGAAGCGGGCAACTCCCCTTCGCAACAGTTCAGCCGACGGGAGCGGAGCACTCACGTTCACCGGCGCCTCGCAGAATCCCTCGCCAAGCAGAACATATGCATATGCACCGTAGGCGTAGACGCGAGCCAGGTTGAGGCTGCTTCCTGCAGCTGCGCCGAGCATCTCCCTGAGCCGGACCGAAGCATCGTCGGCGGACTGCCGGGTGCGCTGAAGGTTCACATAGACACCTTCATTTGTATCGTTGAGATCTATGAAGTTGTGAAGGGAAAATTCCCGCACGGCGACGTTTGTATGATCCGTGAAAATCTCGTCTGACAGCACGCCGCTCCACAGCGTGTAGCTGCCGTACGCTACTTGAAACTCCCCGATCACACCGTTGACGATGAGATTTTCGAGTGCTGGATCCGAGAGCTGCTCGCCCTGGATCGATCCGGGATCGCTCACGTCCAGCAGATCACCGCATGCCGCGGCGCTCAGGACCATGGCGCCCACGCAGATTCCTCTTAGCGCGCGCATCAGAAGCTCACCGAAAGTGAGAGTGAATACCGCTTCGTCATCGGGACGGTCCACGAATCGTTGCGGTTGAAGGTAGAGCCACCCCCGTTGAAGTTGAGCTCAGGGTCGGCACCGCCATACTTCGTCCAGATCTTCAGGTTGTGCCCGGCTGCCGTCAGAGTCGCACGCTCCGCGTACCTCTGAAGCCCCGACATTGGCAGGTCAACGCTTATCGAGATATCGCGCAGCTTGGTGAAATCAGCCGGCTGGATATGGAGGTATGTCTGCGATGCGAGCCTGCGCTCGAGAACTTCGTCAGGGTTGGCCGCAGGGTTTACCGTTTCCCATGTGAGCCCGGACCGGTCGCGACGCCAGTCTTTTACGTTGAACTGGTAGTTGCCCCCCTTGTGATCGAGGAGACCATAGAGCCGCACCCTGTCGAAAAGCCGAATCGTTCCCGAGAACGCCGCCTCGCGGCTGGGCGCTGATGGACCCATGTAGACGTGCTCCGGGTCGACCACCGGCTGGCCGTTCGCATTCTTGAATAGCGAGCCGTCCTCGTTGAATCTCACGCGTTGCGCCCACATGCCGCCGAGGGGATAGCCGACCTGGTAGCGCTGCGACGGAGCGTACGACCCGAAGATGATCGGGTCACGATCGTCACCGAATGAAAGCAGCTCGTTCTTGTTGGTCGAAAGCGCGACAGTCGTCTCGACGCTCACCGACTTCATCTGAACCGGGATCGCGCTGAAGATCAGCTCGATTCCGCTGTTACCGATCTCGCCCAGATTGACGAGGCGCGTGCCCGCGAAGCCGCTTGATGGCGGAACGTCCACCGGAAGCAGGGCATCCTTGGTCTTCTTGTTGTAGTAGGTGAAGTCGATGCTCATGCGGCCGTTGAACGCCGATGTCTCGAACCCGGCCTCAATCTCGGTTCCCCGCTCGGGCTTCAGGTCAGGATTTCCGAAAGAGCCGTACCTCAGCGCGGAGGCGGATCCGGTCGGAAGAGTGACGACGGACGTCGTATAGCTCTGGAGCGCGTCGAACGGTCCAGGCGAATTGCCCGCCTGTCCCCAGGCAAGGCGCAGCCGGAGATTGTCGACGTACGGGAAGGTGAAGAACGGCTCCTCCGAGATCACATACGAAAGCGATGCTTTCGGATAGAAGACCCGGTTGAGCTCGGCTCCGAATGCAGAGTTGTTGTCCACGCGGACGGCACCGGTCAGGAAGAGCTTGTCACTCCATGCCAGCTGCTCCTGCACGTAGAAGCCAAGTGACTTCTGCTCCGAGAACGATTCGCCGCTGCTCGTTACCGCAGCGCGGCTGATCGAGCGTATTCCCGTAGCGCCGAGGTCCTGGCCGTATGAGTCGGTGCGACGGAACACGTTCGACAGGTACTGCGCGCCCACCGATGCGTTAGAAACGAGATTGCGCGAAAGCTCGTGCGTCGCAGTCGCATCGTAGTTGAACGTCAGGTCCTGGCTGATCGGACGCCCCTGCGCGAGGAATCCCTTGGTGTTGTCGAGCTCGAAGCTTGCTCGCGCGCTGAACGGGTTGATGCCCGGTGCCTGCGGCGGGAAATAAAGCTCAGCGCGACCGACGTTGAGGTCGAGGCCCACGCGTACACGGTTAGTCAGCCATGAGAACGGCCGGTAGTCGGCACTGGTTCCAACGATGAACCGGTCAGATCTCGTCTGGTTGTCGTAGGTGTTCGCGACCTCCGGCAGGATCTGCGAATAGTTGAGGCCGGCCGGATAGTTGTACTTGCGACCCGGGGTGGCGAGATACGAGCTGATTATCAGGCCGAACGCGATGTTGTCGTTGAGCGGCAGCCTGACATGATGTTTTCCGTAGTCTATGTTCGTCGAGAAGCTGAGCTTGTCGTTCGGATTGAACGTGAAGTTCCCACGCAAGCCGCCAAGTCTTGCGAAATTGTTGAGGTTGACGCCTTCCTCTTTGCTATGCACTCCGGATACGAAGAAGTTGTACCGCTCGGCTCCGCCGGAAGCGGAGAGGCTGAACTTCTGCATCCCGCCTTTACGGAGCGCGTTCGGCTCGGTCAGCACGCGATGTGAGATTATATCGCCGACCTGCAACCCCTTGTATCCCGGGTGACCGAGGGTGTCCGCGATACGGGCCGCGGTGGCAACGCCATAGTTGACCGGTTTGAGGTCGTCATCCCACTCGCTGCTTCCGATCTCATAACGTCCTTCCCAGCGGATCTTGCCGGGCTTCCCTCTCTTGGTGATCACCTGGATGACGCCGGCTGCTGCCTCCGCGCCGTACAAGGTTGCCGCCGCGGGGCCCTTGATGACTTCGATCGACTCGATGTCATTGGGATTTATCGCGTCGAGCGATGATGTCTCCTGACCGAACACCGTGAAGTTACCCTGGCTTCGGGCGCTCACCCTGACGCCGTCGACGTAAATCGTCGGATTGTTCCCGGCATAAAGAGACCCGGCGCCGCGGAGGCGGTAGTTCGTCGACGTACCGACGGATCCGGATCCCGGAACGAGCGTCAATCCCGGAGTTTTTGCCTGGAGGACTTCGGTGATGTTGCTGAGACTCGACCTGCCGAGCACTTCATCGACATTCACAGTCGATACCGCGTTTCCGATTGCGCGTCGGCGGGTATCGCCTACTGCTCCGGTGATCACCACTGCGTCGAGCGCGGCAGCGCTCGCGTTCATGGTGAGGTTCACAGTCGCGTTTCCACCGACGACCGTGAAGGATGCAGTTGATGGCTGGTATCCGATGCTCCGTGCGCGAATCTGCCGTGCCGTTGCCGGTACGCCGGTAAGCCTGAATCGCCCATCGTTATCGACTGCTGCGCCAATCGATGTTCCGACGACAATCACCTGGGCGTTTGTTACGGGTGCGCCTGTGGCTGCGTCTGTCACGCGTCCTGTAACCGTGCCTGTCTGCGCGGCAAGCGGCATCGCGATTAGCGATGTCGTGGCTGTCATTGCGATCGCCGTGATCCATCTGCGGGCAAGCCCGCCCGCGGACCTCTTATTCGACATCTTGTCGTCCTCTCTCATTTGGGTGGGCTGGTGAGCACCAGATCTGCAACTACGGGGAAGTGGTCTGAGGCATACACCTTCGGAACCCACGTCCTCGTAACGCGAAACGCGTCGGAGACAAGGACGTAGTCGATCTTTCCCGCTGGGTTCCTCGCCGGGCCGGTGAGGCCGGGACCCTGCGTGTACGGCCACGAATCGCGCAGCCGATTGAACAGCGGCTCGAGTTCCGGCGCATCGGGCCGCGCGTTCATGTCGCCGAGCATCAGCGTGGGCATCGGGGAATTGCCCATCGCGGCCAGCATGTCGGCAACTTGCTGGCGCCTCACCGCTGGATCGCGGCGAAAATCGAGATGCACGTCGAGGACGCGGACGTCAGTGCCGCCGATATCGACGACTGCCTCGAGAAATCCGGGAAGCGGCGCAGGCACTGAGGTTTCCTGCTGTGTCGAAAGCCGTGTGATGATGTGGTTCGTAAACGACTTTATCGGGTATCTGCTCAACACGGCGCCGCCGAACTCGCGGGGGGGTTTCGACGGATCTTCATTTGGCAGCTGGTAGATCCGGGCAAACCTGAACTCCATGCCGGTCCCCCTGGCAAGAAGTTCTGCCTGGTTGACGAAGCTGCTGCGCGGTGACCAGTGAACGTCCACTTCCTGGAGCCCGACAATGTCAGGTTTCTCCTCGTTTATGACGGCAATTACGCTGTCGAGACCTTCGTTTCCGTACTGGATGTTGTAGCTCATGACACGAAGCGGCTGCTCGCGCGCTACGGACGACGCCTGGGGCGCCGGCGCCACGCTCGCACATGCAGCAATTCCTGCCATCGCCACTGCCAGTCCAATCGGTTTTATCAATCTGTTTTCTCGGACCCTCTTCGATTGTTACTACTCTGCCTCTGCTTTATCCGTGTCTGCGTCCTCTTGTGTCGGCCGGAGGGCGCTCTGCGTCTCTAGTAAAGCAGGTAAGGAGCTCTCTGCTCCCTGAATTTTTCGGCGTCACGATCCCACTCGGCGAGAAGCTCGTCGAGCGTGCCGTTCTCGATGGCTGCGCGGATCCTCGTAGAACCCGTAAGCCGGTCGAGCGAGAAGCTCTCGCGGCCCTCGGCGTTACGCGAGCCGCGCCACTGAAAATCGTTCGGGTGAAGCTTTCTTATCATCGCCATCAGCCGCATCGAAGTCGCGATCGGCCGGTATGTCTCGCGATCCGTGACCTGCAGCTTTACGCCGTTGATAGTCTGCCCGCCAAACTTTCTGCCGGTTGCGGCTATCGCGTACGTGTGCGGGGTGAAGCGAACACCCGGAAGTCGCAGGAAGTTCATCGAGTCGGCGAGAACCCGCGCATTTATCCACGGCGCGCCGATCATCTCGAACGGGGCCGGGCTGCCGCGCCCCTCCGAAACGTTGGTGCCCTCGAAGAAAACGGTGCCGGGGTAGTGAATCACTCCCTCGAACGTCGGGAGATTCGGGGAAGGTCCCGTCCAGGGCAGGTCGGTCTTGTCCATCCAGAGGTCGCGCTTCCAGCCGCTCAGCTTAACAACATGAAGATCCGCGCCGACCTTCCAGAAGCCGTTGTACATCCCGGC
>JBPPMU010000199.1:0-5097 GCA_051306215.1 Gemmatimonadaceae bacterium | reverse complement strand
CGGCTTCGAAAGCGGCGCGAGCCGGATTCCTGCTCGAACATGATACTCTGAACTCCGGAAACACAAGTTGGCCCCGCACAGCCAGGGCGTCGTCAGGTTTTCTTCGGAGTCATCCAGTATCGCGGTCCCGGTCCCTGCCTCGCCGCGCGGTCACCGGGATTCGAGAGCTGACACCGATCGAGCGAAAGGCACCCGCAGCCGATGCACTGTGTGAGGCCTGCCCTCAATCGCTCGAGCTCACTTATCCGTTCGTCAATTCGGCGCGTCCACGTATGTGACAATCGTGACCAGTCGCGCCCCCTCGGCACACGATCCGGTGGCAACTTCGCCAGCTCGGTGCCGATTTCCTCGAGCGACAGACCGACTCGCTGCGCGAACACGATGAACGCAACCCGGCGGAGGACTGACCGGGGATACCGCCGCTGCCCCGCGCCCTTCCGCTCCGACGTTATCAGGCCGCGCTCCTCATAGAACCTGAGGGCCGACGCAGCCACTCCGCTCCGGCGTGAAACGTCTCCGATGTTGAGAAGATCGTCCATCCCTGAAATATGGTGACGTCGGGCCTTGACTTCAAGTTCACTTGAACTTGTAGGTTGAGCAGATCACCCCCGCTCGACCACGGAGACCACCATGACCGGACAATTCGCTGTAGAGCGCACTGCGCTCGTCACTGGCGCCTCGCGCGGGCTTGGGAAAGCGCTCGCTCGTGCCCTGGCCAGGAGACACTGGAACCTCATCATCACAGCCCGCGACGTTGAGCGCCTTCGCGAGACACGGGACGAGCTGGCAAAGATGACGCACGTCGCCTCGATTGCCGGCGACGTCACGGATGAAAGCCATCGCCGCGCCCTCGCCGTCCTCGCCCGCGGTCACGGCGGACTCGACGCGCTGATCAACAACGCCGGCGCGCTCGGCCCGAGCCCGCAGCCCGGACTTCTCGACTACCCGCTCGATACGCTCAAGTGGGTTTACGACACGAATGTCGTAGCGCCGCTGGGCCTTATCCAGGCAGTCCGCTCCGACCTCAAGCCGCACGCATGCATCGTCAATGTCACAAGCGATGCCGCCGTCAACGCATACGGAGGCTGGGGTGGCTACGGCTCGAGCAAAGCCGCACTGGAGCAGCTATCGGCAATACTTGCGGCGGAGAACACCGAGCTCAGGGTCTACTGGGTCGATCCGGGCGACATGCGAACCGACATGCACCAGGCCGCATATCCCGGCGAGGACATTTCAGATCGCCCACTTCCGGACAAGAGCGTGCCAGGATTCATCGCCCTCCTCGAGGGTGACTCGGCAAGTGGACGGTACTCGGCATCGGAGGTGATGGCTTCGGATCGGAGCGGGCTGTCACTGGAGGTTGCGTGACTACACTCTCGACAGGCGTGGCGTTCAGTCTTCCGGACGAGCTTGCAGCGCATGAGCCGCCGGAGGCACGAGGACTGTCGCGCGACTCGGTAAGGCTCATGGTATCACGAGCCGCCGCCGACGACATCGCGCACTCGGCTTTCGCCGACCTGCCTGAGATCCTCGAGCGCGGCGACCTGCTTGTCGTCAACACCAGCGCGACGCTGAATGCTGCATTCGAGTCGGAGAGGCAACTGCGCGATGGCAGGCGAAATCCCGTTATGGTCCACCTTTCATCCGCCCTTTCAGGGTCCCGGTGGGTAATCGAGCTGCGGCGCCAGTCAACAAAGGGCGCGAGTCCCCTCCTGGATGCCGAATCCGGCGAAGTATTGGGAATGCCCGGTGGAGCGGAGGCGACGCTCGTGCAGCCTTATTCGCGCCCCGTTTCACACTCAGGCGGCTTCAGACTGTGGGTCGCGGACCTCCGGCTGCCGACTGATCACCTCACTTACTCGAGAGCACACGGATCGCCGATTCGTTATTCGTACGTTCCCGGCTCATGGCCGCTCTCCTACTACCAGACTGTCTTTGCCGCCGATCCCGGGAGCGCGGAGATGCCCTCCGCGGGCAGGCCGTTCACGGAAAGGATTCTCGACCGGCTGAAAAGTCGGGGAGTCGGCATAGCGCGGGTGACTCTCCACACCGGAGTTTCGAGCCTCGACGCTGGCGAAGAGCCGTATCCGGAGCGTTATCAAGTTCCCGCATCTGCCGCCCGTGCGGTGAACAGGGCGCGAATGGCAGGCGGACGGGTTATAGCTGTTGGTACGACAGTCGTTCGCGCACTTGAGGCCGCGGCATCGGCGGAGGGAATTGTCCGCCCATCCGAAGGTTGGACTGACCTTGTCGTCACACCTGACCGTGGTATTCGCGCAGTCAATGCCATGCTCACTGGGCTGCACGCGCCCCAAGCGTCTCATCTGGCAATGCTCGAGGCCCTGGCCGGGACAGATCACATCGCCCGTGCCTACGAGCTCGCATTGAGCGAGCGGTATCTGTGGCATGAGTTCGGAGACGTTCATCTGATTCTGCCGTGAGGAAACCCATCACGCCCGTGCGAGATCGGTATGGCACGACTCCCGTCATGCCGTAAGTTGAGTCCCCATGGCTGCCGACCCACAGGACCCGCATGGCTTCGGCCCTCTCACGGGATACAACGAGTATCCTCCTCAAGAAATGGAGGCTCGGGCGAAGTCGTTTGCCGATGAGATGCAACGGCGGCGCACCACGCGACACTTCAGCGATCGGGAGATCCCCGCCGGGGTGATCGAGAATTGCATTCGCGCTGCCGGCACCGCACCGAGCGGTGCGCACCAGCAGCCGTGGCACTTCGTCATCGTGAGCGATCCCGTGCTCAAGCGCAGAATCAGGGAAGCGGCGGAAGAAGCAGAGCGTGAATTCTACGCAACCGCCCCCGCTGACTGGCTCGCCGCACTCGAGCCCCTCGGAACAGATGCAGTCAAGACATATCTGGAGGACGCGCCGTATCTAATTGCAGTCTTCGCCGAGCGTTACGGGGTCAACCCGGACGGCTCGCACCGGACTCACTATTACGTGAATGAGTCAGTAGGAATCGCAACTGGATTCCTGCTGGCGGCGCTACATCACACCGGCCTCGTGGCGTTGACACACACTCCGAGCCCGATGGGGTTTTTGAGAGAACTACTGGAAAGACCGCTGAACGAGAAGCCGGTGATGCTGATCGTCACCGGTTATCCGGCGGATGATGCGCGTGTGCCGGACCTCGAGCGCAAACCCCTGAACAAGATCGGGACATTCAAACGGGGCGAGCCCTGACGATCCGGGCCGCACTCTCAACCATTCCGGCCCGCCGCCTCCTCAGCCAGGGAATATCGGCAAACAAGTTCGCTGATCCTCGAGAGGTGGTCGACCACCTGTGTGCTGTTCAGGCCCAGGACTTCGCTGGAGCCAAGTGGGCCCTCGGCCTGAGGATGAACAGCGCAACGGATGCGAGTGTCGAGAAGGCGTTCAACGATGGACTGATTCTTCGCACCCACGTCCTGCGGCCGACATGGCATTTCGTTTCACCTGCTGATATCCGCTGGCTTCTGACGCTGACTGCGCCACGAGTTCACACGCTCAACGGCACATCGTACAGGAAACTTGAGCTCGACGACCGTCTTCTGACAAAGTCAGTAAAGGTTCTCGAGCGTGCACTCGGGGGAGGGAAGTACCTCACGCGCGACGAGCTGCGCCCGATTCTGGAGAAGGCAGGAATTCAGACGACGGGTGACCAGCGCATGAGTTACCTGATGATGCACGCGGAGCTCGAAGGCGTGATCTGCAGCGGACCCAGGTCGGGCAACCAGTTTACCTATGCGCTTCTCTCAGAGAGGGCGCCGGTTGGCCGCGACCTGGACCTCGATGAAGCAGGGGCGGAACTTGCCTTTCGGTTCTTCGCGAGTCGCGGTCCGGCAACACTCGACGACTTTGCGAAATGGTCGGGGCTTACGAAGCTCGTCGCGCGTCGCGGGCTCGCTGACGTGCGCGATCGGCTCAATGCGGAGGTAATCGAAGACAGGGAATATTTCTTTGGCGATGCTCGCCCGACGGCGGGCAATGTGGCAACCGCACACCTGCTATCCATTTACGACGAGTACGTCTCCGGCTACAAGGACCGTGGCGCAACCGTCGAGCGCGAGTTTGGCGAGAAGCTTATCGCAATGGGAAATGCGCTGACTGGAATCATCGTGGTCGACGGCCTGATCGCCGGCACATGGAAGCGGAAGCTCTCGAATCGTTCGGTGACTGTTGTCGCTCAGCCATTTATCCGGCTTGAGGGAGCCCAGCGCAGGGCCCTCGATGAGTCAATTGAACGCTACGCGAGCTTCCTCGAGCTGCCACTGGCCTGAGTTGCTGCTGGCCGTGGTCATCGCTGTCCCGGCACATTCCATCAACAAGCGAACCCATACAGAAACAACAAGCCAGACCACGCCGGTAGCGTTGACCTCCGACCTCGGATCGAGGACTTTGCGGCCTCAGGACCAAGACCAATCGCAGAATCGCGACTAAGCGAGGACGGAGGATGTTACTCCTGAAGACTTCGGAGCCCGGTTCTGTCCTCGATCCTCCCTTGGTCGCGCCTCTGCAATGGCTGTTTGTCCTGAGGCCGCAAAGTCCTCAGTTCGCAGTTGAACAACAGTCGGATCAACCCGTGTTCCGGAGCCCCTGCGCGATTCCGCTCAGCGTCGTCACGAGTGCTTCCTGGAGGACCGACCGCTCGCCATCGCCTGCGGCTTCTTCGCCGGATGCCAGCTTCTTCTTCATGAAGGAGATCTGCAGGAGCGACAACGCATCGACATACGGATTCCGCAAGGCGATTGCCGCCTGCAGAACCGTGTTGTCATCGAGCAGATGATCTGTCCCGCGAATGCGCATCAACGTTGTGACAGCAGCATCGAACTCGCCGCGCAGCCTCTCGAGTAAACCACGGTCGGCCTCACCGCCAAGCGCCGAGACGTATGCTTCGCCAATCTCAAGATCCGCCTTCGCGCAGACCATCTCGATCTTCGAAAGAAGGTCATCGAAGAACGGCCAAAGCTTCGTCATGCGGGCGAGCAGCTCGAGACCACCCGGCTCACCGGCGATCTCTGAGAGCGCGGTCCCCGCACCAAGCCAGCCGGGAAGCATGATCCTGGTCTGGGTCCAGCCGAATCCCCACGGTATCGCACG
>JBPPMU010000198.1:0-2049 GCA_051306215.1 Gemmatimonadaceae bacterium | reverse complement strand
TATCCGCAGCTGCAGGCGGCTTTCGGCATTCACGACGTGTCACTCGAGGAGTTTCGGGGAGTGATAAACCATGTCAGGCCCGGCCTTATCCGCGTCGAGGCTGATGAGGTGACATACAACCTTCACATCGTCATCAGGTTCGAGCTCGAGCGGGCACTTCTCTCGGGCGATCTTCCCGCAACAGATCTTCCGGGAGAATGGAACGACCTGTACCAGCGCTACCTTGGCATCACTCCCGACGGCAATCGCAACGGCTGCCTCCAGGACATTCACTGGTCCGAGTCTCTCATCGGCTACTTTCCGACATATACGCTTGGCAATGTTTACGCGGCCCAGATTTTTGCGGCTGCCGAGCGTGAGGTGGGTCCGTTCGAGGACGCTTTCGCTGCCGGGGAGTTTGGGCCTTTGCGAGACTGGCTTGGCGAGCATATCCATCGCCACGGAAAGCGCTTTCCGGCAGTCGAGCTGGTGGAGAGGGCAACCGGGAAAACGCCTGACACTTCAGCCCTGATTGCCAGTCTTTCGAGGCGTTACAGCGTGGCAGTCTAGAATGGTCGTGACGCAGCCTGGCGATGCGCCTGGCATCGAGGCTATCCGCGCCAACCGGGCAAGGTTGAACGGGATGATCGTAACGACACCGGTTCGCCGGCTCGTCGATGATGCTGTCGGAGCTGCGGTCGGTGAATCGACGGAAGTGTGGCTCAAGGAAGAGCTGTTCCAGCGAACTGGCAGCTTCAAGCCGCGCGGCGCGCTTTCAGTGATGCTCGATCTCGATCCAGCTGAGCTTGCGCGCGGTGTCACCGGAGTCTCCGCAGGCAACCATGCAATATCGCTCGGTTATTCTGCGCGCATGCTTGGAACAAACGCGAAGGTTGTGATGCCGCGGAGCGCGAATGCGTTCAGGGTACAGTTGTGCCGCGATCTCGGTGTCGAGGTGGAGCTTGTCGACAATGTCACTGAAGCTTTTGCGCGGGTGAAGGAGATAGAGACCAGCGAGGGCCGCACTTTCGTGCATCCGTACGAGGGTCCGAAGACGGCGCTTGGCACTGCATCGGTCGGCATGGAGCTCGTCGACCAGATTCGTGACGCGGGCGCGGAGCTCGATGCCGTGGTCGTCGCGGCCGGGGGAGGAGGGCTCACCGGTGGCGTTGCGTGTGCCGTCAAGCAAATGAGTCCTGAAACCGCCGTGTACGTAGTCGAGCCTGAAGGGGCGGATACGATGTATCGCAGCTTCATGGCCGGATCGCCCCAGTCGATCGATGCTGTTCGCACGATAGCCGATTCGCTCGGGGCTCCGCGATGCGAGCCGTACTCGTTCGCGCTAAACCGGCGATTCGTTGACGAGGTAGTTCTCGTGACAGATGATCAGATCCGGGACGCTATGCGCCTCCTCTTCCGGTCGGCGAAGCTCGTAGTCGAGCCGGCTGGCGCTGCCGCGCTTGCGGCGTTGATGTATCCCTTGCGGCAGAGGCTCGACGGGAAAAGCGTTGGAGTCGTTGTGTGTGGCGGTAACATCGATCCCGAGTCATTCGCCAGGCTGGTTCTCGCGTGAGGAACGTTCACTTGGGTGGCATATAGTAACAATATATGACTAATTGCGGACTGCGGACGTACTGCGGACTCTCACTCGGACTACTGCGGACAAAACTCCACTGCTCTCCTCAACCCATTGGTTGAGGTTCTGACGCTACTGAGGAATCGCAGGCACCGGCAGGGTTCCCTTCACGAGAAACTGATCCCGCGGGAACGCGTATCTGTCACGCTTGAAGTAGTCGGCTTGTTTCACCTCGACCCGGTCACGCGATGCAGCGCAATGCCAGGTCTCGAGGGATTTCGGTTTTGCCCTGCCGAAAACCGAGGGGACGAAGACCCCGACATTTACCCCTCCCTCGACATCACGGGCTGAAGGGTATCTGAATGCTTCGACGCCGGCGTCACGCATTGCGGTGCCGAGGGGCCGTGATGCTGTGTCGCTCGCCGGTGACGCGATGGCGCGGAGAAAAGCGTCGAATGGTGGCGCGACGAGATCGATTCCGCGCGATGTGCGGA
>JBPPMU010000197.1:0-5203 GCA_051306215.1 Gemmatimonadaceae bacterium | reverse complement strand
TCCAGATACCCTGGAAGAAGTCGTCGCGGTCGACTGCGCTCGAGGCGGCAACGTGCTGGTCGAGCGGCTCGAGGGCGTCGAGGGCGGCGAACTCTGGTACCCAGGTATTGCCGAGCATGGCTATGTCGGGGGTGGCGTCACCGACGAACGAGGTAAGAAGTTTTTCGTGTGCTGCAGACCATGGGATCTGCTGGACCCTCACGCGGATTTCCGGGTGGAGCTTTTCAAACTCCGGCACCAGCTCGGAGAGAACCTGGCCTTCGCGGCCCATCGCCCAGATCCGGAGCGTTGTGCGGCCATCACTCGAGCCGGGCGAACATGCGGTGGCCGCGCAGAGCGCGAAGATCGCGACCGCGCTCACGAAGCCACCGCGGCGGTGTGTCATCGGGAGGGTCCCGCTACTGGAGCCACCCGCCGGTGAACCCCGCGCGCTTCAGTCCGAGGACGATGTGCGGATTGGTGCGCATCACTCTCCACACGAGATCGCTTCGATAGTTCTCTATCATCGCGATGATCGGTCCCTGGTCGATTCCCAGGTAATCCGTGTCGAACCAGCCCACGCCTCTTACGACCCGGCCGTGCTGGGTCCTGATGTCGAAATCGAAGGTCGGGTTGAACGAGTCGAGAAACCCGTATGTCGAGAAGAGATGATTACCGTATTTCTCGCGCATGTCGACGTGGGTGGGAATCGAGATCTCCGGGGCGAACGGGACCGAGCCGCCGGCCGCCGTTGGCACGAGGGTGCCGTCGTCGCGAATTTCGCCCGCGGCGGCCCCGCGCGCAGTGTACGTCCAGAATTGCCACGGCCGCCCGTCGATCACCAGTGTCGTATCGAGGGGTCCGTCTGCCGCAGTGAGTCCCCAGATGTCAGGACCGTAGCCCTTCCAGCCGCCGGGGTTTGCGATTGCATAAGCGCGCTGCGATTGCGTTGCGCGCCGGGAGTTCTCGAAGTAGTCGATTCCTTTCTCGCGCATGTATTCGTCGCGGATGCCGCGGAAGTCGATCCAGACGTGAGAATACTGATGCCCGAACAGGGGCGCAAAGTTCAAATGGCTGTAGCCGTAGAAATCGTCCCAGCGGTAGGTCGACGTGAATTCCTTCCATGCCGACGCATCAATAGGGTGAGTGGGCGACGCGAGGGCGAGGACATAGAGAAGCATTCCTTCGTTGTAGCCGCGCCAATCGTAGTCGATGAATCCTTTCTCCGGCCTCCACCCCATGCTGACGAGTGGCGCTTTCGGGCGGATCCATTGCCAGTCGACGCGCGCATAGAGCGAGTCGGCGTAGGCGCGGATCGACGTTTCAGCAGGATTCGCTCGGTCGAAGTACGACTGTCCAAACAGAACGCCGGCAAGGAGAAGTGCCGTATCTATCGTGGAAAGCTCGACCGCCTCGAACCGCTTCCCCGTTTCCATGTCGAGGAAGTGGTAGAAGAACCCCTTGTACCCCGTCATGCCGGCAGAATCGGGTCCCTGCGGCGCCCGGTACATGTAGCGAAGCGTGTTGAGCGTGCGCTCAGCAGCCTGTTCGCGCGTGACATACCCGCGCTCGGCTCCGATCGGATATGCGGTGAGAGCGTACCCGATTGCCGCGACGCTTGAGAAGCTCTTTGTCGGCCAGCGGTCGGGTGTCAAGCCGGTCTTGTGGTCGGTGCGCTCCCAGAACCAGAGGAAGGTCCGGTGCTGGAGCGTGTCGAGAAATGCCGTCTGGCGGGGTGTGATTGCCGACGGAGGAATCGGCCCGCCAACGCCGGTAGTGGTCGCTGCAGTCGCGCACGCGCACAGCACGCAAACGAGCGCAGTCGATGATCGTTTCAGCGTTCGCCAGGCCATGTGACCCCCGCGGGTGAAAACTCTTGCCTCAATCGACGATAATCGACGCTGACCGCGATGGACTGCAGTCAGCGCCGATCACCAATGGTGAAGCTCAGCAACTCGTCGCAAACTCGTGCGAAGAGGTTAGAAGTTGTACTCGGCCCCTACCTGGAACCGGCGTGCGTCGCTCACTACGCAGGTGGGCGTGCCGAAATTATCGTCGCTCGGGTTGCCGACATTGTAGCAGCCAAGGTTGTCGCGGTTCAGCGCATTGAACACGTCGAGGGTGATTCCGAACGCCATGTTGGATCTGCCGAAACGCGGGAAATCCTTGCGGAGTCGCATGTCAACATTGCGGTACGGGAAAGTCCCCGGGACCTCAAAGCCTCTCACCAGGCGTGGATTGTTGACCTGATCTGCGCTCGAGCAGAATCGTCCGCAGCCTGCATCGAGGGCATACTTTCCGCCGAGCGTTGCCAACCCTGACCACTGGATTCCGAAGATGTATGGAATGTCTGTGATCCAGTTTGCGACCACGCGCATCTTCTCGTCATTTGACGGGTGCTTCGGAATTTCGCCCGCCGAAGGGAATGCAAACGTCTGGCCCTGCTCGTCGATCCCCTGCAGCCAGCGTCTGGCATAGGTGAAAGCAACGCCTGCGCCCCAGCCGAAGCTGTCGAGCGACGGCCGCCTGTAGGCCCGCTCGAGCTGGACGTTCACGGCGTTGTACCACGTTTTCGCCTCGTTGGACGAATAGATGATGTTGGAGTAGCCGCGCGCGCCCCAATCGAACGGATTCTGACAACATCCTCCGCCCGGATTGAGACTCACGTTCGCGAGACTGAGGGTAAACAGGTCGGTGCTCCGCTGCGAGGCGTAGGACACCGTCCCCGAGAAGTCACCCACCACCTGGCGAATTCCCACGCTGTAGTGAGTGGACTTGGGCACCTTGTATTCGTTGTCGATCAGCCATAACTCGGGCCGTCCCGCTGCCCTGGAGATAGCATCGAGAGTCGCCTTGTCGGCGGTGAGATATG
This sequence comes from Gemmatimonadaceae bacterium, assembly GCA_051306215.1. Classification (GTDB taxonomy): domain Bacteria; phylum Gemmatimonadota; class Gemmatimonadetes; order Gemmatimonadales; family Gemmatimonadaceae; genus UBA4720. The sequence continues at coordinate 2,352 of JBPPMU010000197.1, read as the reverse complement.
AATCCTGCCAGGCGACCTGACTCCCGACGGGTGTCTGGCCTTTCGGTGCGAAAAGAGTGATGTACGTGGGATTCGAAATCTTGAGCTGTTCGTCGAGCGCCACGTCAAATGCAATTCGATCGTAGTAGAGTCCCCAGCCACCGAAGACCGTCGTTTTTGCGGCCTCATCGATCGAATATGAGAATCCGAGGCGCGGCTGGAATGCCTTCTTGAACGGCTTCCGATTGTCGCCGGTTGCTATGTAGCGCTCGAGATCGAGCGGATGAAGAAGATTCACGGCATATCGCCTCAGCGTGTCCGCAGCCGCCGGTGGAGTCACATAATCCGTATTGAGCATGTTCGTTTCGTAATCCCAGCGGATTCCGAGGTTCAGGGTCAGCCGCGGAATCGGAGTCCAGTCATCCTGGACGTAGAGCCCGACCTGCTTGTTGCTCGTTTTAACGGTCGGATCGCCGGTGCCGTACAGCAGCTGAAATGGCGACTCGTAGTTGTAGGTCTGGTCTCCGAACCCGACGTTCCGGATGTTCTGATATTCGAAGGTCGGCGTTTCGTCATTGCTCTTGACGACATCGTAGGTCGGGAAGTCGAGACTCACGCCGCCCTTGATGACATGCTCGCCGCCGAGCCGGAAGCCGGTATACGTAACGTCGTTACGCAAAGCCGGCCCCTGCTGCGTGAACTCCTGGCTCGACCTGGCGCTTCCGAGCCTGAAGCAGCAGCCATTCGGGAGGATGAACACGCGGTGTGGCGAACCGGGGTTGTTTGGACTGAAGCCGCGGTGGAACCTCTTGAAGCTTACCAGCGCTTCGTTGAGCCACGGTCCGCTGAAGAAGTTGTGCTTGAGCTGAGCGGTGGTGTTGTAGTTGTGGTTGTTTGTAGCAACACTGAACGTCCGGTCGCCTCCGAAATCACTGACGTCTGTCTCGTTACGGTGGCTGAAACTCAGCTCGGCGTTCGAGTTGTCGTTGATCTGGTTAGTGAGTTTTCCGAACAGCAGCGTCTCCCGGAATGGCTTTCCGAAGCTGCCGTTGTACTGAGTGAGATTCACCGTGTCGAGCGCCGGAAAGCCGGCGGGTGGCGTGGGGATGGCTACCCGTTCGTTTCGGTTCTGATAGTTGCCTTCGTACGACCCGAAGATGTGCATCTTATCCTTGACGATCGGTCCGCCGAAGCTGAGGGCGGCAAGCGTCCGGTTGTAATCGGGCTTGGTGAAATCGGGGTTGCCCGCTTTGTCCCTGCGCTGGAACGAGTCGAGCTTGACCATGCTTTCGTTCTGGAAGCCGACGAGCGCGTTGCCAGTCCATGTGTTGCTGCCTGACTTTGTCGTAGCCGTAATGACGGCACTCGAGGCCTTCTGGTACTCGGCCTTGAAGTTCTGACTTATGACCCGGTATTCCTGGACTGCGTTCCGTGGAAAGGGATTCCCGCGGCTTTGATCCTGCCCGGCTATTCCGCCCTGGGTGAGATCGTTCTTGAAGCTCGTTCCGTCAACGAAAAGATTCACCGAGCTCGGAGCCTGTCCGCCGGCAGAAACGGTTCTCGATCTGCCCTCGGCACGGTCCTCGGTAACGGTCACGCCCGGTGCAAGTTGCGCCAGGTCGAGGAAGTTCCGGCTTGGAGTCGGGAGCTTCTCGATCTGAGCCTGGGTCACATTGGTGGCAGTTTCGGAGGTGCGTGTCTCCACCGTCGCCGCCGCCTGGATAAGCACCGTCTCGAGCTGGGCGGTCTGCTCCGTCAAGGCGAAGTTCTGGATCTGGGTCGACCCGATCTGAACAACGACAGTTCGAGTTTGCGGCTGAGCCCCTATTCGCCGAACTGTCATTTCATAAGTTGCCGGAGTCAGACCCGCGAGAACGTATGAGCCGTCGTCACGCGTCATCGTACCGCGCTGTACTCCTGTCGCGGGATTTCTTAGCTGGATCTGCACATTCGCGCCTGCCGCTCCGCCAGCGCTCACCGTGCCCCTGATAGTGCCGGTCGTGGTCTGCGCGGATGCCGTGCTCGCGACTAATGTGAGTGCGCCGATGAAAGCGAGCGCCATCGCTCGGCAAAATCGGTGCAGGGTGAACATTGCCGTTTTCATTGCTTAATCTCCTTTTGCAGTGGTCATGCGGTGACATCTCTGGCTGATCGAGCTGGGCTTCATCGTGAAACTTCTTTACGGCGTTTTGGAGGCGGGCGCTCGGCGTACGGCGCGCCAGTCGACCGGCGGATAACGAGTTCGGTCGAGACCCGCTTCTTCTGCGGATCGCGGTCATTCTTCCGGGTGATCCTGTGGAGCAGCGATTCGACTCCCAGCGCTCCGATGTCGGAGATCGCAACCCGCACCGATGACAGCGGCGGGTCCATGTA
>JBPPMU010000196.1:0-6986 GCA_051306215.1 Gemmatimonadaceae bacterium | reverse complement strand
CCGGCCTCATTCCTCAAGAGAGGGCTCAATGTCCCGATTCTCGATGGTTTCAGCGGTGCTGGTAGCGCTGGTTGCGGCAGGATGTACGTCCGACCAGATGCCGACAGCGCCGAACGCGGCAACGCCGCGCGCAGGAGTTCAGCTCAGCGGATTCGCTGCTCCCTCTGGTACTGTAACGATTGCTCAGGGTGACGTAGAAGCCACGGTCTGGCCTTACACCAGTAACGGTTTCGGTACGTCACCGCAGGATCCGATCAATCTCATCTTCCTCGGCACCGCAGACCCGAGGGAGATCCGCGCGACGCTGCTCGGCCTTTCGGGTTCGGGACGGCCGGGCCCGCTTGCCGGTTTCACCTGCACGTGGAGCGACGCTGTCGGTGACCAGCAGACCAGCTACTCGGCACACCAGGGCTGGGTGGGGAGTGCGATTCAGCTCCAATGCGGAAATTTCGAGGGTCCGCGTTTCCATGTCCGGCTGTTTCGACAGGGGAACGTCACGCTCGCGGGTGCTCACTACGAGATACTGATTCCCGGCACGAATCTCCATGAGCCGCTGAGCTGGGAACTGGCGGAAGCACTGGTTGCCGCGGATATCGCGCGCAGCGGATTCCTCGGTTCTGCACCATCCCTCACCGGCGTCATCACCAGCGCTCCATATTTCCGCGCGGTCCAGGCGGCTGTGACGGCCATGCTCCCCGCACCGCAGATCGCCGCGCTTGGTCTTTTCGTAAACGGTGATGGAACCGCGAGCATACCGAATGACGGCCGGGCGACGATTCTCAACATGGCTTCGGCGGCCCCCGTCTCGAGCGGCCTCGTGACCAGCCATTTCGTGGTTCAGTTCGGCCAGGTTATTCCCAAGCCGTTCTGCCTCGCGGGAACTACCGGATATCTGTATGCAAGCGGGCCGATCGACGTTCACATGCGGTCGGGAATCGTCGGGCAGAATTTCCATGCGTCAATTGCTGCGGGAGGAACGCTGACGCTGATCGAGTTCAACCCTTCTACCGGCCAGACTGTGGGAGCGCCGTATCAGGGGCTGATCGACGAGCGCACGTCAGTCAACCTTACGGACGGCTCATCGAGCGTCGAATATTTCTCGAGCCGGCAGGAAACTCCGGATGCGGGAACTACCCGTGGATCGCGTACGGAGACGCTGCGCGCCAGGCAGAGCGGTAGCGACGTTTACCAGCTCGACATCAGCTGCTGAGGAAGCCATGACATCGATCATCCTGTTCTGGACGGCGCTCGCAGTGTTCGGCAGCTACGCTCTGTTCCTTGCGTGGCGACCGGGCGTCCGCCGGGCGAAAATGGGCAGGGTGATCGGTGCCTCGGCCCTTGCGGTGACTTTGCTCGCTGGCTGCGAAGGGTTGGGCATTGCGTCGCCGGAGGGCGAGTTCACACTGCGCGTGAATGGCTTCGTGCGGGACGTAGCGTCCGGAGCTCCAATACCCGGCGCGAGAGTAGCGGTGGCCAGGTGGGAGGCCCCTTGGGGATATACAGAGCTGGCGTCGGTTCATACTGATGCGGCGGGTTTTTATTCCCTCACCTACCGGCTCAGGCACGTAGTAACGGACGAGGAGCTCGCGGGTTATTGCAGCGTCTGGTATCGCGATATTACGACTGACGTAGAGATACAGGCCGAAGCAGCGGGTTACCGCACGTGGGAATCGGGCGGGTTCGACGCGGTGCCCGCGCTGCGTTGTACGAATGAGCAGCAGGTCATCGAGATCAGGATGCATAAGTAGTGACCGCAGAGAGGGCGACCGTGGCAGTGAATGTCGTCGTGCCCGGTCGCGCGGGGCGCTGATCTTGCGCATGCTGTAATCCGTCCCGCACAGCGAGAGGCGAGTTGCTTCCTACCAGAGCTCTTGGAACACAAGGGCTGACAGTATCCGCCATCGGTCTTGGACTGATGGGAATGACGCAGGCGTACGGCACGGCGGGGGAGCGCGACGAGCGTGAATCAATCGCGACAATTCATCGTGCAATCGAGCTTGGATGCACCTTTCTCGACACAGCCGAAGCCTACGGGCCTTACAGGAATGAGGAGCTGCTCGCACGCGCACTGACGGACCTCCCGGGCGCTAGAGACCGCGTGACGATTGCGACAAAGTTCGGCTTCAAGTTCAACGCTGATGGGATCAACGTTGGCTTGGACAGCAGGCCCGGGCATATCCGCGACGCAGTCGAAGGATCGTTGCGGCGTCTCGAGACCGATTACATCGACGTGCTGTATCAGCACCGCGTCGACCGCGCCGTCCCCATCGAAGATGTTGTCGGCGCGATGGCCGATCTCGTCAGCGAGGGGAAGGTGCGATTCCTCGGGCTTTCGGAGGCCGGGGAGCAGACGATCCGGCGCGCCCATGCGGTGCATCCTGTTTCGGTGCTCCAGAGCGAGTACTCGTTGTGGGAGCGCAATCTCGAGGAGCGCATTATTCCGCTGCTGCGTGAGCTTGGGATCGGGCTTGTTCCGTTCGCGCCCCTGGGGCGCGGTTTCCTCACCGGCAAAGTGAACCGGGCCGAGGAATATCCCGAGGCCGATTTCCGGCGTGGCGATCCGCGTTATCAGGGTGAGAACTTCGACGCAAACGTGAGGGCGGCGGCAGCGGTGCGTGAGATCGCCGCCGGCAAGGAAGCGACGCCCGGGCAGATCGCGCTTGCCTGGCTGCTTCATAAAGGGCCGGACATCGTGCCGATTCCGGGCACGAAGAGGCGGGAGTATCTGGAGGAGAACGTCGCGGCGGCCGAGCTGCGGCTGACATCCCATGAGATGGGGAAGCTCGACGCCGCGCTCGCGCCCGACAAGGTGTCGGGACCGCGTTATGGAGAGAAGCACATGGCGCAGGTGGACCGATAACGGCGCACCGCGTACGCGCCCATCGGAATCGTGGCTGCCAGCCGGTCCACCCATTTGCGCGGGAAGACCGGCGGCACGTTGAGCGGCGGGACCCGACCTAATTATTGAGGGTCTCGAAGGGCCGTCGGCCCGGGGGTGTTTCCGGCGCCAGTCGGCGTACTGTTGGCCACGCGCCGCTCGGAACAACGTCACGCGAACCCGCGAGCCCGGATTCGGGCTTGCATCGACCGGAGACATATGTTTTCTTGGCGAAGAATCCTTAAGGGGCCTTTCGCATGAAGCGCTTTCTCCCTCTCGCCGCGGCTGCACTTGGCATCGCTTGCGCCGAGCCCGTCTCTGCTCCCACCGCTACGCCTGAGCTATCTCTTGCGAGGGTGACCGCCGCAAGGACTTTCGCGCGATACGTCGCGCTGGGCACCAGCAACAGCATGGGCGTTCAGTCTGCGGGTATATTCGCGACGGGCCAGCGAGCGGCATGGCCGGCTTTGCTCGCAGCTCGGGCCGGCGCTGAGTTTTCTCTTCCGCTGATCCAGGATCCCGGGTGCCCACCCCGCCTGCTCGCGCCGCTGGCCGCGAATCTCGCGATACTTGGCGCATTCACGGCATTCGGCGCAGGCGACGATCTCGTCACCGCTGCGATGGAGACCTGCATGCCGCTCGTGAGCGGCATCACTCTCCCGACGAACGGCGTTGCCATCTCCGGTGCCAAGGCGCGGACGGCGCTGCACAGCACCCCAGAATCGGAGCTCGCCATAAATGCCCTGCGTGGAGAGCTGTATAGCCGGATCCTTCCCCCCGGCAAGACTCAGGTGACTGCAATGCTCGCGCAGAACCCAACGTTCGTGTCGGTCGAGCTTGCCGCAAACGAAGTCCTCCCCGCCAGCACGGGCCGCCTCTCAGCCATGACTCCGTACTCGGATTGGCAGCGAGACTTCGACATGATCATCGATTCGGTGAAGACAACCGGCGCGCGCGCCGTTTTGGTGGGCTTGCCGGACAACGCGGCGAATTTCCCGAGCGTCCGCAGGGCTCGCGAGTTCTTCAACGAGTGGCCCTACCTCCTCACGCTCGGCATCTCGGTGAGCGCGAACTGCTATTTCAGCTCCAACTACATCTTCATCCCCGGATATCTCCTCTCGCTTCTCTCATCGACTCCAGTGACCGCCACGTGCAGCGACGTTCCGGGAGCCGTCGATTATGTCATCACCGCGAGCGACATGACGGCAATAAACAACCGGATGGCGCAGATGAACGCCCGCATCCAGACGAAGGCCGCGGAAAACGGATATGCGTTCTTCAAGATCGCGGCGTTGTACGACCTGCCCAAAGGTTCGCTGAACCTGTACGACGTTCTCTTCTCGAGCTCGCCTTTCGGGGACAACATCTCATTGGATGGTGTCCATCCGAGCGGTAAGGGACAGGCGATACTGGCAAACGCCGCGGTGCAGGCGATCAACTCGCGCTACAAGCTCGGCATCAAGTAGGCTCCTCCGCTAGCGCTGCGTCCCGCGCAACGCCGCCTCGCAGTCTCGATCCTGACTTAGTGGCGCGCAGAACTCGCGAATCACTGAAACAAGATCGGTCCTCGCTGCCTCGGCACCCCGGTTGTCGAGGACGCGGATCGCTCGCGCGTTCGGGTTGAACGGGAACCGGGCCGCGTAGATCGCCTCGGGCTGCAGAACGAGGCCCTGCTGTTCGACTACCACTTTGCGCGGGTCAAGCGTGCCGAACTGTGCGAGCACCCGGTCCTGCGCGTCAAGCAGCTGGAAGGTGAACTCGGCTGTGTCCGTGCGCGGCACGTTGGTGGCACCGAATGCAGCGATCGCTTCCCTCGCCTGCACGCCTTCTGCTGCGAACCGGTAGCTGGCAACGAGGACCTTTCCGCCTCCCGTGAAAGCAGGATCCCGAACGAGTTGGATACCGGCGACCATTCCGGTCTCGTCAGCGCCGACGGGGCGCGGTCGCTCTTCCTCCGGCTGCCGTACCCCACAGGCGCTGACAAGCAGCATTACGACGAGCGGCACAGGGCGGCACGTGGGGGTCATCAGACGGATCGTGTTAGCGATTCTGTCAACATCCTGCAGAGCCCGCGCATTGGTTGAAGTACAGCCAGTAAACTCGCCGTTGATCGGAGCGTCCGTAGCGGTTTGTATTGCTGTTGTTGTTCTGCATCAGGTCTGCGGTGCCGTCGGAGCGCCACCAGCCGGTCGTACCGATCTGCACGCAGTCCGCTGTCGGCCAGCTGCTCGACGTGGCGTTATTCTGGCAGTTCGTCTGCGTGCTGAAAAGATTCGCGTTCGGACCGATCTGCCAGTATCCGCCGTCGCAGCAGTATTCGTCGGCCAGGCTGAACACCGAGTGCCCGGTTTCATGGATCGCCGTCGGGTTCGTGAAGGTCGCGCCCGTCTGGATCGAGAAGAGCGAGCCATCGCCAACGCCAGCGCAGTCCCGCAGGGCCGCCGTGTGGAGTATGCCGCCCGAGTTGACGATTGTTCTCAGGTTGGTCCAGTTCGGGGGAGCCGTATTGCACCCGCTACCAAAGCCCCTCGCATCGCCGGCCTGATAAGTAATGTAGAAGTTCCAGTAGCCCCGAAATGGACGTGTGTCGAGCGCGAAATTCGCCGACGACAGGTATGAGTTGGTGACGAGGCTCGTCGCATCCTGCATGAACTGATTGTTGTTCCCGCCGTAGTCCGGGTCCGGAATGAAAACGAGGTCGATCTTCTCCGCAGGAGCGCCCGTTCCGTAGATCGGAATCGGGTTGTTCGGCCAGGGGAATGCGCCCGCCGCGAAGTAGATCCATCCTTCCGTCGCAGACTTGTTGCCGGCGCTGCGCGCCACCGCGCGGTAGCCCACGAAAGAGCTGTCCGGATACCCCGCCGTTGTTGTGAACGCGCAATTGGCGGTCGTCTGAACGGGAGAGAAGGTGCACGTTCTCAGGATACCTGTCGAAACCGATGTTGCGCACTGCATGCCGTTACTGCACAAGTGCATGCGGTTGCGGTTTTCCCAGATCTCGATCGCGGCGATCCCGTCGGCGTGCGACGCCGTTGCGGTGTAGGTCACGGTCTGCGTGTTGTTCGGCTGGATGGGCGAGTGCAGCACGAACACCGTGGGGACCGTAGCGCAGGATGCGAGCAACGCCACAGCGCATCCTGACAGGCAAGCCTGGAGCGCTCGACGGAATCGCGTTTGCAAACCGATCATGCGGCCACCTCACAAAGGGGAGACGGCTTGGCCGAACCAGATCCACATGCTCTTTTCGGCCCCCTGTACCATAACTCCTTTCACGGCGCCGAGTCAACAACCTCTAAGGGTGGTGTAGCCCTGACGGGATTTTTGCTTCCTCCGTTTTTTCCCAGTTCCCTCAGGGGCGCAAAACGGCCAATGACGGCTCACCTAACAGGATCGTATTTGCCAATTATTTCCCTGAGCGAGAACCCGCGATGGCGCTCATCATCTGCCAGCCATTGGTAGCCAACAACCGTCATCGGTGCGAGAGCCGGGCTCGAGGCCTCGTCCTCAGCAATGAGCGATCTCCCTGCACCGACCATCAGCGGGTGCGGAAACGGAATGTGCATCGTCGACTCGGCAGGCACCAATACCTCGAGCAATCGCACCTTACTCGATCCATCGGTTGAAATGAGTAGCACGAAGTGCGACCGAGTGTCCTGATTGGCTACGGTAAAACTGGTCACCGCGAGGTTCATCTTCTGACTTGCGGGGACGACTGTCAGGTAACGATCTCCGTGGGCGAAAAACGGCCGGCGATGAGGCCGTGGTTCGGCGAATGGCATAATTATCTCCTGATTCGAAATGCCTGCAAACTGTATTTCCCGGGGGGGGGCAGCAACTGTACGCCCCCGCCGATGACGTTCTCAATGAAAACGACTGCCGTGCTGGCTCGTGGACAGCGCCTCGTCTCGTCGAGCGCTACGGTTTCAACTGAAAGTGAGCGAGAAGCTCAGGGTATCGGGGATCTGACCTCAACTGCTTCAGCAAAGGATCGACTCGCAAGTCGATCAACGTCGCAATGTTCCACTGCGCCGTCCGCAGCATCGCGAACGCGCTGTCTGACTTGCCAACGAGCGCCAAAGTAAGTGCGTAGTTTACGGGAGACGGCTCG
>JBPPMU010000195.1:0-12786 GCA_051306215.1 Gemmatimonadaceae bacterium | reverse complement strand
GAGAGATCGGGCGGGAGGACCTTGACGACAACCTGCCTGTCCAGATCGACCTCGGTCGCGACGAACACACGCGACATTCCAGCGCCACCGAGCTCACGGTCGATTCGGTATGCGGTGCCGAGAACTTCCTGAAGTTGCGCCTGCAGGTCCGAGCTCAAGCTGTTCCTGCTTGGTTTGAGTGAGTCGAATATGTGGGCGCCTGCCGTGCTTGGCCAACTACTTATCCGCGACGCCTGAATTCGGGAGGAAGGGGAGTCCATCTGTCACGGCCCTTGTAGTACCTCCAGGGCTTGAAGTCATGCTCTTCACGGAACGCACGGTATTTCCTTCGCAGAGCATCTATCCGCCTGTCTGAAGAGACGATCGGGACATGCGGCCACTGGCGCAGGAGTCGCTCTACCTTCCACAGGTTTCCTTTGCCGAGGCGCCAGTCGTAGCTGCCTAACTCGCGGAGGTCGACTACTGCGTATCCCTTGATGCGTCCGGTGTGGTCGATGTAGCCCTCGGTGTAGCTGAGGGCGAGAGCGCGCGGCGTGCGGAAGACCGGCTTTCTTCCGTGCAGGCCCGGGTCACGTGAGCGCGCGACAGAACCCCACCCATTTGGCCCGCGATAAATGAATATCACGTGGTCGAGCAGGTCGATCGACTCGAAGCCGAGCATGAGCGGTGGGTACCCGTGCTGCTCGAGAACCGTCGCTGTGAAGAGCACTGCCTCGAGGCAATGAGCGGTTCCGGTGCGGACGACACCGCGGAATCCCCGCATGGTGTCGCCGCCTTTCTCGGTGTTGTAGGGAAGCGAGTTGAGCCATCGCTGCACTGCCTGCGGCGTTCTCAGCCGCTCGACCAGGCGACGCTCGGCCGAAGTGAACCCGACTGCGTGAATCTTCCGGTCCTCCAGGAAATTGGACGCTGAAAGCTATAGACGATGTTGCATTTCGGCGTCGCAATATCGCGCATCGCACCTGTCATGCACCTGTTGCCCCGCAAACGAGGGGCTACGGCGCCACTGAGGAGTACCGTTTCTGACGCTCGTCTGGCCGGATCCCTGTTGGCACCCGCTGCGCCACCGCGAGAGCGGTCATCAAGTTGGCACGACTGATGTCCTCATGGTTCTTCTCCCACGTCGGGCTTCCATGAAGGACTGTGGCCATCCGAGAGTATGAGCCCGCTGCTGGTGCCGTCCACGCTGATGAAGCGGAGCGTACCCGTGCACGTCCGACAGAACCTCGTCGAATACGCGATGAACTTCCCGTCGGGTGACCACGCAGGCCTTGCGTAACCCGCGGCCTGCACGAGCGTAGTCAGATTTGTCCCGTCTGCGTTGGCGATGCCGATGCTGCTGTTGGGATAACAGTTGTCCCATGCATAGGGGCACACCACGACTGCTATCTTCTGACCGTCCGGCGACCATGCGGACTGGAAGTAGAACCTCAGGCCATCATTCCAGAAGAACGGGCCGTAGATGAGGGGCTGGATACCCGAGCCATCCACGTTTGCGATATACAGGTCGAAGAGAAAATCGTACGCCCGCCAGTCGGCTGTGAAGCTGATCTTCTTTCCGTCCGGCGACCACGCCGGGTCGGTCTGGTAGCCGATCGCATGCGCAATGTTCGTTGCAGCCGACAAATCATCGAGGCTCGCCACGAAGATTCCCGTCTGCCCGTTTAACGCACCGGAGTACGCAATCTTTCGCCCGTCGGGTGACCATGCTGGTGCCACGGCTCCCCCTCCGGTCGTCAGCCTGACAACGTTCGATCCAGCCGCATCCATGACGTAGATGTCCGATCCGAAGTTTGAACCCGCATCGCGACTGCTGGCGAACAATATCCGCGTTCCGTCGGGCGACCACGCAGGATCGAAGTCGTTGGCAGGATTGTCAGTCAGGCGGACGAGGCCGGTTCCGTTTGCCGTTGAGCTGTATATCTCGGAGTTACCGTCGCGCTCGGAAACAAAAACGAGCATTCCCTGGAGATCAGGTGGTGGGCGGCATGTCACATGAAATGTCAGGGCAGGAGCTAATCCGGCGAGAACCCACACAGTGACCGATGCAGGATCATCGAGGGCGCATATCTGGCTCATTCCCTTGAGAGTGACCTCATACACTCCGAGGGCGAGACTCTCGATCGTGACTGAGCCATTGACACCGATTGTCCGGTCCGGCTGACCTGTAACGCTCACGACATAACCGTCAGAGTCGAGATATTCGCTGCTCGCCGCGTTGGTCACGGTCGTGATCGTCATGCTCCCCACCGGTGTAGTCGTGAACGTCACCGTAACTGGAGCCGCAAGCGCATCGCCCTCGAGGTCCCTGACCCCCTGATCGACGACAATGGAGTACGTCTGCTGGGGCTCGAGTTTGCCAGCGGGTGTGAACTCCGCGCTCAGGCCGTCTTCCGCGACTTGTACGCTGCCGGCGACGGCATTTCCGTTCAGCAGCAGCCCTACTGTCGACGGTGTCACGGTGGACTTGTCCACCGGCTCACTGAAAATGATCGTCACAATCACACTGAGCGCGACATCGGTCCGCCCTTTCGACGGATTCGTGCGCACCACCGCAGGCGGTTGGCGGCGCGGAACTTTCACGTTCAGTGATGTCGATCCGCCACCGCTGATCGACAGGGTGAGCAGTATTACGTCGTCGTCGTCTGCCTCGATGCCAACAGGATCGAAGCCGCCATCCTGGACCGGAGCTGTCTTTGGAGAACCGTTTCTTGTCTCATTGCGAATGGTCACGGAAAATGCCTGCGGAAAAGTCCCCGGTGCCGCCGATACGTAGGCAGTGTTTCCAGCGACAGCCACATTCGAACCGCTCCCGCTGCCGATGCTCGCGATCGTGGAGGCCGCAAGGGCGTTTGACACGATCATCCCGGGAGGGGGCTCCTGAATCGGAACCGGAGTGCCCGGCTCTGACGGACTCTTTTCGGAACATGCCATCGCGGCGACCGCGACCGCGAGTGCGGTCAGCGATGCGATACGATCGATTGTCCTCATGTCTTCACCTCTCCATTCCACAGTGAGTCTATCATTCCGATCGACCGCTGGCGATGAAGCCCGCCCAGTATCGAGGCGCTGCCGTTCGGGGGTTTCGTATCAATGCGCGCTGAGCCTCTGCCAGACCCGCGACCGGACCAGCTCCTGTTGCAAGCCGCTGATGGAAAAACTCCATCAGCTCACTGGTCGCGCGATCTTCCACTGGCCAGAGGCTTGCTACCACGCCTCGCGCACCGGCATGCAGAAACGCCTGCACAAGTCCGATCCAGTCGTCTCCCGGCGGCACATCAGCAAGTGCACCGGAGCCGAGCCCGGTTTCGCAGGCGCTGAGTACGACGAGGTGGCCTGAAAACGACAATCCGAACACCTCATTCACCTCGAGCCGACCGTCGTCGCCTTCCGATGGCGCCAACTCGATGAAGGAGAACAACGGATTCTGTCTGTTCAGCACACCGAAGGTCGCGAGATGCACGATGCCGACCCGAGGCAGCGCCGCTCGAAGCGCCTGTGATGTCGCAGCAGGTCCCAATCTCACCAGCGAATTGCGGCCATGAATTCGACCGATGGCAACTGCCTCGCTGCGTGATCCCGGCAGCCTGATCGCGTTTGGCGCGAGCGCGAGAACCCCATCGCGAGCCGAGCGAAGCCGTCGCTGCCCGAGCTCTATCCACACCGTCGCCGATGGCGTGTACGCGATCTCGTACCGATCGATCAGAAACCGGTCGGAACGCCCAGGTTCGATGAATGACGCAAATGACAGAAAATGAAGCTCTCCGTGAGGAGCGATTATCAGCCTGCGCTTTCCCCGGAGAAGACCTTCGTCGGCGACGGGCTGCACGAGAGCGGAGTAGAGGCGCCGGAGCGGTGCCCGCCACAGGTCACGCGCTCCAGCGAACTCGGGTTGGTTGATTGCCTTGCGGGAAAAATCCGCCAAATCCGTGAGGCTCTGTCGGTTCATCCCGAGGTCGATTGCTGCTACCGTATCAGCCGTTACCGCAAACACGAGCGAGGCGGAGTCGGTGAGCAGATACTCGAGAAAGACCTCGTCGCGTTCGAGGCTCGACGCGATGTCCTTCCACGATCGCGACGTGGGCGCGGCTATCGCATGATATTCCGGATCGGTCTCGCGAATGCTCGTCAGGAGCCGCGCATACTCCCTCTCCGCCGCCGCCAGCTCCACGCGTGTGGCATTCGCCAGCCGCTCGGTCAGCGATCGATCGCGTGACCTCGGCTCGGAAGGGTCGCTGACTTCCAGCCGCTGCGTGAGGAGGCCGATTCGTCGCCTCAGGTCCTGCTCCTGCGCCGATGCTCTCGCAGTACGCGGAACCCGCCCGCGTGCGAGCATGTCCATCGTCTGGCGGGCACGCATCCGCTCACTCACCGCGAACGCCTCTCCGGCCCGGCCGCGAGCCTGCTCTATCAGTGCCAGCTGGGCGTAGGCGCTCCATTTGTCGGCGAGAAAACCCGATCGCCTTTCGCCGAGCTCCATCACCCCCGCCGTTTTTTCCACAGTGGCAATTGCGGTGCGAAGCTCATTGCCTGCCTGCGCGAGAGAACCACGGCTGCGTAGCACCTCTGCATAACCGGTGTGCAATCGCCAGCGAATCTGGGAAGCCTCCCTGGACCCGAGTCTTGCGAGCCCCGCGCGATACGAAGCAGCAGCCCTATCAGTCGAGCCTTCCCGAAGCGAAACCGCACCGAGTGCGGCGAAAGCGGCAGCTTCTCCAACTGCGTCGCCGAGCGAGCGCAATGTCGCGCGTGCTGAATTCAGGGTATTGCGGGCTACCACGAGGTTGCCGGCCGCCGTCTCCACGTCACCGATAGTGAGCTGGGCGAGTGCGGCTGCCCGGCGATCTCCCTGTGCTTCGTGCAGTCGTACCGCCTCACGCAACGCGGACAACGAAGCGCTGTTGTTCCCGCGCCAGTGCAGCAGTAATCCCTTTCCCTCGAGCCCGCGTGCGATGAGAGACTGATCACCCGCCGTCTCCCCCAACCGCACCGCACGCGTGTACTCGGTCTCAGCGTCAGCGAAAGTGCCGAAGTGAATCGCCAGGTCGCCGAGCGCGAGAGAAAGCGCGGCCTTTTCCGATGGCGCGGCCCTCGCGCCCTCCGCTGCCGCACCGGCTTGCTGAATTACCCTGCGCGCATTCAGCGGATCACCGACTGCACTCAGCACCGCGGCCAGGTCTATACGCGCCGCAACCGCATCCATTCTGGCGCCGGTCTCATCGTGCAGGCGGACCGCTTCCCGCAGCTCCGCTTCTGCCTTGCGGTAATCGCCCCGGCTCACGTACAACTTTCCGAGCCCGTGCCTGACGAAGGCGAGCTCCGCGAAGTTTTCACTCCGTGCCTGGAGAGTCAGCGCTTCGCGGTAGAGTGATTCCGCGCGAAGATACTCGCCGTTGCCCACGGCTATACCGGCGAGATTGCTCACGTTCAACGCGACCATGGCAGGACGATTCTCGCGGCGATTGATCGCCAGGGCCCGCTCGTAGGCAGCCGCGGCTTCGGCCGGATCCCCGCGCTCGAGTGCGATCAGCCCAAGGTTGTTCTCATCAGCCGCAATGCCGCGCGTGTCCCCGCTCAACGCGCGGACACGAGCTGCCTGACTGTACAACTCCACCGCCTCATCCAGGCGGCCCTGATCCTTTCTGACGCTGGCAAGAAGTCCCGTCGCATTGCCGGCGGTTCGCCTGTCGCCGATCCTCACGGCCATCGCATGCGCCCTCTTCAAGTAAACCTCGGCGCTATCGTATCGAGCGAAGCGATAAAATCCGGCGCCGATCGAAAGCAGTGCCGGCGCGACCGCAGCGGGATCGGCAATCAATGACGCGCGACGCAGGCTTTCCCGCCAGAGAAGCATCGCTGCCGGCACTCCCTCGGCACCGAGCGCGTCATTGCCTGCGCGGCGCAGGCTGTCCGCTTCAACGCGGACGCGCCGCTGGCGCGACGACAGGGACTCGAATCGCACTACCTGACGGGCGAAGAACGGGTCATTCCATGCCTTGCTGTAGGCATCGGCCAGACGGCGGGCCTTCAACAGTTGTGTCTTGTCGAGATTCGATCGCGCAGTGGAGGCAGCGGCGAGTGCGTTCGTCAGGGACTGGCGCACACTGTCCGGTCGCCTGCGCGCCTCCTCGACCAGCCGGGTCTGTGAGGGATGTTGTCCCGCCGGATACTGAACGATGGCCGCGACGAACCAAAGCCACACGATGTTCATGGCAAGCGCGGCATCGGCGGGAATCGCGTCATTCTAGCGGCTGCGGAGGGTGAGCTCGGCGAGATCTGAAGAAACCCAGCGATCCCACCCGGTACGCGCGCTCACGTCCCACATGTACTGTACGTCGGTCAGAAGCCCGGAAGGTAATGCGACCGTCGTGTCCCTCGTCTCGGTAGCCGATACGACGGTACCATCGGCATTCCAGATACGAACGCGATAAAGGTCGGCCTCGGGAACGCCGGGCCAGCGCAGGGAACCACCCGGACTAGCGGGTGTCGAGGGGGCAGCGATTTGCAGCGCCGTCGCACCTGCACCCGGTTCGCGGTGCTGATCGATGCTCGTGTTCTCGTGGTCGCGTTCGAGCCTCTGCTGCGTCGGCTCGAGTAGTACTATCGCGGCGACTGCCGCGGCCGCGAGTCCGGTGAAGGCCATATACCTCCGTGCGCTGTGTCTGGCCGGTTGTCCCCGATCCTGGAGCGCGCGAAGTTCCGAAGAGATGGAGGGGTCGCTCATGACCTTCGCCATCGCGGCGATGCGCGAGCGACAATGCCCGCACTGCGCGGCATGAACCATCGCCCGTCCATCGGGTGCAGCGACTCCATCGACCAGTGATGCGATCGTTTCAGCACCCAGGCAGTCCTGGGAAGGTTCAGCCTGCGGGAGCGACTGAATCGCCGCAAACAGCGTCCGCGTCTCGCGCACACGCTGGGCGCAAGCATCACAGGATTCCAGGTGTCGCTCAAACGCCGATTGCTCCGGAGTCTTTCGCCCTCCAACTGCTGCGCCCAGGAGGTGGTCCAGGGACGGGCACCGGTCATTCACGTCGCGCTCACATGTGTTGGAGGTTCATTCCTGCCCTGGCGTACAGTGTCACGGACACGAACGTCCCTTTTACTCAGGTAGATCCGCTCAGGGACGGAGCCCGAGCCGCTCGACTTCGCTCCGAAGCCGGCCGAGGGCGCGATGAACGCGGTTGTATACCCCCTTTGCGTTTGGTCATCCCACGATCCGCGCGACCGTGACGGCGTCGATCTCGTCAATGACGAAGAGTTGAACGGCCAGCCGCTCATCCGGTCGAAGCGTTTCCAGTGCCGAGGTCAGTCGTTCGGCCGAATCGGATAACTCGAGGCTCTCGAGGGGCAACGGCACGGCCGCTTCCATGGGAGGCGGGGGCCTGGAAAGTGGACTCCGTCTTTGACCGTGTCGAATGTAGGTGGCCGACCGAGTGAGTCAACCATTGCGACACGGGCAGCGGCATGCCCGATGACGTCGTCAAAACAAATCGGTGCCTTGCTCCGTAGTTCAGGATAACGGAGAGGGAGGTCGCAATGACAGGACGCGGTCTATGGTGGCGTGTAGCGGCGGCGGTCTTCGCTGTCGGCAACGCAGCTTCAGCGGTTTACCACGTCGCGATTGGCGAGATCGGGCCGGCTACCGTGCATGCGGGACTTGCGGTCGGAACCCTCGTGTTCTGGCAGAGTGTGTTCCAGCGGAAAAGTAAACCGGACTACTCGGCTGACTCTCAGCAGGTCGATTCCCGCCTTGACAATCTTCAGCATTCCCTGGATGCGATCGCTGTGGAGGTCGAGCGACTTGGCGAAGGTCAACGGTTCGCTCAGAAGATCCTGGCGGGCAGGACCAACGATGCGCTATCTCCGCGCGATGGTACAACTGCTTTGAAGTGATGTTCAACGGCAATCACCGTTCGCCCTAGCCAATTTCCAGGGAAGCGGACTTACGAGCGCCGGGGGGGGGCTGCAATGGTGCAGGGCTAAACAAGTGATTATAGTTCCCATCTCCCGCTTGTCGCCGCCATTACACAATCGTCTCCCGGACTTAAAGATGCACCCAAGACCGCTTCTCTCTGCGCTTGCTGCGTTCGCCCTCGTCACGCTTTCCTGCTCAGGCGGTGAGATCGCGGGACCGGAAGGTTCAGCCACCCCTTCCGTTCGCGCTGACATATCGGTGACAGCTCTCCCGAGCGTGCGCATAAGCGAGTTCCATTATGACAACGGGGGAACAGACACCGGCGAGGCGATCGAAGTGTCGCTGCCTGCCGAAGCAAACCCTGCCGACTATACGCTGATCCTCTATAACGGTTCGGGTGGGGCCCGCTACAACACACGCTCGCTTGCGGGACTGACGGCGGTGACCTGTCCGGATCCGTCCAGGAAGATTGTCGTTGCCGACTACCCATCGAACGGACTCCAGAATGGCAGCCCTGACGGAATAGCTCTCGTCGGTCCCGACTCAGCGGTGATCGAATTCCTTTCATATGAGGGGACATTCACGGCAGTCGGTGGTCCGGCAAATGGTCTGGAATCGATAGATATAGGTGTTTTCGAAGCGGGCTCGGAGTCCTCGGATCCGGTGACTTCGCTCAAGCGCGACGGTGCCGGTGTGTGGACCGGGCCGACGACTCACAACTTTGGCGTATGCAACGACGAGTTTGTCGAGCCAGCGGTAGTCGCGAAGGTGGTCATCACGCCCGACGGCACTACCATAATAGAGGGGAATGTCCAGCAGCTCTCCGCAGCAGCGTTCGATTCAGCCGACGTGGTGATTCCCGGTACGACGTTCGCATGGTCGAGTCTCGACGAAGCTGTTGCGACCGTGAGCACCACGGGGCTCGTCAGCGGAGTGGCGATTGGCAGCACCTCGGTCATCGCTGTTGCCGGGGAGAAAGCTGACACCGTGGTGGTGACGGTCGAGGAGGCTCCGCCCGTCGGAACCGGCGACACCTTCATCTCCGAGCTCCATTACGACAACAGCGGAGCGGACACCAACGAGCGAGTGGAGATCGAAGGCCCTGAGGGTGTGAGCCTCGCTGGATGGAGTCTCGTCTTCTACAACGGCAGCAACAACTTGTCGTATCGGACGACCGCGCTGAGCGGGACGTTCCCGAGCCTCTGCGAAGGTCGCGGAGTCCTCACCTTCGTCCTGCCCGCGGACGGTATCCAGAATGGCTCACCCGATGCCATCGCTCTCGTGAACGCCAGCAATACTGTCGTCGAGTACATCTCGTACGAGGGAACGATGGGCGCGGCGAACGGTCCGGCGATCGGGATGACATCTGTAGATATCGGAGTCAGAGAGACCGGCAGCCGGCCTGACACGCACACACTGCAACGTTACGACGGGACGTGGTATGGCCCGTCACTCGGCAGCCCTGATGCGTGCAATCCGCCTCCTCCTCCGCCGACAATCTCGTTCAGCGGTCGTGCGTTCAGCGATCCACCGCTCCCTGTTGGTTTCCAGGACCAGCTTTTCGCGTCACTGACTGACGCGAGCGGGAACGTTCTCGACACGGTTTATGTGTGGTCGTCGGACACGCCAGGCATTGCGACGGTTGATGAGGACGGTGTGATTACCGCGCTTTCCGCGGGAAGCGCGACGTTCCGTGCGACTCTCAAGAACTCGGAGATTACCGAGACATACACCCTTCCGACGATCGTTGCGACGTTCAGCGGTGTCGAATATCCTGGCAATGCGGAGTTCGGCGAGCCAGCGGACGCCGATGCAAGTGACGATTTCATCCTTCGCCATCCTACATTTACGCTCTCGTACAGCAGTGCCCGGGGAACGCCGAACTGGGTGAGCTACAATCTCGATGGGGCGCACATCGGCTCGTTCGACCGCTGTGACTGCTTCACCTTCGACCCGGCCTTGCCCGGCACATACACGCGATACACCACCGCCGATTACACGGGTGCCGGCGCGTTTCATGGCTACGGGATAGACCGCGGCCACCTTGCCCGCTCGTTCGACCGCACGACGGGCAATCTCGACAACGCCTACACGTTCTACTTCAGCAACATCATCCCGCAGGCCGCCGACAATAATCAGGGCCCGTGGGCGGCGATGGAGAGTTACCTCGGTGACTTGGCTAGATTCCAGAACAAGGAGGTCTATATAGTCGCGGGCGTTGCCGGAAACCTCGGCACCGTGAAGAACGAAGGGCTCATCACGATTCCCGGGCATACGTGGAAAGTTGCTGTGATAATGCCGAAGGATCAGGGGCTCGACGACATCGACGATCTCAGCGATCTCGAGGTGATCGCCGTGGTCATGCCGAATACTGCAGGCATACGTAACGTGCCCTGGCAGAACTACCTGGTGACCGTTGACTCTGTTGAGACGCTGAGCGGTTACGACATTCTCGACCTGCTCCCGGATCCGATTGAGATCGCGGTCGAGAGCCAGACTGTCCCTCCTGTTGCGGCTGTAGACGGTCCGTATGCTGCGCTGGAGCACGAGCCGATTGCGATGAGCGGAGCGGCGTCCACTGACGCTGACGGAGACGACCTCACTTACGCCTGGGATTTCGGTGATGGCACGACGGGCACAGGCGTATCTGTTTCTCACGCCTACGCGATTGCCGGCACGTACGACGTTCAGCTGATCGTGTCAGACATTCGCGGGCTTGCCGATACGGTTGCCACAACTGCGACGATTCAGACTCCTGCGCAGGGTGCAGCCGACGCGATTGCGTTGATCGATCAGCTGTACACTGACGGCAAGATCAACATCGGTACGGCGAACTCGCTCAAGGCCAAGCTGCGTGCGGCGCTCCAGAGCATGGGTCGTGGGCAGGACAAGGTCGCGGTGAATCAGTTAAACGCGCTGTTGAACCAGCTTGCATCACTGGTTAGTGAGGGGACTCTGAGCGCCGAAGATGCGGCGCCGCTCCAGGCGCTAGTATCGCGGATAATCCAGTCGGCGTCGCAATAGCCGGATTTCACGCGTCATCAAACGCATCGAGCCCCTGCCGCCACGTCGGAGCAGGGGCTCGATCGCATTCGGGGCTTCAATCGTGGGAAGCAGTGTAGTGAACGGTTGCATCGGGGCCTCCGTAAGTTAGTATCATATAGTTACTAATCAAATGTCCGGCAAGGCAAAAGCAGCAGGCTTGCGAAAGCGAGGCACCGGGGTGCTTGCCAAACGGGTCGGAGCAGCCTCTTCTTGGGGTTATCTGCTGTGTGGGCATTGCGTTCACGGAGGAGCCGACCTGAATGGATGAAGCCGACAAGGTCTTCGCCGGTGCGGTACCTGAGATCTACGACACGCTTCTCGTCCCACTGATATTCGAGCCTTACGCGGGTGACCTTGCGGCACGGGTTGCGCGGTCGGGGCCTCGGGACGTGCTCGAGATCGCCGCTGGCACGGGCGTGCTGACACGTGCGATGTCGTCGTTGCTGGGCGAGGGCATATCTATAGTAGCGACCGACCTCAACCAGCCGATGATCGACAAGGCCGTAAAACGTGGGACGGACCGGCAGGTAACCTGGCGTCAGGCTGATGCGCTGAGTCTCCCGTTCGAGGATGAGTCGTTCGACGCGGTCGTGTGCCAGTTCGGGGTGATGTTCTTCCCTGACAGGGCTGCGGCGTACCGGGAGGCGCGGCGCCACCGGTGGATTCGGCACGGCTCCGGCCTTCGATTCGGTGTCGGAGCGAAGCAGGGCCGCGTCCTGCCGGGATCCGGCGGTCGCCTATGTCCAGGGTGCTCCCCTGAGGAATGAGATCGAGGCGCGCGATCCATCGATGGTTTCGCAAGCGGCCGACGCCGCGGCTGACGCCATCGGTGCCCGATTCGGCTGGCGCGACGTCGATGGAGGAATCAAGGCCTGGGTGGTTTCCGTCGGCAGATGATTTCGCCGGGCATGCGCTATTTTTCGTGACAGAAGAGAATAGCGCGTCAAACATGCTCACGAGGTCGGCAAGTGGCTCCACAGTTCATCTATGTAATGAAGGATCTTCGCAAGGTTGTCCCACCTTCACGGGAGATTCTGCGCGGGATCTGGCTTTCATTTTATCCTGGCGCGAAGATCGGCGTCCTTGGCGGGAACGGGGCAGGTAAGTCCACCCTGTTGAAGATCATGGCAGGGGTAGACCAGGATTTTCAGGGCGAGGCGTGGGCTCACGAGGGGACGAAGGTCGGGTTTCTCTCCCAGGTCCCGGAGCTCGATCAGTCCAAGAACGTGCTCGGCAACGTCGAGGATGCTGTCGCCGAGCAGCGCGCGCTCCTCAAGCAGTTCGAGGATATCTCGATGAAGTTCGCCGAGCCGATGAGTGATGACGAGATGGAGAAGCTGCTGGCGAAACAGGGGCGCGTGCAGGAGCAGATAGATGCTCGCAACCTCTGGGAGCTGGACCGGAAGATCGAGATAGCGATGGATGCGCTGCGTCTTCCGCCTCCGGATGCCGAGGTTGCGACGCTTTCCGGTGGTGAGCAGAGGCGTGTTGCGTTGTGCAGGACTTTGCTCGAGGAGCCTGACATGCTGCTGCTCGATGAGCCAACCAACCATCTTGACGCCGAGTCTGTAGCGTGGCTCGAGAGGTATCTAGCGGAGTTTCCGGGGACTGTCGTCGCCGTCACGCATGACCGGTATTTCCTCGACAACGTCGCGAAGTGGATACTCGAGCTCGACCGTGGTGCCGGTATACCATATGAAGGCAACTACACGTCGTGGCTCGAGCAGAAGAAGAACCGGCTTGCCACTGAGGAGAAGCAGCAGTCGGCGCGGCAAAGGACGCTCGAGCACGAGCTCGAGTGGGTGCGGATGGCGCCGCGTGCG
>JBPPMU010000194.1:0-8580 GCA_051306215.1 Gemmatimonadaceae bacterium | reverse complement strand
AGGGGCATCGAAGCGGAGAAATCGCGCAGAATCTCCCCCGCCAGCCGCACCGCAGTCCCCGACGCCAGCAGCCAGTACGCCGCTTCAGCCGCTCGCGGGTTGTAACGCTCATCCGTCTTGTCAGGCCTTGGAAACAGCCAGAGGGCAACGCCAAGGATCATCATCATGACGAAGCCGACGAGGATCGCGTGAGTGTGCGCGCTCACCAGGTACGGCGACGGGAAGACGCCGCTCAGCTCGCGCCTGATCATCATCCAGCCGCCAAGCAGCAGCCCGATTCCGAGAAACGCGATTCCGGTTTTCAGGAAACGACGCACGAGTGAATGCACTAACCCTGGCCGGCGAGAGGCAGTGAGGTCCGGTTCACCGCGATCCTGGCGCGCGGTCCGTCGATCGTCCGCCAGAGATTGTACACGAAAGTGTAGGCCCCGCTCGCCGCGAGCACGCCGCCCGTGGCGAGTATTACGGTGCCAAGCTGGAATTCGTTCGGGCGAACGAAAAAGCCGGCAACCATGATGGCAAGTCCTGCGTTTGAAACCCACCACTGCGCGGCAGCGGCACGGCGGCTATGCAACGGGAACCCTGCGAAGCGCGGAATCACGTGATATGCCACGCCGGATATCATCATCGTCACGAAACCGAGCAGCACCATGTGCATGTGGGCCGGCCTGTACACCGCCCACGCGGGATGCGCGGCCATCGCAACGCCGAGTGTCACGCCGAGTGCCAGCCAGGTGAGGCTCGCTTTGACGAATGCCTTGACGAACCACTCCATCAGCGGCTCCCGGGCCTCGGCGTAATCGTCGCGAGCAAGAGGAGCTCAGTTGAATCAGAGCGCATCGCGTGAAGCTCATCCGGCGCGTAAGTCGCTGCTTCGCCGGCGGTGAACCGCCGCTCGACGATCTGCCCGTTTTCTTCACCCGAAAGAATGCCTTCGCCGCCGAGCACCGTGAGCATCACTGATGACACGCTGCGGTGCGGCGGGACACTCTGGCCAGGCGCGATTCGAAAGACGACAAGGCGGAGATCGTCGGTATCATGAAGCACCGCAGTCGCGGGCTTCGTTGGGTTGGGGGCTACCGCGGCGAGCGCGGCACTTGCGGGGTCGAGCGCTTTCATGATGCCACGCTGCTGCCGGTTTCGATCGCAGCGTTCAACATGTTCAGAAGATCGTCGAGCTCGATTCCCACCTCACGCGCGGAATCCGCGAGTGATGCGGCACCGCCGCAGCAGGAGTCGATGCCAACCTGATTGAATACGGCGATTGATTCCGGGTGGCGGCGGATCGTGTCGTTCACGCTCCACGCGCCGGTAATTGTCGTTTCCGTCATGGTACCGGGGGCAGAAGCCGCTTGAATATTTCGCAGGTGTTTTTCATTCGAGTCCTTCCGGGATTGAATCATCTATGAGAGAGGCAACGCTCACCGTGAGCGTGGCCCGGCGGGCGTCGTTGATTGCCGTCCAGCGGTCATGCGCGGCACAGGGTCGCGCGGGATTACATTTTCCGCCACCGAGTATGCACTGGGTATGCGGCTTCCGCGTCTCGAAGCAGTCGATTACTCGAGCGAGTGAAAGCGACTCGGGCGGGATGGCCAGTGAGAAGCCGCCCTGCGGGCCCCGGGCGCTCTTCAGCACACCAGCCTTGGCCAGTGCGTTGAGGGTCTTGGAGAGGTAATTGGCAGGCGCACCTGTTGCCCTGGCGATTTCGTCGGCCCTGAGAGAACGCCGCTCGTATTCGCGGGCGAGCACCAGGACCGCTCTCAGTGCGTAGTCGGATGTCTGTGAAAGCACGGTTAGTCTCCGGGGGGCAAGCAGTTTCTCATCTGGATATGAGAATCGCCTGGACGGGTGTTCGGGACTGTCGGACTTCACCGGAAAAGAGGTGGGGGAATTCCTTACAGGCCGGGCTCTACCCCAAACCCCCAAGGGAAGAGGAGACCAGTGAGGAAAAGTATGGGAGGTGAATGCGCACTCACCCCATTTTCAGCACTTCCTCACTGGTCTCACGGCTTTTCCTCACTGGCGTCCTCACCCCGCGCAAGCGGCTCAGGCGGCGCGCCGCAGGGTGTTACGAGTGCCCATCGGAGACGGTGCCGCAACCCGCCGGTTTATCAACGCATCGATAGACCACCTGCCCGCACCTGTCAGCATCAGGAGAATCGACCCTGCCAGCAGCGAAAGCGGGAACTCGACTCCGCCGGGATTGAAGAACCCGTTCTTGAGGTGAACCACAAGAATCGCGACAACCATCGTCGATGCGAGCCCGAGGGAAGCAAGCCGCGTCAGCAAGCCTGCAATGAGCGCAAATCCCCCGAGAAGTTCGACGAGCCCCACGAAGGGTCCGAGGATGCTGGCCATCGGAATCCCCATCTGCGCGAATCCGCCCGCGACTCCATCAAAGCCATATACGAAGACCTTCTGCGCGCCATGGGCCATAAAAATGATTCCCACCACCACCCGGAGAACCGTCAGCCCGATGTTGATCTGGCGATCTGATGCATTCTTGAAAAGCGACATGATAAACCTCCTCTCCCGTTGCTTAAGTGTTATAACACGTTTTATGCCAAAAAAACTCATTTCCTGCTTCTCACCAAGGTCAGGAGCTCGATCAGCGTCGCCAGTTGCTCCCTCGAGAGATGACCCAACTGCTTCAAATGCTCCGCCTCGACAGCCGCGTCCAGGGAATCCACCAATTCCATCCCCCTCTCCGTGATGTGAGTCTTTACCATCCGCCGGTCCTCCGTTCCCCGCGCCCTCGTCACCAGCCCGGCCTCCTCCATCCTGTCGAGAAGCCGGGTTGCGTCAGGCATCCTGTTGAGAAGCCGCGCACTCACCTCATGCCGGCACAACCCCGCAGGCTCGGCACCTCGCAGGATCCGGAGCACGTTGTACTGCGTCCCGGTAATTCCGTACGGCTTTAACATCTGTTCGAACCCGTCCGTCAGCAGGTTGGCAGTCCTGGCGAGATTGAGCTGAGCCTCCTGGTGTAGGCTCCTGAACGGCTTCTCCTGCTTGAGCTCCTGCCTGAGATCTGGCGACATTGCGAATAATATGTGTTATAACATGTAATGTCAAGCCGACTCTGCCTGAACCGCAGCGAAGAGTGGCGAAAGATCGACGTAGATCTGGCACCGGCGCGCGAGCGGCTTTCCGCCTCCCTGCTCCGACATGCGGAAGATCGTGCATGCCGGAACGGTGACCTTACCGCCCTTGTGAAGGGTGTAGGTCACGTTCGCCTCGAGCACGAGAGTGCCGTCCGACCACGTCGTCCCGATCGGCTCATGCGAAAGCGATGCGAACATCGTGAAAAATCCTGCTATCGCGTCGCGAATACCGTCACGGCCGACAATGGGCTCATTGTTGCCGAACCGCAGCCACGCCTCTTCGGTGAATGCGGCGGCGAATGCGTCAGCATCCTTGTTGTCCACTCCTTCCGAGTAAAGGGCATTCGCCCACGAAATCATTTCCTTCATGAATGCTCCCTGATGCGGTGACCGCAAAACTGCGCGCCTTCACTTCCATCCGCCATGGCGCCGAGCGAACATAAACGCGTGGACAACATCTGTCATACGCTTGCAGGGGCCGCGCTCGCGCGTACAGGGCTTAGAAGCCGCACTGCTCTCGCGTCGGCGACGATGATGATCGGCGCGAACTTCCCCGACATCGATATTGTCGCCGGAGCTTTCGGTCGCGCAACTGAGTTCAGGCGCGGCTGGACTCACGGCGTCCTCGCCCTCGTCGTTCTCCCTTTCGTTCTCACCGGCCTCATGATGTTGTGGGACCGGTACGCGCGCCGGGGCCGCGACCCCGCTGTCCCGAAGCAGCTGCTTCTCCTCTCCGCTCTGTCGATCCTCACTCATCCGACGCTCGACTGGATGAACTCATATGGCCTCAGGTGGCTTATGCCATTCGACGGAACGTGGTTCTACGGAGATTCTCTCTTCATCGTAGATCCATATCTGCTTGTCGTTCTCGGAGCCGGTGTGTGGTTTTCACGGCGCCGCGAGCGGACGGGCTCCGCCAATCCCTGGAAGCCGGCACGTCTTGCAGTCGGACTGGCGACGACGTACATCGTGATGATGCTTGGCCTGCAGCATTACGCCGAAGGTTTCGTGAAACGTGAGCTGGCCGGCACGGGCCTCGATCGGCAGAAGCTCGTGGTCACCGCGTCCCCGGGAAATCCGTCAGCGTGGCGCGTTCATGCTGATGACGGCGATGGCTACTCAACGGGCTCAGTGGCGGTGCTTCCAACGCGCCTCTCGATGAATTCCGGCACACTCGACAAGGGCGCGAAAGATGTCGCGGTCGCGGCGGCAATGCGGCATCCGTCGGCGGGACCGTTCCTCGACTGGGCCCGGCTGCCGTTTTTCCGTGTCGAGGAGACGCCGGCGGGCACGCTCGTTCGAATCACTGACGCACGGTACGGGGCCACCATCACCGTGCCTGTGACTCCGTGAGCTACTTACCAGTGAAACCAGACGGCGCAACCTTCCCTCGATGACCAGCGCAGGGGAGCACCCCGACATTCATGTCGAGTACCCGGACTGGGTCGATTCGGTCGTGGACTGGGACACGACTTACATCACGGACGAAGACCGGATGCGGCTCGCGATAAAGCTTGCCCGCGAAAATGTCGAGCGAGGCACCGGTGGCCCGTTTGGCGCCGCGATATACGAGGCGTCGGGCCGACTCGTATCGGTAGGCACGAACAGCGTCCTGCGCTACAACAACTGCACCCTGCACGGCGAAATGATCGCCTTCATGATGGCGCAGCAAAAGCTCGGCACGTTCACTCTCAACCTGCCGGGCCAGCCGGTTCACGAGCTCTTCACTTCCTGCGAGCCCTGCGCGATGTGCCTCGGCGCCGTTCTCTGGAGCGGCGTGAGGAGAGTCGTCTGCTCGGCAGCGCGCGATGACGCGTCCCGGCTCGATTTCGATGAGGGTCCTGTTTTCCCCGAGTCATACGCCTACCTCGAGGAGCGAGGCGTAGTGATACGGCGCGATGTGCTTCGCGAGGAGGGGCGGGCTGTACTCGAGCTCTACCGTACGCGAAACGGGAAGATCTACAACGCGTGACGGGTTGTGGAGGAAAAGATTACAGAAATCGGTGAGTTTTCCCGACTTTGCCGGGCGCCGGGCAGTTGTAGCGTGGGTGAGACAATCCACCGGATCATTCAATGCTTCTTCCAACCGTACCCCAGCCAACCGTCGTAACTCACGCTGGCGGCCAGAAATTCTCGATCCAGATCAGGTCGCACGAGATAATGGTCGACCAGACAGTTCGGGGCGGCGGTGAAGACACGGCTCCGACTCCGATCGAGCTTCTTGGAGCCGCGCTTGGAAGCTGCATCGCGTATTACGTCCGCCAGTTCCTCAAAACCCGGGAGCTTCCTGTTGAAGGTCTGCGGGTTGAAGTGGTTCAGAACAAGGGCGCGAATCCGCCGCGGGTGGAGGAATTCCTCGTCCGGGTGATGCTGCCGCCGGAGATCCCGCACAAGTATCTCCCGATG
Organism: Gemmatimonadaceae bacterium; assembly: GCA_051306215.1. GTDB lineage: Bacteria > Gemmatimonadota > Gemmatimonadetes > Gemmatimonadales > Gemmatimonadaceae > UBA4720. Next base: position 3,070 of record JBPPMU010000194.1, on the reverse strand, counting down.
ATCGAGCACGTCATACATGTCTGCCCGGCCCACAACACGCTGAGCATGGGCTCGAGCGTGAGCGTGACCCGGGAGATTCCAGTTCCGGAGCTGACGGTAGCCTGACCGTGTCCTGAACGGTGCGCGCGGCCTTTCGCGCGCGCCGCGGGAGTTGCAAGCTTCTCCCGCATGACGACAGACCCGATCCTCGCTGAAGCCGAGGGAGCTCTTCGCGAAGCAAATCTCCGTTTTTCGAAAGGCCATCCGGGTGAAGGCCCGGGCCGGCAACCCGTACATACGGTTTACGGCGGCGCCCAGCTTTTTTCCTCCGACTCGGTCCCCAAGCTCGGCTCGATTGCACTTCGTGCGTTAGGTCAGTTTGCCGCCGAGCCGTCCCAGCTTGGCGCCGCGCTGGGTATTTCAGACCATCCGGCTCTCGACACCATCGCGACGCGTGTGCGCGAAAAGTTGACCCGCGAGCCGATTGAGGATTTCAGGATCGACTTCGAGGACGGATACGGGAATCGTCCTGATTCCGAAGAGGATGGGCATGCTGGTGTTGTGGCTGCCCAGGTTCTCGAAGGGATGAAGAACGGGACTCTCTCGCCGTTCATCGGCCTGAGAGTGAAGCCGCTCAACGAGGAGATGAGGGTGCGGAGCGTTCGCACCCTCGATCTCGTGATGACAGCGATGGTGGAAGGCGGCGGTATTCCTGACAACTGGGTCGTCACCATACCAAAGGTCACGATAATCGAGCAGGTCGATTACACCGTCGCCGTGCTGCGATCGCTCGAGAAGAAGCTCGGCCTTGCGCACGGGACGCTGCGTTTCGAGCTCATGGTCGAGACTCCGCAGATAATTCTTTCGCGCGATGGGACTTCGCTTCTCCCGCGCGTACTCGACGCATCCGATGGCCGGCTTCGCGGCGCGCATTTCGGCACCTACGACTATACGGCGGGGATCAACATCACCGCTGCTCACCAGCGCATGCAGCACCTCGCCTGCGATTTCGCGAAGCACTTCATGCAGGTTTCCTTCGCCGGGACCGACGTCTGGCTTTCGGACGGCTCGACGACCGTGATGCCCGTTGCGCTTCATCGCGGAGATTCGCTGACCGAGGAGCAGGTGAGGGAGAACACCGCGGGCGTTCACGCGGCCTGGAGGCTTCACTTCGACGACATCAGGCACTCGCTCGCTGGCGGATTTTATCAGGGATGGGACCTGCATCCCGCGCAGCTCGTCACTCGTTACGCGGCGTTGTACAGCTTCTTCCTCGAGGGAATCGACGCTGCCGGGGTTCGGCTCAGCAACTTTGTCGGAAAAGCCGCGCAGGCAACACTCGTTGGTGACGTGTTCGACGATGCCGCGACCGGACAGGGTCTCCTCAACTTCTTCCTCCGAGGGATTAACTCCGCCGCCATAACCGAGGATGAAGCGCTGCGCATGACCGGCCTTACTGCCGACGAGTTCAGGGGGCGCAGCTTCGTCAAGATCATGAAGGGAAGGAAGTGAGCGGCTCCTGGGAGCTGCTCGACCTCATGGCGCGTTGGATCCATGTAGTTGCCGGAATCATGTGGGTTGGCAACTCGCTCCTGTTCAACTGGCTCGACAGGAGTCTCGTGGCTCCCGTCAGTCCCGGGCAGACGAAAAGGCCCGCCGGCACGATCTGGCTGCTGCACAGCGGCGGCTTCTACTACGTGGAGAAGACGCTCCTTCACGACGAGAAGATGCCGGCCCGCGTTCACTGGTTCATGTGGCAGGCGTATACGACGTGGATCAGCGGTGCCCTGCTGCTCGTCATCGTCTATTACGCTGGCGGGCGTGCCGCCCTCGCAGATCCGACTGTTGCGAACCTTGCCCATTGGCAGGCGGTGCTGGTGGGAATAGGTGCGATCGTGCTCGGGAAGGTCGCATACGATGCGATGCAGGGGAGCCTGGCACGAAGCCAGCCACTGCTCGCTATGGCGATATGGATTGTCGCTCTGACCGGGATCGCGCTAGCGCTGACACAGCTCTTGAGCGGTCGTGCCGCTTTTCTTCACGTCGGCGTGATGCTCGGAACGATCATGGCCGGCAACGTAAGCTCCACGATTGTCCCGTCGCAGAAGGAGCTCGTCGCTTCGGTCACTGAAGGACGCGGAGCGAATCAGGAATTCTCCGATCGCGCGAAGCGTGTCTCGATTCACAACAACTACTTCACGTTCCCGGTGATAGTCCTGATGCTCGCCAGCCATTATCCGGCTATCTACGGGCATCGGTGGAACTGGCTGTTGATGTTCGTGCTCATCGCGGCGGGAGCGGGTGTTCGTCACGTGCTCAACCTCCGGTGGACGTACCCGGCCTGGAAACCTGCCCTCGCTGCGACGATTGGGGCGTCGGTGATAGTTCTCCTTGGCCTGCTCGCCGTGGGGCGAAAATCGACTGTTGAGGTGGCCGGTCCCGGCGCCCCGGCGACTTTCGAGGAAGCGAGGCACGTCATCGACAGGCGTTGCGGAGTCTGTCATTCGGCGAGGCCAACCGATCTTTCATTCGGGCAGACTCCCGCCGGGGTCACCTTCGACACGCCGCAGCAGATAATGATGCATGCCCAGCGCATCCGTGAGCGCGCCGCCGTTTCGCGCACGATGCCGCCGGGAAACACAACCGGGATCACCGAGTCAGAGAGAGCACTGCTCGACCGCTGGGTAACTGCTGGCGCAACCGTTGACTAAAACAACGACATGATGATCTGCGAATGGCTCGAGGCACATGGATCGAGCTGCCTCGAGCTCGTTGCGGTCACGTTCGGCATCGTCAGCGTATACCTGAGCACGCGGCAGAACATTCTGAGCTGGCCGACCGCGATAGTGAACGTCTCGCTGTTCTCCGTGTTGTTTTTCCGGGCCGGACTCTACTCGGACACCGGGCTGCAGGGCGTTTACTTCATCCTTTCCGTCTACGGCTGGTATCAGTGGCTGTACGGCGGTGCCGGGCACACGAAGCTTCAGGTCTCGCGCGTAACCAAGAAGACCTGGATAGCCGTGATCGCGCTCGGCATTGTCACGTGGTTGTTGCTCTCGACGATTACGTCGAGGCTCCCGGGTACGTCCCT
>JBPPMU010000193.1:0-4594 GCA_051306215.1 Gemmatimonadaceae bacterium | reverse complement strand
ACCGTGTTCGCAGCGTTCCAGTATATCGCCGCCGGACCAGCTGTAACGTGGATGCCGCCGCCCATCGGGACGAACTTCGCATCTGTGATCTTCCGGCCCTGTGATGCCGGTCGGGGATCGAGGCGGCCTGTCCAGCCTGGAACCTTGACGCCACCGTCTGACTGAAGCTTGTCTGGATCCGAACCCTGTGCTGCTACAGCCGTCGCGCTGAGTGCCAGCAGCGCGGCCGTTGCGATCGTCTTCTTCACGTTTGCCTCCTTCGGGCGGTGCGAAAGATTGAGGGTATCCATGATATCTAGCTGTCGCGCTCGGGCGCTGGAAGTGGGCCCGTGAGTCGGGCGACGAGCTCTTCAAGCTCTGCAGTCGCTCCGGGGGTCCGTCGCCGCTGTGTCTGGATGATTCCAAGGAGCGGGCCACGCGCGATCCAGTAGCGCGCGCTTAGCGCTTCGGTGGACTGGTTGGAAAAGGCGGAAACGGCGGTGGCCACGCTTTGCCCCGCCTGCAGTGAATCCTGAATTTCGAGATGCAGTTGTGGCTTCACTGGAGAAATGAGAATCACCCTGTCTCCCCCCGGAGATACCACATATGTCGTCACGCTCTGGAGCTCCGGGTTTGTCAGCTCGGCGATCTGTCGCCAGGCGGTGTCCCGGCCCGGGTGACGGGCGAACACCTTGTTCCCCCTGCCCATCAGCAGGACTCCGCCCGGTGTCCATGCGTGCGCTACGCGGTTTGGGAGAGTCGGCGTCAATGTCGAGATGACATTAGTGTTGAGGTCGAGACGCCTTATCTCGTTGAAACCAAGCGAATCTGTTCGCGTGTAGCTGATCGCCCGTGCTCCGGGGACGAGCTGCGGCGGGAGGTTCGCAACTGTCCAGTCGCGATCGGTCATAGTTTTGGCACGCGTGTCGAATATCGCAACCGAATTCCGAGTTTTCGGGCGCACCATCGCGAAAGTGGTCGAGTCGACTCGAACGTAATAGCCGACCGTATCGGGACCCGGGAGAACGCCGGCGAGCGGCTTCCCGGACATGTCATAAATCCACGGTCCCCATTCTCTGAACAGTGTGGAGGGCACCCAGCGTATCACCATGAGGTTGCCGTCGGGCGTGACAGTCGGGCTGTTCTCCTGCTCCGGCGTTGCAGTGATCCGCGTTTCAGCACCGGTCGCAAGGTCGATCCTGTAAATATCGCCAGGCGCGTTTGCGCTGTCGCGGTATGAAACAAACAGGATCGACGCTCCATCGAGCGTGAAGGACGGCTGGCTGCTGACGCCCCGGTCGCCGGTCAGCTTCCTCGGCATTCCCAGGGTCAGGGATGATCCCGCCGTCTCGATATCGGCCACCCACAAATTGACCGGGACGACTTCCTGGGCGCTGACGGGAAGGGAAAACGCCGTCATGGCGATAAGGCAGCGACGAATCAGATTGAGCTGCTTAAGCATGGGTCTCCGCACGGGTTCGACAATGACTGGGCCTGTCCGCCCTCTCTTTCAATCTTACGCCGGCGACCTTCGGCCGGCTATTACTGGCGCGCATTGAACGGGCGAGATTCTTGCCCTGTGACCCTGCAGACACGCAACGATCCGGAGGATCAACAATGCGCTGGACACCAGGCGGACGCAGCCGGAACCTCGAGGACCGACGCTCCTCGGGCGGCATCGGTAAGGGACTGGGGATCGGCGGGACAGTAGTGATTCTCGCCCTGAGTCTTATTACCGGTCGCAATCTCTTCAGCGACCTGGGTGTCGAGCCGGGAATTCAATCGGGTGGCGCGCCAATGAGTGCCGCGGATTCAGCGCGCGAGGAGCCGCAGGTGGAGTTCGTGTCGTACGTTCTCGACGATACGGAGGGCGTATGGTCCCGGATCATGGCCCGCAACAATGCACAGTACCAGCCCCCGCGCCTCGTGCTCTTCAGGAACTCGACGCAGTCGGCCTGCGGCATCGGGCAATCGGCGATGGGACCCTTCTACTGCCCCGCAGACCAGAAGGTCTACATCGACCTCTCATTCTTCGACGAGCTTCATCGCAGGTTTGGAGCCGCCGGGGATTTTGCGCAGGCATATGTCCTGGCGCACGAGATCGGGCACCATGTCCAGCACCTCTCCGGCACCGAGCAGGAAGTGAGGCGGGCGCAGCAGCAGAACCCTGCATCGGCCAACCAGCTTTCGGTGCGGCTCGAGCTTCAGGCGGACTGTTACGCAGGCGTCTGGGCGCACTCGACGCAGTCGCGAGGAAAACTTCATGAAGGCGATGTGGAGGAAGCTCTCACGGCGGCCGCCGCAGTCGGCGACGACCGCATCCAGCAGCAGAGCGGGCAGCGGGTAAATGTCGACGGCTTCACCCATGGCACGGCAGCTCAGCGCTCGGAGTGGTTCAGGCGTGGACTCACGAGCGGCGATCCGAGGGCCTGCGACTCGTTCTCGTCCTGACTGCTTCGTTGTAGTGACGCAGTCCTAGGAAATGACCGTTCCGATAGCTCTGCCCGCGAGCAGGTACAGAGCCGTTGCGGCAGCGAGCGTGCCCACCGCAGCGGCAGCAATCTGGAAACCGGAAAGAACAGTTCGAGCGGGCGGGCGCCACCATGTCTCCCGCTTTGCGTGCTCCGCGGCTCCCCACAGCCCGACCATGCTCAGGGCTACGAAGGGAAGTGCCAGCGCAATCCGTGACGGCATCCATGCGAGCACTGACAGCGCAACGGCAAACCCCGTTGTCTCGAGCGCGACAAGCCGCGAGCTCGTGGTATGCCGCGCTCGGGACGCAAGCGCAGCATATACACTCGATGACCCTTCAGGCGCCCGGGGTGCCCCGTGATTCTGCGGCGATTCTTTCACGTCTCTGTCCCTCGAGCATCTGGGAAGCGGGTCCTTCTGTGAAAAGTTTGGTCATGAAACGCTGACCCTCGCCGATTCGCTCGACCTCGAGCGCCGTCGCCTCCACTGACTGCTCAACGCGCAGAAGCCTGTCTGAAAGTTCCTGCGGAAAAGTTGTAATGACTTTCGCGCTACGCCGCCAGATGCGTCTCGCGTATGCGATGCTCAGCGGAAGCAGTCCGAACACGATGAGCATGCCGCCGAGCACGAATGCTTCCTCAGGTGGCCCCTCGCGCCGGGGAGACGGCAGCTCGATGGCCGCCCCCGGAATTGCAGCCGCCTGCGCGACCTGCGCGTCAGCCAAAGCGATCTGACCATCGAGCGAGATGATGCGCTCATCTATGGCCTTCAAGCGCTGCTCGAGCCCGGCCCGGTCAGCTTGAGTCAGGGCGTCGGTGGTAAGATTCTCGGCGATCGACTGCCGGGAGTCCTGGAGCTCCTCGAGCTGACGCGAGAGCTCGCGGCGCTGGGCGCGGAATGCGTGATATGCTGCCTGCGGCGTCGAAACCGGCTGCCCGTTTATCGTCACCTGGCCTGGCGCGAGAACAGGGGCCCCTGCTGCGGGGCCCGCGGGCGCGGCAGGAGCTTGGGGCGCTGAAGCTGCCTGGTACATCTATCTTCCTCCCGGCTTTGCCAGGTTCATGGTCGAACCAACAGTAACGATAGCCCCGCTCTCCGGCGAGAAGCTTTCGTAACCGCGCACGGCCTCGAGGCGAACCCAGTACCGCGAGCCGGCGCGAACCCCCAGCCTAAATTCTCCCAGGTTCTCCGTCCCGCGAATCGGCGCATGAGCCGTTCCATGTCGCTGCCCGACGAAGGACAACGTGGGTGTCACGCGGTATCCGACCAGCTCCGCCTGAAGAGAGTACAGGAGAACATCCTCCTGCTCGAATCGCGGCTCGCGGGTAGTGTTGATACCTACGCCTGCATCTGCGGCGATGTAAAGCGCTGCAACTGACGTCCGGCCGCCCAACGTCGCGAAGAAATCAGTCGCATCCCTGTCGAGCCCGGTCGTGTTGTCAGTAGTCGGCAGCCGTGTGCCAAAGCGTAAGACGGCCATCACTGCTGATCGGGCGGGCGTCAACCTGACACTTGTCGAAATGCGATAATCTCCGGAATCGTTCCGCCGTCCATCGGGCGATGGCTCGACACCCGGGTAGGCTTCGCGGAACCTGCCGGTTTCAGTAAACGACCGCCGGGCAGTTCCTCCAGCTTCCAGGACAACCCTGCCGGTTCGCCACCCAACGAAAAACGTTCCGAGCTCCCAGAGATTGCCCGTGGTACCGGCGAGGGATGCGCGTTGCCCCGAAAGTCTTGCCGCGCCGATGCTGGCGGCAATCGTATTGGAGCTGGAGAGAAGGTGCCAGTCAGGACCATCGAGAGGTCGGAGCTGGGCGTGTGTTTCGCCCGCCATGGTCGTGGTCGCGACTGACGCGATTGCCGCGGCCATCATCTGCCTGCGCGCCGACCGGCCGACGCTCTTCACCGTGTGTTATCTGGCGTCGAGGATCTCAACCCTGAATACGATCACTGCGTTGCCGGGAATCGGACCACTTCCTGTGGCGCCGTATGCCATGTGTGGCGGAATGATGAGCTGCCTCACACCGCCCACGCGCATGCCCTGGATACCGTCATGCCACCCGGCAATCGCGTTGCCAGTACCGAGCGTAAAGCTGTAAACGTTGGTCTCGAACTGATATCCGCTCGATAGCCAGCCGGTGTA
>JBPPMU010000192.1:0-8254 GCA_051306215.1 Gemmatimonadaceae bacterium | reverse complement strand
AGCGGAACATGGCCGAAGACGTCGTGGAAGATGTCCGGCTCGGGCACGTAGTCGATGTTCTCCCTTGAGCGTATCGAGACAGTGGTAGGAAACCTCCGCTGTGCCAGCGACGCGAAGAACTCCTTTGCCGGCAGGAATCCTCCGACTGGCACCGCGTTCCAGCCGGTGCGCGCGTCGAGCCTGTAATTCACCTCGGCAAGGTCGGGGATGCTGTTCTCCGAAAGCCCTATCAGCTCCGCACCGTTGAGGAACACGTCGCTTGCCGTCGATTCGAGCTCCCGCATCCGCTTCGCGTAGAGAATCTGCCAGACCTCGTGGTCGGCCTTCGAGTACGCGCTCCAGTTCTGGACGACGCTGGTGGCGGGTGCTTCCGATGAATGCTCGTGCGGGTGAGTGGACATCTGCCGGCTCCGGGTGTGGATGACAAAAAGGGCCCGTGAAGAAATTCACGAGCCCCGGAAAAACAGAAAGTTGCTGCGCCTAGTCGCGCATACGCCCCCGCGGGCCCGTGTTGAGGGTCCGGTAGTAATAGGAAGCGAAGCTGCGTACGAGTGGTGATGTCATAGTGATTGCCTTCCTAAAGTGACTGCCGCCTCTTTGTTTCGCAACCGGTCAGCAGTAGTCCGGAGTGCCCAGTCCGCAGTAGTCCGGTGTGCCCAGTCCGCAGTACGTCCGCAGTCCGCAGTCAGCTAACCTGCGGCAGTGCTCTCCCTGCTATGATGGTGATGTTGTCGCTCCCGCCGCGATCGAGTGCAAGCGCCAGCAGCTCCGTCGCGCATTGCTGCGACGACGTCATCCTGCTGATGCAGTCGGCGATCTCTTCGTCTGTCACATGCTTGGTCAGCCCGTCGCTGCACATGAGGATCAGTGATCCCCGGATGCTTATGTCGAAGGTCGTCACCTCGGGCAGCGCCTCGTCCGAGCCGATCGCACTCGACAGCATGTTCTTGAACGGCGAGTGCGAGACCCGTTCAGGCGGCATCAGGCCCTGGTCGACGAGGGACTGCGCGACGGTCTGGTCCCGGGTCAGGAGGCTCAGCTTCCCTTCCTTATAGAAGTAGAGACGGCTGTCGCCAACCTGAATCACGTATGCATACGGATAAACGACGATACATACCGTCAGCGTCGTGGCCATGCGCGCATGATCGGGACGCCTCGCTGATTCAGCGAGAACCGCGGCATGGGCTTCGAGGGCAGCGTTCTTCAGGGCGTCGACGAGCTCACTCTCTGTCGACGACCCTGCGGCGTGATACGACCGCAGCGTCGTTGCGACGTAACGCGTCACTGACTCGGTGGCGAGACGAGCCGCCTCATCCCCCGCACTCGCGCCGCCTACGCCGTCGGCAATCACGAGAACAGTCGCGAGACGCGTCCCCCGGAGCGGCAGAGTCTCTGGGTTTGGCAGGCTCGTCGCGTGAACCACGACCTGTGGATGCACCGTCGAAACCATGAAATGATCCTGGTTCTCGGATCTGACCTTCCCCCGGTGCGTCACGCCGTACAGGTCGAGCTCGTTGTCCTCCGGGCGAACCCACGTTGCGTTGTGTGGCATCTGACGGTTACGATGCATCCCCCTGACTGGTCTGGCAAGACAAGGAACCCCAATGCCTCCGACCCACTTCGACGCAATAGTCGCCGGACTCGGCGCCATGGGCAGCGCGACAGCGGCCCGGCTCGCGCTTCGCGGGAAAAAGGTCCTCGGCCTCGACCGGTGGAGGCCCGGACATCCTTACGGATCGTCACACGGCGACAGTCGTATCATCCGCGAGATGTACTTCGAGAATCCGCTGTACGTGCCGATCGTCCAGCGCGCGCACGAATTATGGCGCGAGCTCGAGAGCAGGACCGGGATCCGGCTGATGGAAATCACCGGTGGACTCATGATCGGCCCTGAATATGGCGGCCTCGTCAAGGGAACGCTGCGGAGCGCGACGGAGCATGCGCTCGAATGCGAAGTGCTGAACGCCGCCCAGATCGCCGGGAAATTTCCCGCCTTCCGATTGCGCGATGGCGACATCGCGGTATTCGACCCGCGTGCCGGCTACCTGAACCCTGAAGCGGGGAATGCAGCACACCTCAGACTCGCCGCGGAGGAAGGTGCCGACCTTCGCTTCGAGGAGCATGTCGTGAAGTGGAGGCCCCTGGATGAAGGGGTAGAAGTGACCACGCCCTTTGGCGTCTATTCGGGAAGCCGGCTCGTCATCAGCGCGGGTGCAAGAAATCCACAGCTCCTCGGCGGTGTCGATCTTCACCTCGACGTCGAACGGCAGGCAGTCTTCTGGCTCGAGCCAGGCGCGGACCCCTCCTACGAGTCACCGGCGCTGCCAATCTGGGCTCATGAGTACGTCCCGGGCGAGATATGCTACGGATTTCCCCGGCTTGCTCGCGGCGTAAAGGCGAGTGTGATGCACTCGGGCGAGATCGTGAGTGATGCTGACGCCGTGAACCGCGAAGTTGGAGAAAGCGAAGTCGAGCCCCTCAGGCGCGCCCTGGGCAGCGTGCTTCCCGGTCTCGCGGAGGCGAGCGTCGTCGACAGCGACGTATGCCTGTTCACGAACACCCGTGACCGCGATTTCATAATCGACTTCCACCCCGATTGCCCCCAGGTGCTCGTTTCGAGCGCCTGCTCCGGGCACGGATTCAAGTTCGCGAGCGCGATCGGGGAGATCCAGGCGGACCTCGTCGCCGACGGGACGTCCCGCTTCGACATGTCTCCTTTCAGCATGTCACGCGTAAAGCTTCGTCAATAACGCTGTTCCACGGGAACACAAACACATACTATAGTGGCGCTGATTGCTGTTCCCTGGAGGCAAACCTTTCTGAGTGGAGCACAGCATGGCCATCAACACCTCGAAAGTCGTAACGGGTGGAATAGTCGCAGGTGTAGTGCTTACGGCGATCGATTTCATCGCCAACATGTTCCTGCTGGGCGAGCGGATGACGGCTGAGGCGAACGCGTTCAAGGAGGGGCTTGGCGATGCCATGGCGGCGATGTCAGGCGGCCAGATCGCCGGCTTCGTAATAATGAACCTCGTCATCGGCATGCTTCTCGTCTGGACTTACGCCGCCGTGCGACCGCGGTTCGGTCCCGGACCGAAGACAGCCATATACGTCGCGCTGGTCTTCTTCACGTTCGGCCTGATCATGACGAGTAATTACATGGCGATGGGGATGATGTCGGTAGGGCTGTGGCTCACGTACGCGGTCATCTGGCTTGTCAACCTCATCGTGTCGACAATGGTCGGCGCGATGCTGTACTCGGAGGATTCGACCGCCGGGTAGTTTTTTGCCGCCCGGGGGCTCCCCCCGGGCAAACTGGTGTATTCTTTACGATGATTTCGATACGACGATTCGCCGTCGCCGCCCTGCTCGGTACCGGCTTGACAATGCAGGCGTGCGACGGCGGACCGACTGCCCCCAAGACGGGCAGTCTTACCGTCAACATCGGCAACCTTCCCTCTGAGATATCCGCGCCTGTCACGGTTCAGGGCGCTGTCGGAACACCCCCGATCACCGTCAACTCGACGCGGACCATTGCCGACCTCGAGCCGGGAACTTACACGGTCATGGCGGCAAAGGCAGTTGGCGCCAAGGCTAGTTACGTCCCGGCAGTCCTCTCGCAGGTCGTAGAAGTGGTCGCGAGCTCGACTCCCGCCACGGTAAACGTCGCCTTCGCGCTCGCGACGGGAATCGCGAACGTGGCGATCGTCGGACTCCCTCCGGGAGTCGATGCGTCCGTGACGATCTACAACGGCACGGGGTTCTTCGTGAACCTGAAGTCCTCCACCGAAGTCGGGAACCTCGACCCGGGCGAATACACGCTCCAGACTGACCCCGCCTCGGGCGACGAGGTTTATGCAGGGTCACCGATCCAGTCAAAGTTTATCATCACCGCGTCGGCCACGCCGGTCCAGCTCGAGGCGAACTACGTAGCGACGACTGGAAGCATCGACCTCTCGTCGAGCGGACTTCCCACCGGCGCGACACCGGTCTGGGATGTGTCGGGGCCCAGCAACTTCACAGTTGTGATACGAGGCGCGCAGCGACTTGCCAGGCTCGCACCCGGCGCATACACGGTCAGCGCACGGACCTTCGATGTCGGCTCTGAGACGTACGGTGCCGCCGCGCAGTCGCAGTCACTCACTGTGACTGCCGGCACGAGAGTCCCGGCCGCATTCACTTATGTGACACGCCCGCCTACTCTCAATCTTTCAATCGCCGGCGCATACATCACGCAGAGCTCGCAGCGGTTCGACGGATCAGTGCCGCTAGTCGCCGGGCGTTCGGCATTTCTTCGCGTATTCGTCACGGCAAACGAGCTGAACTCGGCAGCACCGCGAGTGCGCGCGCGGTTCTACCGCAACAGTGAGCTGGTCACTACGGGAATGATGAACCCGGTCGGCGAATCGGTCGTAACCACGGTCAACGAGGGCTCATCCTCTGCTTCCTGGGGAATGATGCTCCCTGCAGCACTTCTCACCGGGGGACTTTCCTACGTAGTCGACGTGGATCCCGAAAACACGGTGCGCGAGATCGATGAAACCGACAACAGGTATCCGGCTTCGGGTACTCCGGCGACGCTCGATGTCCGTTCCGTACCCCCGCTTGAAATACGATTCGTTCCTATCGAGACAACCGCGAACTCACTCGTCGGCAACGTTACGGATGCCCGGGTACCTGACCTCCTTGCGGCCACCCTCAGGATGTTCCCGGTCAGCGCCTACACCGCGAACGTTCGCTCGACTTTCACTACAGCCGCAGCCGTGCCCGCTACCAGCAGCGAGGCAACCTGGGTACAGATCCTTGGTGAGGTCAACACGCTTCGACTCGCCGAAGGAACGGCAGCGCACTATGTCGGCATTCTGAAAGTCCCATACACCAGCGGCATTGCTGGAATAGGGTATGTGCCCGGCAAGACAGTGCTGAGCTGGGATGCATCGAGCGCGGCAGCCACAGTAGCGCACGAGCTTGGCCATAACTGGAACCGGCGACATGCTCCATGCGGCGGACCGTCAGGCGTCGACCTGGGTTATCCATATCCGAACGCCAGAATCGGCGTCTTCGGATTCGATGTCGCATCTGGAGTCGTCATCGACAGCGAGCGACGCGATGTGATGAGCTACTGTGGACCCGAGTGGGTGAGCGACTACACCTATGAAGCTGTGATGAACTACCGCGGCTCGAGTCCTGCCGCATCGGTATCCGGATCGGTCCAGAGCGCGCTGATGGTCTGGGGAAGCGTCGAGAACGGCAAGCTCGCGCTCGAGCCCGCCTTCATGACTGACACGCGCCCATCGCTGCCGTCGAGAAACGGCCGGTATCGCGTTGAAGGCCTCGATGTTTCAGGAGCCCAGGTGTTCTCTCTCTCCTTCGATCCCCAGATAGTCGGCGATGCGGCGGGAGACGTACGGCAGTTTGGGTTCGCGGTTCCGATGACTCAGCAGACTGCCGCCCGGATCGTGACTCTGAGGCTGTCGGGTGAGGGACGAGAGGTTCGGATTGTCGCCGCCGGTACCCGCGGTGAGCCGGCGATTTCCGCGACAGTTGAGTCACCTGACCGGGTGAGACTGAGGTGGAACGCGGCGGATTTCCCCATGCTTGTCGTGAGGGATCCCGATACAAGAGAGATAATGGCGTTTGCCCGCGGCGGCGCCACCACCGTCCGGACCACGAAACGCAACCTCGACATCACCGCATCGAATCGCGTAGGGTCCACCCGGCTCACGGTGCCCGCCCGGAACTAGAACACGGTGGGGAGTTAGCGCTTCGGAACAGTTACTGTAGATTCTGCGCAACAGTTTCCGGAAACCGGAGCGATGACAACGCAGCACATCCCGATGTTCGCGCAGGTCAACCAGTACTTCGACAAGGCAGCGGCCCATCTAACCCTCGAGCCCGGCCTTATCGCTCAGATAAAGGCCTGCAACTCGGTTTACAGGATGCAGTTCCCCCTCGAGCGCGACGACGGGTCGATCGAGGTGATAAACGGCTGGCGGGCGCAGCACAGTACTCACCGCCTCCCGACAAAAGGCGGAATCAGGTTCGCCCCGAACGTGGATGAAGACGAAGTCTCGGCTCTCGCCGCCCTCATGACCTACAAGTGCGCGCTCGTCGACGTCCCGTTCGGCGGCGCAAAGGGCGCGGTACGGATCGACAAGTCGAAATACTCCGAGGCAGAACTCGAGCGCGTGACCCGGCGGTACACGTACGAGTTGTTTGTAAAGAATCTCATCGGACCCGGCACCGATGTACCCGCCCCTGATTACGGAACAGGTCCCCGCGAGATGGGGTGGATAGTCGACACATATTCAACTCTCGCACCCGGCCAGATCGACGCGCTCGCATGCGTAACCGGCAAGCCTGTATCGCTTGGCGGCGTTCGGGGCCGGGCGCAGGCGACCGGGCGCGGCGTTTTCTACGCCTTTCGCGAAGCATGCTGCTACGAGGAGGACATGAAACTCCTCGGGCTGACGACAGGCGTGGAGGGGAAACGCGTAGTAGTTCAGGGTCTCGGCAATGTCGGATACTGGACTGCGAAGTTCGTCCAGGAAGGTGGCGGATTACTCGTCGCGCTGGCCGAGCGTGAAGGGGCGATCTTCAGTGCGAAGGGGCTGGATGTTGACAGCGTGGTTGCCCATCGGGTTGCAACAGGATCGATCCTCGGCTTTGATGGAGCGACGGATATCAACAACACCGCCGACGCTCTCGAGCTTGAATGTGACGCACTGATTCCTGCGGCGCTCGAGAATGTCGTCACACCCGCCAATGTCGACAGGATAAGGGCGAAGATCATAGTCGAGGGGGCGAACGGACCCGTCACCGCAGATGCGAGCGAACAACTTCTTGCCCGCGGGGTGCTGGTGGTTCCGGATATCTACACCAACGCTGGCGGAGTCACCGTTTCGTACTTCGAGTGGGTGAAGAACCTTTCCCATATGAGGTTCGGGCGGATGGAGAAGCGGTTCCAGGAGCACACGAACCAGAAGATCATTCTGGCCGCGGAAGGCCTTACTGGCCAGAAGCTTTCGGATGCAGCGCGACGGGCGGCGACTGAAGCCGCCGGCGAGGAAGAGCTCGTGAACTCGGGGCTCGAGGAAACCATGGTTGCCGCGTATGCGGAGCTGAGAGCGATCCAGAAGGACCGCGGCGTCGATCTGCGCACTGCGGCGTTCATCAATGCAATCGGCAAGGTTGCGACGGCTTATACGCAGCGCGGAATATTTCCGTGAGGCGCGCGCTCAGGTGGCTCCGCAACGGACTGCTTGGACTTGTTGGCCTTCTCGTCCTTCTTGGAGCCGGCATTTATGTCGCCTCGGAGCTGAAGATTCGTGAGAAGCACAACACAGCCGGCCGCCCTGTCACAGTGCCTTCAGACGCTGCATCGATCGCCGAAGGCGAACGGCTCGCCAGAATCACAGGATGTCTCGGCTGTCACGGCAACAATCTCGAGGGCGAGATGTTCATTGACGAGCCAATACTCGCGCGGATCGCCGCCCCGAATCTCACGGTTGCGGCCAGCACGTACTCCGACGCCGAGCTCGAGAGAATAATCCGCCACGGAATCCGGCCCGATAACCGGAGCGTTATCGCAATGCCGTCGGCCATGTTCAGCGCTCTCACCGATGCCGACATGGGGCGGATTATCGCGTACCTGCGCAGCGTGCCACCGGTCGAAGGGCAGTCAAGGGTCATGAAGGCAGGTCCTGGCGGCCGGGTGGGGATGGCTCTTGGCCAGTACAATCCGGCGGTCGCCGAAGTCAGAAAAGCGGCGGAAGCAGCGACTGAATTCCCCGCAGCGGGAGATTCAGGCTACCGTGGCGCATACCTCGCCCGGATTGCCTGCACCGAGTGTCACGGAATGGATCTCAAGGGAAGACCTGGCGGCACGCCCGACCTGGCAATAGCCGCCGGTTATACCCACGAGCAGTTCGTCAGACTTATGAAAACGGGTGTTGCCCTTGGCGACAGGGAGCTGGAGTTGATGAGCTCGGTAGCGAGGGGCAGGTTCAGCAATTTCACGGACGATGAAATCACCGCGCTGCATGAGTTTCTTGTTGCCCGGACAAAGAATCAGGCTAGCCGGTGAGCGCGCTAAGCTCAGTCCTCAAAGTTTCCGCCACACTCGTCCAGTCGTAGCGTTCGCGCGCAATCCGCGCGAGCGTAGCCTTGTGGGCAGCGCCCACTTCGAGCGCCCGCGGCACCTGCCTGATCAGGTCGTCGACAGTATCGTCAAGCCCCAGCTTCATCGCGTCTC
>JBPPMU010000191.1:0-4808 GCA_051306215.1 Gemmatimonadaceae bacterium | reverse complement strand
TTCCTCAAGGAGATATCGCTCACCGCTAGCCTTCAGCATCCGCATATCCTGCCGCTGTTCGATTCGGGAAGCGCTGACGGCCTGCTCTACTACGTGATGCCGTATGTGGAAGGCGAGACGCTGCGGGGACTGCTGTCGCGTGAGCGCCAGCTCGCCGTTCCTGTCGCGGTGCGGATCGCGCGCGAAGTCGCCGATGCTCTCGATTATGCGCACAAGCGGAACGTCATCCACCGCGATGTGAAGCCCGAGAACATACTCCTGCACGACGGCCGGCCGATGGTCGCTGATTTCGGGATTGCGCTGGCAGTGCAGCAGGCGGGTGGCGAGCGCATGACGCAGACCGGAATGTCGCTCGGCACTCCGCAGTACATGGCTCCCGAGCAGGCGATGGGTGACAGGTCGGTCGATCATCGCGCAGACATCTACGCACTCGGTGCTGTGACGTATGAGATGCTTGCAGGCGAGCCGCCGTTTGTCGGGCCGACTCCCCAGGCGATTGTCGCAAAGGTGATAACGGAGAAACCAAAGCCGCTGCGCGAAGTTCGAGAAACTGTTCCGCGCGCTGTTGCGGCCGCGGTACATGCAGCGCTTCAGAAGCTTCCTGCCGACCGGCCGGAAAGTGCCGCTGCGTTTGCAGCCGGACTCGAGGGTACAGCGTCACAGCTGATTGCAGAGGAGCCGCCCGGCAGGAAATTCTACCGGAGAAATGTCATCGCTGGAGCGCTCGCGCTGCTGGGGGTTGGTGTCCTGACGGGATTTGGCATTTCCCGCCTCATGCCCGCCGATGACGTACCGGAGCCTGTTCCGTCACGATTGACCGTACTGACTCCCGGAATTGGAGGTACAGGGCCTTCCGGTGCCAACCGGCAGATTGCGCTCGCGGCGGACGGCAGTGCGGTCGTCTACGTTGCCATCACCAGATCAGGAGAGAACGGCCTGGTATACCGGCGACTCGATGCAATCGAGCCGCTGATTCTTCCGGGAACTGACGGAATGCTGAACCCGATGGTGTCTCCTGATGGACGGCAGGTTATTGGAGGGGGAGGATCGCTGTTCAATACCCGGGCATTTGCGGGACGGAGCATAACGGTATCGAGCGGCCAGATTTCGAACATGCCACCAGGACTTCGCTTCAACTTTGCCGCGTGGACGCCTGATGGAACGATATGGTACAAATCGCAGGTGAACGGAGGGCTCGCGGCATTTCGTCCGGGTGGCGAGATCGTGCACAAGGAGGCGGTGAAGACACCGGGGTTGTCGATTCAGCATATGCTGAGCGATGGACGTACCGCCATCATGACCCGTATCCCGGTCGGCACCTCAACCGGACCGGCTCTGCTCGTCGATGTAGAGACGGGCGCAGAGACAGTGCTGATGGACGACCCTCTCGTAGAGATCCGGTATACGCTTGGCTTCCTCGTCTTTGTCCGGCCAGACGGAACTATGTGGGCGGTCGAGTTCGATGAGAGATCGAAGCGGATAACCGGAGTTCCGGTCCAGATTGCCTCGAGCGTGTCGATCACCGGTAATGGAGCGGCGCAGTTCGCCGCTTCGGCGAACGGGACAGTCGCCTACATACCGGAGGAGCCGAGGTCGCTTGTTTTCGCCGACCGGCAGGGGAATTTCCGTTTCGCGACGGCCGAGGGGCGCAGCTTTCATGCGCCTCAGTTTTCTCCGGATGGCCGCCGTATTTCAGTTGACTTTACGACGGCGGATGGGCGTGACGTGTGGATCCTTTCGATGGCTCAGGGGACTCTGTCGAGGGCGACATTCGATCATGACGGGCATGATGCGACATGGTCTCCTGACGGTCAGTCGATCACCTATACGACGTTCCGGAACAACTCCACGTTCGGCTTGTATCGTGTGCGGCCGGGCAGTGGTGCGAAGCCCGAGTCGCTCACTGTAAATCCGCAGCTCGGATACACCGGAGTATGGCTTCCCGACGGGAGCGGGCTTGTTTCGAACGGCAACGACATGTTGCCTGGATCAGGCGGCTCCGGATCCGGTCGCGACGTCGTGATCGTGCGTGATGGCGGGCGCGGTCCGGTGGAGCCGCTGATTGCAAACTCGTTCGAGACGCAGTATCCGGTCGTGTCACCCGACGGCAGGTGGCTCGCATTCGTGTCAGACCAGTCGGGTCGAAATGAAGTGTATGTGCGGACGCTTTCCGGTGACGGCGTTGAGGTGCAGGTTTCGCAGGATGGTGGGAGCGAGCCGGTGTGGGGTCGGGATGGTCGCGAGCTCTTCTACCGAGGCGGCAGCGAGACGCGCATCGACCTCGTTGCTGCATCGGTGCGAGCAACGCCGGCTTTCGAGGTGACCGAACGGCGCGCACTCTTCGAGCTCACCGACATACTCGGCGCGAATCCTCACGCGAATTACGATGTCTCGCCCGATGGTCGAACGTTCGTAATGGTGCGGCGCTCGCCCGGTGACCGGATCGTCGTGCTGCAGAACCTGCCGCAGCTCGTGAAGCGATTGAGGGGGTGAGCCGGCGCGTCGGCCATGAGCGTTCCGCGACCCTGATCTGCTAGCACCAAAAATGCCTACATAAAGGGCGAGTACACACATTCATCAGGAACAAATGACACACAACATCGTTCGAGCACCAATGGTTATGCTGCTTGTCGCGGCGTTCGCCGCTTCAGCTGATGCCCAGCGTATGCCCGACGTCAGGGGACTTCACCTCGGCGCAGCCGTCAACGCGACATCGATCAAGCTCGATGAGACTGAGTTCAGCAGCGACGAGCGTGAGAACGGCTACGGCGCCAATATCTACGCCGGATACAACTTCACGAGGAATTTCGGCCTTCTGCTCAGCCTTACGGGTTCCAACATCAACGACAACGAAACCAGTGACTTCGGCGTTGTGCACATCGATCTCATCGGCCGCGCGTCGTTTCCGGGACAGACCCCGCTGGTACCATATATCGAGCTCGGCGTTGCCGGAGTCGCGGCTGCGTACACTCCCGATAACGAGGATGAGGTCGAGCTTTCAGGTGCCGGATTGACCCTTGGAGCTGGGCTCAACTACTTCTTCACGCGGCGGGTTGCGCTCGATGTCGGGCTGCGATTCACGCCGGGTGAGTTCGGAACTGCGAAGATCGCCGGGAGGGAAGTTGATGCGGGCGGGGGAGTTGGGTTCAATACTACGCGAGTGAACGTAGGTCTCGCGTTCTACCCATAGTAGTTATGCGCGTTTGACGCCGAACAGCGAACAGCGAACAGCGAACCGCGAACCGCGAACCGCGAACCGCTAGTCGCTATTTGCTGTTAGCTGCTCGCTATTTGCTATTCGCTGTTAGCGGAGGCCGTACCCAACCATTTGCGGTTCAGAGGCGATAGGGGACCCGAATACCCGAATACCCGGATGCTTCGCGGGAAATTCCCTTGTACTGCGCGTTACCAGAAAAATGCCGAGGTGCTGAGTTGTCAGATTCCGCGGCGGTAGATGTCCCTCCGGTGTCCGACTGCGATCACCAGGACCAGTAGCAGCCTATCACGGATGGTGTAGATGATCCGGTATTCGCCGGATCTGACGCGATATAGGTCGGCCTCGCCTTCGAGTTTGATGACCCCGGGCGGACGGGGATTACTGGCCAGCCCATCGATGACGCGACCAAGCTTGTGTCGGGCGGGGCCGTCGAGCTTTCGAAACGCCCGGGCAGCTGATGCAGTCAACTGCACATCGTAGTTGCCGGGAGGCACATCAGGGTTTTTTCAGCCCAAGCTCCTCCTTGAGGCGCTCCCACTCCACGCGAGGAGCTTTTTCCCTGAGGGCGGCGCGAGCGGCTTCGAGGTCCATTCTATTCTCCAGGTCTTCGATGAGCTGAAGATCCTCCACCGGGACGATCGCGGCGACATCCTTTCCGTGTCGGTGGAGCCGAATTCGCTCGCCCCCGAAAGCGACCTTGTTGACGATTTCCGCGAATGCGGTCCGTGCTTCACTTGCAGCAATGCGCGTCATCCCGCTCCCCACTCAAATTGACAGATTCGTACAATTTATACGCAAACCGGCTGTTGGCCAGCCCAGTTAAAGGCGCCTGTCAGATACGAGCCGCACCTGATAATCGTCCGTGAGTCAGACACTCGAAGGATTGTCCCATCAAGCTCTTCTATTCAGACGATTACATAGCTGCAGCCGAGTCGTTCGATACCACTCGCAAGTCAGGGTGGATCGCTGAGTCGCTCGCGGTTGACCCGGTCGAGGGTGTGGAGATTGTGGCGCCGGCCCCGCTCGTCTTCGAGGATATCGCCGCCGTACACGCCCGCACATATGTGAATGCCGTCCTGACGGGCGAACCCCGACTGCGGGCGGAAGCGCAGGGGTTCGACTGGGATCCCGGAATGTGGCGCAGCGTGACCGCGTCGAATGGCGGAGTAGTTGCAGCAGCGCGGGCCGCGATCACTGAAGGAGTTTCCGGGTCGCTCTCGAGCGGGCTGCATCATGCGCGGTTCGAGAGTGGCAGCTCGTTCTGCACATTCAATGGGCTGGTGATTGCAGCCAGGACTGTGCTCGCAGAAGGCGTGAAATCAGTCCTCGTGCTCGATCTCGATGCGCATTGCGGCGGCGGGACTCACTCACTGATCGGCGGCGATCCGCGGATCAGGCAGGTCGACGTTTCTGTTTGTCCCGTTGATACTCACCATCCCGCTGGCGACAACGTCTGTGAGATGGTCACAGACTCCAGGAGATACCTCGGCGTCATCGAGAGGCGGCTCGAGGAGATCGACAGGTCGGGATGGATGCCGGGGCTCTGTCTCTACAATGCGGGGATGGATCCGGTGGAGACCTGCAGCATCGG
>JBPPMU010000190.1:0-7954 GCA_051306215.1 Gemmatimonadaceae bacterium | reverse complement strand
GCGGCTCGACAGGGGCGGGCGGCGCACCGGCGGCCGCTGCATCCGGACGGGGGGCATTCAGGCGGATGAACCGCAGTCGCTCGCCGGCAGGGATGTCGTCACCCGCGCTTCCGCCGCCGCCACCGCCGGCCGGGCCGGGGCCACCGCCGCCCACGGACGGCGCCGCGCTGAATCCAGACTGGACCGCCGGATAAATGATCAGCAGCAGGATAAGGGCATGTGCAAAAAGAGAGGCGGCGACGCCCTTCCACCGCCCCTCTCTCCTGCCTGGTACTCCTGACGGAGGCCTGTAGCGCCTTTCTATTGCAGCTACTCCTCGGTTCCCGGGGCTGTTTCCTTCGGCGACATACCTATCACCCGTACTCCCGCTCCACGCGACACGTCTATCGCGTAGATGACCTCCGAATATTTAACCTTCGGGTCGCCCTTCACGAAAATGATCTTCTCCGGGCGTCCGTCGTAAATCTCCTTCAGCCTCACCGGAAGAGTCGTCTTGTTCAACGGCTCCTTGTTGACCAGATACCGCTCTCCCGGCAGCACTTCCAGCACGATCTGGGGCGGCGGGTTTTCGCTCTGCGCCGTTTCAGTCGGATCCGGAAGCTGCAGGTCGAGTGCCTTCCGCGACATGGGAATCACGAGCATGAAAATGATCAGCAGCACCAGCAGAATGTCGATCATCGGAACGACGTTCGGCTCGTTCTGGAGGCCTCCACGGCCTCCGGTGCTCATGCCTGCCATTATTGGCCTCCTGCCGGCGGGGCTGCCGGCGCCGCCGGTGCGCCACCAAGTCCGAGGCCGGGCATCAGGCGGTCTGTCGCAACCAGCGAGACAGTACCAGGCTCCTGGTCAGTTATCATTCCCGTTACTGCGACGAAGTTGCGTGACGCGATGTCGAGAGCGTCGATGATCTTCGAGTACTCCAGATCCTTGTGCGCCTTCAGGTACAGAAGCTTGTCCTCCTCGCGGTTCTCGTAGATCGCCCGCAAGCGCTCCCCGAGCTCAGCGTTGGGAATCGCTGCCTTGTTCAGGTAATACTGACCATCCGCATCTATGCCGAGGACCTGGTCGCGCTCCTCCTCAGGGTGTGGCTTGAGATTCACACCCTGGGGCGGGACGGCCTGGAACCCGGCGCTGATCGACGGGATGACGAGCATGAAGATGATGAGAAGCACGAGCATGATGTCGATCATCGGCACCACATTCGGCTCCGCTCTTACAGCCCCGCCGCTCGCAGGTGTTATTTGCATGAGAGATACCTCGGGCTACTGGGCGATCGGCGCGTTGCCGCTGGATGCGGTCGTGTTGAACTCGCGGGTGAAGCGCGACCGGCCGAACTCGCCGCTCACGTTCTTGATCATGTAGTCGATCATTTCCTTCGACGTATAGGTCATTTCCGCCGTAAGGTTGTCGATCTTCGTGGTGAAGTAGTTGTAGCCCCACACCGCGGGAATAGCCACAGCGAGACCGAACGCCGTCGTGATGAGCGCCTCGGCGACACCTGACGAGATCGCGGCGAGTCCGCCTGAACCTGACGCGGCCATGCCGGTGAACGCGTTGACGATACCCATCGTCGTGCCAAGCAGTCCGACGAACGGTGCCGTGGCGCCGACTGTCGCGAGAATCGCGAGGCCGCGCTTGAGGTCGGTGATCGTCATCAGCATCTCGCGCTCGATCGCGCGCTCGGCCGAGTTGATGTCTCCGACTGTAACCGTGCCGTCCTGAATCAGCGGCTTGATCTCGCTGAGCGCTCCGCCGAGCACGCGGGCGACGTGTGACTTCTTGTACTTCTCGGCGAGCGTGACAGCCTCGGTGAGGTTGTCTTCCTCGAGGAACTGCGAGAACTCGGGGGCGAACTTGCGGGTCTCAGCCTGCGCCTTGCGAAGGTCCCACGCCTTTTTGATGGTCACCGAAAGCGACCAGACCGACATGATCGCGAGGGTGTAAACGATGCCTTTGGGGAACCAGGTCATCTCGTGCCAGAGGTCTAGAAGCGAGAGTTGCATAGTAGGTTTTTTCTCCGAGAGGGGTTATCTGTCGAGCCTGAACTGGAAGCTCTGCTGCACAAGCTGCTTTACCTTCTTTCCGCCGACTTCGGCGGCATAAAAGCGCATGTTCGGAAGCGCCGAGCGTACCGCGCTGGCGAACAAGTCGTTCGTGGCCTTGAGCACCTTGAACGTGCTCACATCGGCCCTTCCTTCTTCGCTCACTACGAACTGTGCCTGTACTTCACCTTCCACGCCAGACGAGCGAAGAGCGTCAGGATAGCGGGGATTTCCTGTTCCGGCGATCTGGGAAACCGGCTTCTCGACCTGGAACTCGAAGTAGGTCTGGTTTGTGTCGATGATCTGGGGTGTCCCGCCGGCGACGCCTGCTGCCACTCCACCCCTGACTCCCTTTCCGCTGAAGTCGTCTTCGTTCGTCGCTTTCCGGGAGAGATCGATGTCAGGGATCTTGATCGGAATGTCGACAGGCGCGCGAAGCACCTGGAACCCCTTCGGCGGCGGCGCCTTGACCACTACGTCCTTCGGCGGCGGCGGAGGAGGCGGCTCGGGCGTCTTCGGCTTCGGAGGCTCCTTCTTCATTTCCACGAACTGGACCTTCTCGGCCTTCGACTTGTCTTCCGCGATACCGGCACCAGCCGTCGCGGTAACCGCTGCTACGACTATTGCGCCATGAAAGATGAGACTGAACAGCGAGCTGCCGGCAAACTTCTGCTTCTTGGGCTTCGATTCGATCAACTGATTGAACATTGAATCACCAGGAGAAAGGAATGGTGACTGTAGATTACCCGGCAGGGGTTTCCGATGTAATGCCGGGAAGATTAAGAATCAATGAATTAAGGCTTATGATTCCTTTATCGTCTGCAGCGGCGTCCTTGGAAGTGGAAGCGTCACTGTAAACAGGCTTCCCCTTCCGAGGCGCGATGAGGCGGTGAGACTGCCTCCGTGCGCCTGCGCGATCCACTGGCTGATGGCGAGACCGAGACCGAATCCTCCACGCTCGGACATGCGCGACCTCACCCTGTCCGCGCGCCAGAATCTCTCGAAGATGTAAGGCACATCGGCAGCGGCTATTCCGATTCCGGTGTCACGCACGGCGAAGGTGACGTTTTCTGGATGGACGCCAAGGCCGATGTCAACCTTCCCTCCGGCCGGGGTGTACTTGATCGCGTTGGTCACGAGGTTCAGGAACAACTGTCTCAGCCGGATGCGATCCCCAAGCACGGTGACTTCGGCGGTGAACGGGAGATTTACTGTTACACCTGCAGCTTCGCCCAGTATGACGGCGGTTTCGTAGACGTCTTCGACGAGGGGTTTGAGCTCGACAGGCTCCCGATGGATGTCGAATCTTCCTTCATCGGCGCGGGCGAGCGTGAGAAGGCTCTCGACGAGGTCGGCCATTCGCGTCGTTTCGTGAAGCGCCTCCTCGAGGGCGACCATTCTTTCCGATTGCGACGTGTCGGTCATCGCGCGTTCGACATCGGCGCGGAGAACCGCGAGCGGCGTTTTCAGCTCATGGCTGGCATCAGCCGTGAACCTGCGAAGTCCCATGAACGATGTCTCGAGCCGCTCGATCATCGCGTTGAGTGTCGACACGAGCCGCTCGAACTCTTCGCCGGCGTTTTCCATCGAGAGTCGCCGGTGAAGGCTGCGTCCATCGCTTATCGCTGCAACGTCGTTGGTGATCTTGTCAATGCGCTGCGATGTTATCCCGAGGATCGCCCATGCGCCCCAGCCGGCCGCGAGTATCACTATGGGCGCAAAAATGAAGAACGCGATTACGTAACCGCGGGGAAGCTGGGTCTCTTCTCCGGTCTCGAACCCGACGATCACCTTTCCCAGGCTTCCCGCAGGCGACATTATATCGCGCGCGACAAGAAGCAGTCGTTCGGATCCTCCACGAAACGGGAGAAGAGCAGCCGGCCCGTTTGCCTGCAGGCTCGCTGTCTGGGCGTCGAACAGCTCTGACTCTGCCCCGGTCAGGTTCTCGACGCGCGACGACCTGAAGAGCGCGAAGTTCCTCCGGTCGAGAACCACGAGGTAGCCCGGGAACCCGTTGAGCATCGCGCCGAGTCGCGGCGTTATCACGATGGTCTCCCTTGCCGTGTCGGCTCCGATGATGACCCCCTGCGCTCCCTCGCCGGCTTCGAGAATCAGCGCGGCGGCGAGGTCGGCTTCGGTGCTTGCAGTTCGCGCGATGTCCTCGTACAGCGATGCGTTGCGAACAGTCCAGAACGTGAGGGCCAGGCCACCGGTTGCGATGGCCAGACCCGTAACGAACGCCGCGGTGAGGTTCGTGCGGGTGGAAGCCAAGTTAGGTCAGGCCCGGGCGGATGGAGAATCCGCTTTTATGACGTAGCCTACTCCGCGGATGGTGTGGATGAGCTTCGTCGCGTGATTTGCGTCGATCTTCTTTCGAAGGTGATTTATCACGACGTCGACGATGTTGGTGCCCGGGTCGAAGTGGTATCCCCACGCGTACTCGGTGATGAGCGTGCGGCTCATCACCTTTCCCGCGTGTCTCATGAGATACTCGAGCACCGTGTACTCCTTCGGCGTGAGGTCGACAGGGCTGTCCGCGCGCGACACCTCGCGGGTGTCGAGGTTCAGCTCGAGGTCGGCGACCCTGAGCGTAGGCGAAACGATTGCCCGTGGCCGGCGGGAGAGGGCTTCGACGCGCGCCAGCAGCTCCTCGAATGCGAATGGCTTAGTGACGTAGTCGTCGGCACCCGCGCGCAACGTTTCGACTTTCGAGTCTATCGCATCCTGGGCGGTCAATACGAGCACAGGCCTCTCGACACCGCGAGAGCGCAGCCCGTGAAGCACTTCGAGCCCCGACTTCCCGGGGAGGCGCATGTCGAGAATTATGAGGTCGTACGTCTCCGACGCCGCGAGCCGCTCGCCTTCGTCACCATCGGCGACGAGATCGACGATCCAGCGCTGCTCCTCGAGGCCCCGCTTGACGAACTGCCCGACTGTCGGGTCGTCTTCTATGACTAGCACCTTCATCAAAAAGAGGCGCAGAGAGGGGCTTCGCCCCTACGCAGAGACGCAGAAAAAGGCGGGGGGATGCGTGCCATTATTTGAATATGGCTGAAGACGAGTGATGTCTGCTACCGGCAGCGGGGGCGGTATTGTCGGGGGTGGGTGCAGAATCGGGGATTCGGGATCCGTTGACGCACAAGATCATCGGGTGTGCGATGGAGGTGCACCGCGAGGTGGGGCCGGGGCTGCTCGAGTCTGTCTATGACGACTGCATGTGCCGCGAGCTCAAGCGCGAGGGCCTCGTATTCACAAGGCAGACCTCACTCAAAGTGACATATGCCGGAGCCGTGGTCGGACAAAGCTACCGCCCCGACTTTGTAGTCGAAGGGGCGGTAGTTGTCGAGCTGAAGTCTGTGTCTTCAATCCTGCCGGTCCACATCGCGCAGGTGCTTTCCTATATGAAGCTCTCCACGCTGGAGCTCGGCCTCATAATAAACTTTAACGTGGAGTACCTGATCCGCGGCGTGAAGCGCCTGATTCTTACGCGTAGTTCCGCAGCTCCGTAGTTGCGTAGTTCCGTAGTTGTTCCTTCTGCGTCTCTAGCGTCGCCGAAGGCGCTCTGCGTCTCTTAGTACTCGACCCAGTTATCAACCCACGTATTGTTGAGCGGCACCAGTGCGCCCAGGGCCATCAGCGATTTGGCGACCTCGCACGAGTTGTACTGGTATGTCTTGGTTCCGTTCACCACGTTGATCGGAACGGTCTCGCCAAGCTTGGCGTTGAGGGCGCTGATGATTGCTCCCTGAATGTTGTTGTTTCCGTTGCCCGAGAGCTCGCCTCCAACCAGGACGATTCCCTTCCAGTTGAACGTCGCGCCGCTTCCCGTGTCGAGATTGCCTCTCACGATGAGCATCCCGCGTCCGTTGTTCAGCGCCGACGATCCGACAGTCCCTGCAGAGGACATGTAGATCACCGGATAGTACGTCGTATCGGCGAAGGATGGTATCGCGTTCGGCGGAACAACGAAGTCGGGCGTCAGGGCGGATCCTGCGAGAATTCCAGCCCAGTCGATCTCGACTTCCCTCGCCGCGTCATTCACTGTTGTTCCGAGGTATTCGGTGCTGTCGGCGCTCTCGGGCCGGTTGAACCCGGGAATCAGCGGAACGGCAACGCCGGCGACGGCCGCCGAATCGCTGCACGCATCGACACCAAGGAAAGAACCTGATGCACCGTTCTTCCGGATACCGGTGATGGCAGTCCAGCCGGCGTTGACTTCCATCGACGCCGGCTCCCACGCTGCATACTGGGCGACGGTTCTGACGCCTGCGGGGACTCCGTTTATCGCGCCAGCGGTCTGCGTTCCGCGCGAGCGAACGACATATAGACCCGCCAGGGATCCAACCGGCGGACGAACGAGGTCGAGTTGAACGTCCGCGTAACCGCCCTTGAGCTGAATCCGCACCGGGCCTTCGTGGCTGGCGGGGGGCTTTGACATGAATCCAAGGGAATCGCGCTTGACGAAGAAGGTCTCGAGGCCATGCTGCGCCAGGACGAACGCGCTTACCTGCGCCTGCTGGTCGTCGACGCCGCGCCGCTCCGAGTTAACGAGCGTGAAGCCCGCGGCAATCGATATCGTGAGAATTCCGATGACGAGAATCGCCGTCGGAAGCGCAAAGCCTTTTCTATCTGTCATTCGCATGTAATCTCCAGGTCAATCGAGCCGGTTCTTGAAAAACACTGCAGTCACGAACGGAGCCCGCTTTTTTTGCGATTCCCCGGTCGGAGTCCTCTCGCTGAGCCCTGTCATGTTCAGCTCGAGGCCGCGAAGGTTTGACAGGTCGGCCGGGGGATTGTCCTGCGCAACAATGCTGCTCCCGACGAAAAATCTGAACCTCGCGCTTCCCTCATACGGCGCGGAGAGCTCCTCGGCTGCGCCGTCGGTCATGCGGGTGCGAAACAGGCCGATTGTTCCCGGAACCAGGCCGGAAGCGCCGAAGGAGTATCTGATCTTCCTGTAAAGCAGGACAGGCGTACCGTACGTCGCGGCGGAGTCGAGCTTGGGGGAGATCCTTATGACCCTCGCGCCCTGTGCGGTGAGGGTTGTTATCTGAAAAGAGTTGCAGACCGTCAGGTTACCGGTTTCCTGGACGGAGTTGTCGTCGACGTAGTGATAAACGCCATCGCCTCCCCTCCAGGCATAACCTGAGTAACCCGGCGCCGAGTACATCGCCGAGTCCACTGGAAGCAGGCTTATGTGCGTGTGGTTGTTTCCGGGGCCGGGGCCGCAGACAACGCCTATTGCATATGGCACGCGCATCTCCATCGCAGTCGGGGACGCGGTCACGACGCCCCCGGCTGCTTCGACCATCCTGAGGTCCGAGACCACCCGGTTGAGCGGTCCCCGCGAAACCGCGCGCGCGAGGTTCGAAGTTTTCTGGTGATCGTAGTACCTCGCCTGAGAGCTCATCACCTTGGTCAGGCTCATGCCGACGATGCCAAGGATCACCATTCCGATGAGCAGCTCGACCATGCTCAGGCCGTGGCGAGAGCGGAAGATTGCTTTCATCAGAAGCCGTCGTCGATGAAGGTTGTGCGGGTGTTCGCGCTGGTTCTTACGAAATTGATGGTATCCCGCTTGTAGAGGGGGTTGGTCGGGGCGATGATGAGCTGCACCCGCTTGGCCTTTAGCTGCCATTTCTGGTAGTACTCGTCGACGGACACGTCGATGGCGTGAGGATACGGTTCGGCCGTCACTGTTTCGGTCCAGCTTCCTTCAGGAAGGCTGTCGTATGGCAGCGACTCGAGCAGATTGACGTGGTGCATCGCGACGGCGTTCCGGTATGTGTTTCCTACGGTCCTGTGGTTCCGCGCCGTGATCTTGTATACCATCGCCGCCAGCGGCGTCATTATGAGGGCGAGAAGGGTCATTGCGACAATGACCTCCATGAGTATGTATCCACCCCTGCGGC
>JBPPMU010000189.1:0-6039 GCA_051306215.1 Gemmatimonadaceae bacterium | reverse complement strand
GCCGCAGTCCATTCTCGAAGCAGGGTGGCGGAAACAAGATCGGCGAGAAGATCATCGACACGCGGATAAGCATAGGCGCAGACCCGTTCGACCCGGTGATTCTCTCCCAGCCGTGGGACGGTGACGGACTTCCCCTCGGCAGGCAGACATTCGTCGAGAACGGCGTGCTGAAGGAGCTCTACTACTCGAGGTTTTGGGCGCAGAAGATGAACAAGGAGCCGACCGGGGCGCCTACGTCATTCATCATGTCTGGCGGCACGACGTCCTTAGATGAGATGATAAGGTCTACTCCGCGCGGAGTTCTTGTCACCCGCCTCTGGTATCTGCGCGAGGTCGATCCGCGGACGATTCTTTACACCGGTCTCACCCGTGACGGGACGTTCCTCATCGAGAACGGAAAGATCTCCAGAGCGATAAAGAACTTCAGGTTCAACGACTCGCCGTTGTTTATGCTCAACAACGTTGAAGCTCTGGGTCGGCCGGTGAGGCTGGCGGGAACCGAGGCCGGGGGAGCTGTTGTAGTTCCGCCCATCAAGGTGAAGGATTTCAACTTCACGTCGCTGTCAGACGCAGTGTGATTCAGGAGGCAGGCGGGCGCAGGAAGCCGCCTGCCTCGATGCGCCCGGAGGGGCTCGAACCCCCAACCTGCTGATCCGAAGTCAGCTGCTCTATCCAATTGAGCTACGGGCGCTGGAGAATGAAGCTAACCGCGCCCGCGCCAGCCGCCATCGCGCTACTGCACCACGACCGAGCCCCGCATTCCGGGGTGAGGCTCACAATGGTAGGCGAAAGTCCCGGCCGCCCCGAACTGTCTCGTGAATGTCGCTCCCGGGGCGAGGAGCGGTGAGCTCCACGCTCCCGCATCCGCAGTGCTCGTGTGCGACTCGCTCCCTGGCGGCTCGCAGCTCACCCACGTCACCTTGCCGCCTGGCGCGACAGAAACCTGCGCCGGGCTGAAATTGAAATCGCGGATCACAACGATCGTCGACCCGAAGGCTTCCGCGGGAAGCTGAACGTTGCACCCCTCGAGATCGATGCCCGGGCCTGCCGCTCGATCCGAAACGCATCCGGCGACGCCGAGGGCGAGACCGGCCAGTGCCAGCCCCGCCCCTGCGATCCGCAAATTCCTCACGGCTGCCTGACCTCGACGGTTCCCTTCATGAAGGGATGCGGCACGCAGAAGAAGCTGAACGTTCCCGCCTTCGTGAACGTGTAGCGGAATTTCTTGCCGGGATCGATGAGGCCCGAGTCGAAGCTCTTGTCGGCCGCGGTGACCGTGTGCGGCAGAGGGTCGTCGTTCGTCCACTCTATCGTCGTCCCGACAGTCACCCGCAGTCGCGGCTGGAGGTAGCTGAGGTTCTTTATGCTCGTCCTGACGACCCTCGCGGCCTGAGCGGCCGGAGGAGAAACCGGCTTACCGGCCGGCGCGGTCGTGCGAGGTTTTGGCGCCGGTGCTGGTGCCGGCGGCGGCGGTCGAACGGTAGTGGACGGCGAAGTCGCCGTAGTCGCGGGCTCCGTGGTGGCAATTTTGCTCGGCGGCGGCGCGACCGCGGCAGATTCAGGAACGACAACCGCCTGGACGAGCTCGGATGGAGCGGCCGCAGCCTGCGCCGCCGCAGTATCGGTCACACTTTCCGAAGGCTTCGCACGGCGGCCGAAGTATCGCCTGAGCGTGAGAGGAATCGTGAACTCGAATCCGTATCTCACATCCGGCGAGCCCCGCGACGCGCCCTGCAATGTCGTGATCATCGAATTTGTCGCGTGAAGTGAGACCGTATGCGGTGTGAGCGGAATCGCGAAGTGAATACCGGCGCTCCACGCTACACGCTCGGCGGAATCACGGTCTAGAAGCGATGAGACGTCTCCGGCGAGCGCAACGAATTGCCCGAGCCGTAACGTCGCGCCTCCGGCCAGGGCAAGTCGCGGGTCACCCGACTCGAGCGGATTCGAGAGAGCGCGCCCGGCTACTATCACTCGCGTTATTCCGAGCTTTTTTGCAAGCGACAGCTCCGCATCGATGCCATCGGCGGCATTGTTGTATCCCACCTGACCGCCGATATCGACCGGTGCTCCGCGGTCCTGCGACAGCGGCTGCCACCTCGCGAAAAGCTCCCACTCGTTGGGAAATCGGGGAGCGAGCGTGGAATTCGTGGAATAGTTGAATCCCGCGAGAAGCCTCATTGGCAGGCCGGCGGCAACAAGGAATGTCGGAACGTTCGAGACCTTCCGCTCTGGCGGGCTGGTGGCCGCAAAGCGATGTACGAAATGGAAGTACAACGTTCCGGATGCACCCACCCAGTCGCCGGAAACGTTCGGGGAGCGGTCGAGCAGTGACTGCGAGCCCGCAGCGACAGCTGGAAACGCCATGGCTGCAGCGAAGCAGAGGATCGTGGAGGATCTCATCTGACGCGGATCCGGCCTTTTTTGTCCCGGTCCTTCAGGCTGCGGTAGTCGTAATCGCCTTCGGCAGGGAATGTTCGCGATACCCTGCTGCCCGCTGCGCTTTCGGGAATGTCGCTGCCCGGCGGCCCCTCTTCGTCGAACAAGATTCCGTCAGCCCCCGCAGCGAACTCCCAGACGATTGCGCCGCCGGGTGCAATCTCCGCTCTCTCGGGGGTGTACCCGGAACGTGTCACCGTGACGAGCGTCTCCGATACTGGCGGCGACTCCTGAGGCGGACCGCCGGGAGCCTGCGATCCGCTTCCCGAAACGATCACCTGTCCGGTCATGCCGGAGTGGCGGGTGCACAGGTAGTCGTAGGTCCCCGCTGACGGAAAGGCGCGCGACACCGATGAAGACTGCGTGTCGGGAATGTTGCCGCCAGTCGGCTGGAGCGATCCAAAGGTCACGTTGTGCCGGGTGCCGCTGATCTGCCATGTCACCGTGCTGCCCGGCGTGATCGTGACGACTCGCGGAGAGAACGTGTCGTCAGGAGTGCTGACGGTTGCCGAGATGCCACCACCGGGCGGGCTTGGCGGAGGAGCCGCTGGCGTCTCCGCCGCCGGACTTCCACCGGAGCTGACGGCATCGACCGCTGCTCCCCCGCCACCACAGCCTGCCATGATCATGATCAGAACGGTGATCTCCGCGGTTCCAATTGTCGGGCGCCTTTCATTCATGAGAACCCAACTTTGCTCCGTCGTCGATGATTTTGTCTTCGCACTCGAGGCAGAGTTTACCTTCCTGACGCTTCGCGGTTCAGATGTTCACGGTGAGTGGCTCCCGCGCAGCGGTGAAGGGTGCGGATCCCGCGGCGGGCGCGGAATTGACAGCCTCACCGGCAGGTCGCCAACTTCCGGATGATGACAGAGCAGACACTCACGGCGCAGGTTGGCGATCCTGCTCCCGACTTCGATCTGGAGGCGGACGACGGGTCCCGCGTTTCGCTCGCCTCACTTCGTGGAAGAAACGTCGTCCTCTTTTTCTATCCGAAGGACGACACTCCCGGCTGCACGCGGGAGGCATGCGATTTCCGCGACGCACTGCCTCGGTTCGGAGAGGTGAACGCTGAGCTTTTCGGAGTGAGCCCCGATAGTGCGAAGTCGCATCGAAGGTTTCGCGAAAAATTCGCCCTGCCCTACCGCCTCCTCGTTGACGACGGCCATCGCCTTGCTGACGCTTACGGCATATGGAAGCAGAAGAAATTGTTCGGCGTCACGTACATGGGCGTCGTGCGAACGACTGTCATCATCGACAGCAATGGACGGATCGCCCGGATATTCCCGAAAGTGAAAGTCGAAGGCCACGTAGAAGAAGTCGCGGACGCCGTCGCGCAGCTCGCGTAACCACCGGAACGTCACCGGTCCGACCGCTGCAGAAAGCGGTTACATTTCATGGTAAGGCCCGATTCAATGGGCCGCCTGCCTGCCCGGCTGTTGAGCCGACCCTCGGGGTTACCATGAGCTACAAGATCCAGCAGCACCGCATCAAGCGACGCGGAATGAGCTATCACTTCGTCTCGTACGCCGGCCAGCCCGCCAATGTACGGAAGGGCGAGGCAGCGACAGGCCCGATGTGGTACATAATGCGTGCGGGCAAACGCTGGCCGGTCATGCCTCAGGTCGTCGGACAGAGTGACGACGAGACGATGCGCGCACTCGGCAGCTGGCTCGAATCTCAGGATACGCCCGGCACCTGAGGCGTCGAACACCTGCTCGCCCCCGATGCTGGTTCGGCGGCGGATGGTCTCCATCTTGCGCTCGACATGATCATTCGCAGGCAATGCGCCGCGCGATCACACAGGCGAGGTGACGATGGGAATATTCGACAAGGCAGGCTCGATCTTCGGCGACAAGCCGGACGATCAAAAGAAAACCGGAGCGTCTCCGGACTTCAGCGACGCTAGTTCCGGCAATACCACTGGCAAGCCGGCGGCTGACTTTTCCGACGTGACCTCGGGAGCATCGACAACAGCGCCCTCTGCCTCGTCCGGAAAGACATCATATACGGTCAAGAGCGGAGACTCGCTCAGCAAGATCGCCAAGGCGCAATACGGCGACGCGAGCCAATGGAAGCGCATCTACGAGGCGAACCGGGACAAGATCAGCAACCCGGATCTGATCCATCCGGGGCAGGAATTCACAATTCCTGACGCCTGATCACAGGAAAGGAGCGAGACAATGAAACACTCGAGGAATAGCCGCATGGCGGCGATGCTGGCGTTTGCGCTGGTTGCGACTGCCGGCGCCTGCAACAGGACGTCCGACGATGCAGTCGTTGCAACGGATACCGGGTTGGCGACGGTGCCTGCGGCTACAGCTCTCCGCGTTGACGAGATCGAGACAGGGAAGTCTCTCGACACCGACAAGTCGATTGGAAACGAGACCGACGACTTCGGCGTCCGCGACACGATTTATGTGGCCGTCGAAACCAACGGAGTGGGCAGTGGAACGCTCGCTGCAAGATTTACGTTCCAGGATGGACAGGTTGTCGAGGAGGCGTCTCAGAGCATAGCGCCAACGGGCGATGCCTGGCACGAGTTCCATATCCAGAAAGCGACAGCTTGGCCGGCGGGGAACTACAAGGTTGAAGTGACGCTCGATGGGGTCCCGGCGGGATCGAAGGACTTCAGCGTCAAGTAAGTGCAGGATCGAAAGAAAGGCCCGCCGGATTTCCGGCGGGCCTTTCTTTTCGTTTTCGATATTAGCCGATCAGAATGAAGCTTCCTTCCCGTCGTTCTCGGCGACGGGAGCCTGAGGAAGGGCGGGTCCCGACCCAATCGTGTGCGAGACGATCAGCCAGTCGTCCCTCCTCTGCCTCAGTGACATCGTAAACGTCGCGACTTCCATCGAGGGCCGCTGTTCGGCTCCGTGAAGCAGCTCGTACCGCATCGTCCCCCGGACATACGCAAGCTCGCCGCTCAGGTCGTACTCTTCCATCGTGAACAAAACGCTGCGCATCTGCCCCAGGGATCCGGCGAAGGCCTTGCGGATTTCGTCCCTGCCCTCGATTGCTTTCAGGGGGCCGAGGACGATCGTGCCGTTAGACGCGTACATGCGGGCGACCTCGGCTGGCTTGTTCCGGTCCCACCTGTCGCCCAGGTCGGCGACGAGGTTGGCAATCTGGTTCTGGACGCGGGCGCGATGGGCGATGGCTTCACTGTGGTATGCGCCGGCGGCTTTACCGCCGGGAACACCCTGAGCGCCGGCCGCGGCAGGGAATGCGCCGGCAACCCCGATCATGACTATCGGCAGCAGCAAGCGGGCGGTGGCTGAGCACCGAAGTACGGTCCAGGGTCTTTCCATTGCTTGCTCCGTGTACGCGCCCGAAGGGACTCGAACCCCTAACCTTCTGATCCGTAGTCAGATGCTCTATCCAATTGAGCTACGGGCGCCCTATCTATCTATTCTGACCACCGCAGAGCCGTCTCCGCGTCGCCACCGGCGCTCTGCCTCTCTTTCTACCGCTGTGCGCCTCTTCTTAATGGGCGGTACAAGACTCGAACTTGTGACCTCCACGATGTCAACGTGGCGCTCTAACCAACTGAGCTAACCGCCCTTTCACATGAGGGTGAAGCCACTCGGGCAGCGACTCCGCTGC
>JBPPMU010000188.1:0-34908 GCA_051306215.1 Gemmatimonadaceae bacterium | reverse complement strand
GCATTCGGAATCCAACCTGGGACTGCGTGAGCATCGCCGGATCTGGCCTGACCGGGACGAAATCCAACCGATCCGGATGGGACAGGTGCAAAGCCGGCAAGCTTTTCGAAAGGCCCCGTGAACGGCTCGAGAATCCTGTCGAACTCGACTCCCATCTGATACGCGAGAGTCCATCCGGCATTGTCGTACGGAGGAATCGGCGGACCGCCTGGATAATTGAAATCGTCGGGGTGGTCCTGCGGCTCGAACATGTCGAGCACGTGTGGCCTGAACGCCTGAGCAGTCATCACGACGTACGATCCGGCCGGATAGGTCTTTGCCCCGACAGCGAACCGGCTCGACGCGCGGTGAATCGTAATCCCGTTTTTCACCAGCGCGTTAATGAACTTCACTGCCGTGGGAAAATCCTTCTGGTCCGAAGGGATTATGTAGCCGCGCGGATCCCGAGCCTCAGGCGTGCGAAGAAGTCGAAGATAGTCGGCCGACGATCCCCGCTTGCCGGCGACGCTATCGGCCTGCACCCGCGCCTTCACCTCCGCAACGCGCCGCGGCGTAAGCGTCCACGTGTCGGTACTGCCCCTCTCGATCGAGTTCTGCCCCATCCTCCACGAGTTGAAGAGGAACTGCTCGCGATGGCGCGACGCGACATCCATTACCGCCCGGTTCGCCGTCAAACTGTACTCGAGCGACTGCGCAAAATGCCACCGCTGCGGCATAATCGGGAAAATCGTGTTTCCGCTGGGCAGGAGCCGGTCGGGGACCAGCGGAATCTCCATCGGGGTGGGATTTCCGATGGTTTCGGTGAGGAGGCCGATCATGTTGTGGAAATACGCGGTCGTCCTGAGACCGCCGTTCCACCATGTTGAATACGGTGCCCCGCTCCTCATCGTGGTGCCCGGCATCCCGTTGGCGATGAACCTTCCGTGCATCGCCGCGCCGACGAGCTCGATACCCACGGGAATCAGCGGGTCCATGTTGTAGTTGAACGGGTCCCTGAACGGAGGTGCAAACATCACCGTGCCGCGAGGCCCAGTCTGGTGATGATTGTACATGATCTGCGGATTCCAGCTCCGGAACAGGATGCTGTCGACAACCTGCGTCTCCGGCTGCGAGGCAAGGTAGGAATCGCGATTGTTGTCGTGACCGATGTACTTGTGGTAGAGACGCGGCACTCCGCCGGTCGAGCGATTCTCCGGCACCGGGTCGCGCATGTACCAGTCTGACACCAGGTCCATCCCGTCGGGATTCACGAGTACCGCGAGGAGCATGCCGTCCCTCAGGAATCGCAGTGTCTCCGGGTCATCGCGGCTCACCATCTCGTAAACGAACTGGACGAGCTGCTGTGCGCCGAGCACTTCGCTGGCATGGAGCCCGCCATCTATCCACACGATGGCTTTCCCCTCACGGGCCATCTCGCGCGCCTGCGCCTCGCTTACGCCTTCCGCGAGAGCGAGCCGCCGCGAGATATGCCTGTAGCGCTCGAGGTTGGCAAAGTTCTCTGGTGCGGTGACTATCGCCATCACCATCGGCCGGCCTTCGGCGGTTGTGCCGATCGGCACAACCTGCAGTCGGTCAGACTCGCGGTCGAGCTTCTCCCAGTACCTGAGAAGCTGCTGATAGTTTATCAGCCGGTAATCATCGCCGATGTTGTGGCCGAACTCCTGAAGCGGAGTCGTGACTGCTCTCTGGGCGAAGCCAGCTGTCGGGGAGGCCAGCAGAATGCTCGCAAGCGCAAGCAGGATACGGCTGCGGTTCATCTAATCCGATTTGGTGGTGGGTTCAACTGAATTTACGACTCCGCCCGCCGGGGGGACACCGTGCTCCACGCAGCGAGTGCGACACCGGCGAGAATCACCGCGCCTCCGACAATCGTTGCAACCGACGGAACCTGCCTGATGCCGGGAATTATCGCGCCGAGGATCGTCGCCCCGACCGGCTCGCCGAGCACCACGAGATTCACCACGTAGGCAGGCAGGAACTTGAGTGCCCAGTTCATCCCCGTGTGCCCGAAGAGCATCGGGCCGACCGCGAGCGCCAAAAAGATCGCGACCTCACCAGACCCGCTGGGCACGATGTTCACCCTCGTCGTTATCGCGAGGGCGATAAGGGTGAGGGTGCAGGCGAAATAAACGAGTCCGACGTACGCCCAGATCCCGAAGCGCTTCCGGAGGTGCCGGCCGATCGTGTAGTAGATGGCCGCCAGCACGGCGGCAGAAGTCGCAAGCAGGTTGCCGAGCATTGCTCCGCGATGAAAAACTTCACCGCTCTCGCGCCACGCGGGCGCGGCGATGACCATCGCTCCGATCATCGCGATGGTGATCCCCGCGAGCTGCCTGCGGGTCGGGGCTTCCCTCAGGAAGATCGCTGAGATCGCGACGATGAACGCCGGCTGGAGACTCACCAGCGTTACCGAGGCAGCGATCGTCGTGAGATGGATCGAGGCGTTCCACGCCCAGAAATGGAGCGCGAGCGCAAAGCCCGATGCCGCTGCGAGAACAAGGTCGGCCCGGGTGAGCCGGCGCCATTCCTTCCATTCCGATGTGAGGGCAAGCGCGACAGCGACGATGACCAGCGAGAACGAAAGCCGCCAGACGGCAATGACCAGCGGGTCCGAGGTGGAAAGTCGCACCAGCGGACCCGCGAACGATATTCCGACCAGCGAGAGAGCGAGAACCACTCCTGCCGGTGGGCGCCTCAAGTCAGTTGTGCGCGAGTCGCCATGAAAGGGATTACGCGGGTCTTTTCCTTACGAGCTAGTCTGCGATCGAGATCAGCTGCTGGTTAGTCCTGTCACGCGCCTTCATGACCTTGCTCGTGTACGACTTGCAGCCAGGCGTGTTGGTGCCCCTGACGCATCCATTGTAGCGCTGGAGCGCGACGCCGAGGCTTGGCGACCGCCTGATGTTGTCGGCGAGCACGCTGACTCCGTGACAGATGTTGCTCTCGATGTCGTAGAGGTCGCGTGAAGCGCATCCCCACCGCCCCCGATGGAACGGCATCACCTGCATGAGGCCGGTGGCTCCCACGAAGCTCCGTGCCCGCGGATTCATCTCGGATTCGATCATCATTATCCCGAGTATCATCGCCGGGTCTATCGACTTCTTCTTCCCTTCGGAGATGACCGCCCTGGCAATCCGGTCGGCATCCGCGGGGTTCCTCGTATACCGGCGGATGTACTGGCTGACCCTGAACTGGTCTTCGGCGGGAGCGATCGCACTTATCACCGCGCCCGGCAGTGCGAGCGGCGCCGTGTAGCTGCGCTGGTACTTGTACGTGAACAGTGTTCCCGCTGCGAGCAGAACCGTGAGGCCGAGGGTGCGAACGACTGCGCCGAGCGAGCGGCGCCATGCAGAGCGATAAAGTCGGGAGACCTGCTCCTGACTCTCGACAAACTTGAGACTGGTGAATCCCGTTTTGACGCGGGACAAGCCGCCATCAGGCCGCTGGTACAAGAACTCCTCCTTTTCCGTCGGGAAACGCCCTGCCAAGGCGGTCTGCAAACCGCTCGAGCATGGCGAAATCCTTCTCAAAGACTTCGTATTCCGCAGCGGTCGTGGGCGACCGGTGGAGCGTCGTCCCGTCCGAGGGATTCATGACCTTCTTGAGCTGCTTTCTCTCCCGCACCAGCTGTGCCCCGTGCGACTCGGCGAAGCTCCACATGCGGCGCCCGATCTGGGAATTCGTGAGCGGGCAGGCGGGATACCGGGCGCGGATGTACCTGATGAAATATTCATTGTCGACGATCCGCTTTGCAGTGCCCTGCGGCGGATCGAGCTCTTCAGGCGGGAGGACTGATACGCGCAGCTCCGACCCCAGCACCGTGGCGATCTGGCGCAACAGGTCGAGCGAGACGTTGTAATGATCGTCGTGCTCGATGTTGCGGATCGTCGACGGCGAGACGGGGACGGGGAGCTGTGCGGCGACATCTTCCCTGCGCAGGCCTCTGAGCTTGCGTAGCCGCTCGAGGTCGCGTCCTATCCATGCCATACGTATTCCGGTAACTGTGTTGTCTGACAACGTATAAGGGTAGTCGGGCTGACACGTTACTGCAAGGCTGGGCAAGGGCAAGGGCAAAACCCATTGGGAGCGGATTGGGCGGATCTGGGGTTTTCCGTTTACTCCGAGGGAGCGGCCGCCTGGAACGGAGCGCTCAGCATCTGCGATGCTGCCCGGTCGGCGTATCTGAGCACCTTGCCGGAATACGTATGGCACCGTGGCGTATTCGTCCCGCGGACGCAGCCATTGTAGCGGAGCAGTGCTCTCTCGAGGTTCGGAGACCGTTTCACGAAGTCCTCGAGGATGGCGGTCCCGTAACAGACGTTGGTGTCGATGTCTGTCAGGTCACTGGATGGGCACTGGCTCCATTTCCCAATGTGGAAGGGCATCACCTGCATCAGCCCGCGCGCGCTAACGTTGCTCCGCGCATTGACGTCGAACTTCGCATTCTCGGCGATGAGAAGCCCGATGAGGAGGGCCGGATCGAGATTGCGCTTGCCACCTTCGCGAATGAGGGCGGTGGCGATCTTGTTTGCGTGGACCGTGTCCTTCGTGTATCGCCGTATCACGCTACTGACCCTGAAGACCTGCTCGCTGACCGGCGGAGGAGCGACGACAAGCGCCGCCGGAAGCTGGAAAAGCTCGCCCGGCTTCGTATAGGTAAACTGCTGCTGGTTCACCGTCCAGATCACGCCGGAGACGAGAAACACGGCTGCCACAAGCCCCTTCGCAGCAAGCCGCACGTTCCGCTGGAAAGGCGTGAGAGGCGGTCCTTCCAGCCGCCGCCGCCGAACGCGGGTATAGATGTTTCCGCCAGATCGTCGCCTGTCTCCCTCTCCGACGGTCTCGGCGCGATTTTCAGTAGTTTCGGGGATCTCGGGCGTAGGCATAGCCATAATCTCTGCACCGTGTATGCCATTTGCGGGTATGGAGATTGCCTCCGCTGGCACGCATCTTTTGCAGGATCCATCGGCGGTCAGACACCGCCTTTTTACTTCCCCGGAGCCCTTTGCATATTTGTGATATAGCCGAGCGGTTGGTGAACGGCAAATGAAAGAGTCTGAAGGAATCTACCGGCTCGGACGGTTCCTCAAGCGGCTCGTCATCGGCGGCGTGATAGTCACCGTCGGTTTGATGGTTTTCGGGTATGCGGTATTCATGAGGCATGTCGATGCGCGTGGCGCATGGCAGGCGGCGGCGCGCGAGCTCAACGGAGGCATGCTTCATTACGGCGAGCGGGTGGAAGCATTTGCCAAGGCGTTCAAGCGCCGACCCACCGACTACTACAGGGCGTCGAACGGACTTCTAGTTGCCACCAACGAGAGGGTCATCTTCATCGGGATCTCACCCAGCGACAAGCTCCGGAGCGAGGATGCGCCGCCGCGAATTCTCCAGTACGAGTTCCCCAACGACACGATGCTGATCCTGAAAAAGCGGCGGCTCTACATGCTCACTGCAACGGGCGTGCGGATAACCCACGGGTCGGGGACGGTGCAGGATTTCGCTGCATCGCCCGGGGACGAGGCGTCACTCGTAAAACTCGCCGACCATGTGAACCGGCGACTCGACGCATTGCGGGTAGAGGCGATCCGCGAGAGCCGGATACGCTCCGGCATCGCTGCGCTGATCAACCAGCCGATCCGCTACGTCGTGAGGCGGGGCGACGCAATCTCGAGCATCGCCACCCGCTTCGACACAACGCCGGAGAACATCCGCGCCTGGAACAACATCGTCGGCGACAGGGTCAGGATCGGCGACACGCTGATCGTAAAGGCCGAAGGACCGCGGCCCTGATCACGCCTGGAGGCGATATCCTGCCTTCCAGACGGTGAGGATGTGCTGCGGAGTCGAGGGATCATCCTCGAGCTTCCGCCTGAGCTCGGCGATGTGTATGTCGACTGTGCGGGTCATTACCTCCGCCTGATGCCCCCAGACCTCCTTCAGGAGCTCGAGCCGCGATGCGACCGCGCCGCGACGGCGGACGAGCGCCAGCAGGAGGTCGAACTCCTTCGGCGTCAGCGCGACTTCACTCGCGCCCTTCTTTACCGATCGGGCGCGCGTGTCGATTGACACCTTGTCGAACTGCTCGACGTCGCTGTCGCCGGTCGACCTTTCCCCCTTCGCCCGGCGGAGAATCGCCTGGACCCGCGCGAGGAGCTCGGACAGGCTGAACGGCTTCGTCACGTAGTCGTCGGCGCCGAGCCTGAAGCCGAAGACCTTGTCCGCCTCTTCCCCGCGAGCGGTGAGAATGAGGACCGGCATGTCCTTCCCTTCAGCTCGCAGCTTCTTGAGGATCGTGTAACCGTCCATGCCGGGAAGCATCAGGTCGAGCACTATCAGGTCAGGATTCCCGGTTCTGGCGAGCTCGAACCCGCGCGTCCCATCCTCGGAGGTTTCGACGTCGTAGCCTTCCGACTCGAGGCTCCTTGTCAGGCCGAATGCGAGGTTCGCATTGTCTTCTATGACGAGAACCTTTGTCATGTGCCCACCTCCAGTGATTCGCGTTTCCTGCCGGCCGGGGGCGTGCCCCTCGGCTCGTGGACTCGCGGAAACTCGATTGCGAAGCGTGCTCCGCCGCCCGGCGCGTCCTCCACCCAGGTCCTTCCGCCATGGTGCTTCACGAGCTCGCGCACGATCGACAGGCCGATGCCGCTTCCGCCGGCTGCGGATTCGGTATCGCGCGACAGCCGAACATACGGATCCCAGATCTTCTCGCGGTCGCTGCGCGGAACTCCGGGGCCCTTGTCGTCTACGGTTATGAGCACGGTGTCGTCAGTCCCCGACAATGTGATGTTCACTGTCTGACCCAGCGGGCCGTACTTCACTGCGTTGTCGAGAAGGTTCAGCACGACCTGGCGGAGCGCGCGCGGATCGACCCGCGCGACGAGACCCGGCTCGATCGTGCCCTGCACCCTGGCGCGGCGAACGCGGGCGAGCGGGGCGAATGCATCTATCGCCGACTCCATTTCGACGTCCATCGCCAGCGGCTCAGCCACTACGGTGTTGCGGCCATGCTCCGACCTGGCGAACGCAAGTACGTTCTCGACGAGATAGGTGAGCCGCTGGGCTTCTTCGTCGATTATGCTGAACGACCTCTCGCGCTCCTGGTCAGATCTCAGCTGCCCGTTCCTCAGCAGCTCGGCGAAAAGCCTGATCTGGGCGAGAGGAGTGCGAAGCTCGTGCGAGACTCCCGAGACAAAATCGACTCTGAGCTGGGCGAGCTGCTGCTGGCGCCGCAGCTGAATCACTGCTGCAACGACGAGTCCGGCGGTAAGCGCGAAGAGCAGGGCGAGCACCGGAAGGCGCGACCTCGGCAATCCGCCGACGACGAGTTGCGACGCTATCTCCGGCCTGAGGGTTACGCCAAGGCGAAGCCGCCCAAATCCTTCTTCGAGCGTGTCGACAACGGTAAATCCTTTGTCGAACGGACCCGAGTGCGACGCGAACACCTGCCCCCCGCCCGGGGCCCACGCCTTCACTGTCATCACCGAGTCACGGCTCACGTCGTGAAGGAGCGACGGTGGAAGGAGAGTCGTCCGTTTGAGAACCGAATCAAATAGCGGCTGGATGAACGCGCGAGCATCGGTCTCGAATCCGTAAGTGACGAGAAGCTGGCCGTCGTAATCCCGCGACAGGACGTAGCAGACGATCCGCAGCTTTCCTTCGATGCTGTCGATTGCCGCGATATACGAGTCGTTGCTGATCATGATGCCGAGAAGGCTCGCGGGATTCCTGTCGGCTGATCCGAACGACTGCGTGCGTATCGGCGG
Organism: Gemmatimonadaceae bacterium; assembly: GCA_051306215.1. Taxonomy (GTDB): domain Bacteria; phylum Gemmatimonadota; class Gemmatimonadetes; order Gemmatimonadales; family Gemmatimonadaceae; genus UBA4720. The sequence continues at coordinate 27,142 of JBPPMU010000188.1, read as the reverse complement.
TGTGCCCAGGCGTGAAGAGCTGAGCACCGTGTCGCGCACCCACCTCTGCACAGCCGGCGACGGCTGCTCTCCGGCGATTGTCATCGAGCTGTCGCGCCAGTCAAGGCGGAAATAGAACCTTATTCCGTTCAGGTACGGCGCAGGAGCGGGCGGCTGGAGTGAAGCGGCCATGAATTCCTGCGGCGACGGCCACGCTTCGGGCTTGGCCGGATCGACGCGTGTGAGCGGGACGATGAACGTCGAGATCATCGCGCTCAGGATTCCCTGCCCGGCATGCTGGTGCATCTGCCAGGCGGCAAATGATGCGTAGTCGGAGAGAGCATTTTCGGCCGCGGCGCGATGCGACCTCTCCGCATCGAGTGCCTGCCATCCGAGGATGCCTGTGAGGACGAGCGCGAACGCGAGCAGCGTGACGAGCGCCGCGGAGCGCGAGCGCCTGACCGCCCTCCCCTGCTTCAAATGATTGTCCGACATGTGGGCAGGAATATATGACGGCCGGGCGGAGGCCTGAGTCCGGAGGGCGTATCGGAGGAGTAAGAGGTTTGTAAGGCTCCAGGCTGTGCGCTCACCAAGCTGGCCGCTGGTACCTCTTCAGTTGTTCAGTTGCGCAGCAGCGGGATGCTCGATGCTGGCCAAGCCCGATGCGGAAGGCTGGCACGATGAAGCATTCAGCGAGGCCAGCTTTGAGAGTTCAGCTACTGCGCAACGGAACAAAGGAAGAGGTACCAGCGGCCAGCTTAGTCAGCACACAGCTTGGAGCAGTTCCTCTCACAGCGACGCCGCCCCCAACTACACCTCATCCCAGATCTTCTCATGCCGGGTCTCCTTCAGCGCGATCGTCCCGACGATGAACGTCATCGCCGCGATGACGGTCGGATATAGAAGACCCGCGTACATGTTCCCGGTCCGCGCAACCAGCGCCGTCGCGATCAGGGGCAGGAAACCGCCGAACCATCCATTCCCGAAGTGATAGGGGAGCGACATCGACGTGTACCTGACTCGCGCCGGGAACGATTCGACGAGGAAAGCGGCAACCGGACCGGTGATCATCGCGGCAATCGCGATCTGAACCACGATTATCGCCACGATCGCCGGTGGATTCAGCGGCTCGGCGAACCACGCGATTCCCCGGTAGAGGAAATAGTACGAGAGCGCGCCGAGCAGGTTGCCCGCCATCATTATCTTCTTGCGGCCGATCCTGTCGGAGAGGTGGCCGAAGAAGATGAACATCGGCGTGCCGAGGAGCAGCGCGACCGCGACTATCGAGTAAGTCGTGGTGAGCGGGAGCTTCAGCACCGTCTGAAGAAAGAACAGCGCGTAGAACTGGCTCGTGTACCACGTCACCGCCTGACCGGCGGTTACTCCGAAAAGAATTATCAGGACGAGGCGCCACTTCGGCCATGTATTGAAGCTGTCGCGGATCGGCGTTGTCGATGCGCCTCCCTGCGCCTTGAGCTTCGCATACAGGGGCGACTCGCCGAGCTGCCGCCTTATATAGAAAGAGACCATTACGAGGGCGACGGAAAGGAGAAACGGTACACGCCACGCCCAGTCGGCGAATGCTTCCTCGCCGGTGACACGGCGAGTGATGAGTATCACGATGAGGGAGACGAAGAGCCCCAGTGTCGCGGTCGTCTGGATGAAGCTCGTATAGAAGCCGCGCCGCGAATCCGGCACATGTTCGGCTACATAAACTGCGGCTCCGCCGTATTCGCCGCCCAGCGCGAGTCCCTGCAGAAGGCGCAGGATGACGAGAATTATCGGCGCCGCGATGCCTATGGTGGCGTATCCCGGAAGAAATCCTATGGCGGCTGTCGAGCCGCCCATAATGAGAAGCGTCGCGAGAAACGCGATCTTCCTTCCGACCAGATCGCCGATGCGCCCGAAGACAAGTGCACCGAGCGGGCGGACGGCGAATCCCACGCCGAACGTCGCAAGTGTCTTGAGAAAGCCGGCGGTCGCGTTGTCAGAGGGGTAGAACTGAGTAGCGAGAATTGTCGCGAGGCTGCCGAAGATGAAGAAGTCGTACCATTCGATCATCGTTCCGGCCGTCGATGCCGCGATAACCCGCCAGACGCCGCGCGGCGCCTTTTCGGCTTCCACACTGTTCTTCATGGGGCATATCTTGGAGACACCAGTGAATCCTCACAACTACCGCGAGCGCATCAGATCAGATCGATAGACCTCAACGCCGACCTCGGCGAGCACGATGGCGACCGTCAGACGAGCGATGAGGCGCTGCTTCGCGTCGTGTCGTCGGCAAACATTGCCTGCGGCGCTCACGCCGGCTCGCCCGCGGTCATGGAGACAACTGCGCGCGCGGCAGCTGCCCTCGGCGTGGCGGTCGGGGCTCATCCATCGTACGAGGACCGCGAGGGTTTCGGCCGAAGAACCCTCGACATACCGCCCGAAGTTGTGGCAGACTCGGTGCGCCGGCAGATCCAGCTTCTCGCTGATGCCTGCGATCGGGCCGGCACCACCGTTCGCTACGTGAAGCTCCACGGGGCCCTTTACAACAGGGCGGCGGCGGACGATGAGCTGGCTCGTGTGATCGCCGACTGCATTTCAAGGCTCGATTCGAGCCTCGCCGTCATGACGCTGCCGGGTAGCGCGATGGGCCGATGGGCGGCCGAGGCGGGGCTCGTCGTGGCGAACGAGGGATTCATAGACCGGGCATATGATCGGAACGGATCGCTCGTTCCGCGGGAGGTTGACGGGTCGGTGATCGCTGATCCATCGCTTGCGGCGTCGCGCGCTGTGCGGATGGCGGTCGAAGGCACGGTCGAGACTATCGACGGAGCCGACATCCCCGCTGAAGTCGACTCGCTGTGCGTGCATGGCGACAGCGTGAACGCAGCTGAGATGATCACGGCGGTGAGAAGGTCTCTCGAGTCTTCGGGCATCCTGATTCGCTCCTTCACATGAACGAGCCCGTCCTGTCGCCGCTGGGCGATCGCGTTATCTCCGTATCGTTCGGCGAAGGCATCAGCGACGAGCTCAGCTCGCACGTGGTCGGGCGGTCATCTGAAATCCGCGCAGCGGCAATCATCGGCGTGACAGATGTCGTCCCCTCCTATGCGGCGCTCGCCGTTTTTTACGATCCTCTCGTCATCGGATACGCCGACCTGAGCGAGCGAATTTCCTCTCTCATCTCGTTGCGTGATTCTGCGCGGCCCGCTGCGGATGACGCGACACTTCACATCATCGAGGTTCGCTACGACGGCGAGGACATCGAGGAGGTCGCGACCAGGACCGGGCTCTCGATCGATGAGGTGATCAGCATTCACAGCGAGCCCGAGTACCGCGCCTACGTCATAGGGTTCGTGCCGGGCTTCGCGTATCTTGGCACGATCGACGAACGGCTGTCCCTCCCGCGGCGCGAATCCCCCCGCAAGCGGGTTCCTCCAGGGTCTGTCGCAATAGCGGACCGCCAGACCGGGATATATCCAGCGTCAACTCCCGGGGGATGGAATCTCATCGGCACCACGAGCGCCATTCTCTTCGACCCAAACCGCGAGCAGCCCGCGCTGTTCAAGGCGGGAGACCGCGTGCGGTTCGAGCCGTGCTGAACATCCTGCGAGCACCCGCTTATGCAACGGTCCAGGATTCGGGAAGAACCGGGTTCCTCGACAGCGGAGTCCCGAAGGCGGGAGCGATGGACCTGCCAACGTTTTTCACGCTGAATGCAATGCTTGCCAACGAACCAGCGTGCTCGGCAATCGAATGGGCGTTGAGCGGTGGCGAGATTGAATTCGGCCGCCCCACGACATTCGCGGTAGGCGGGGCGGCCGGCGGTCTGGCACTCAGCGGTCGCGACCTCGAGCCGTGGCGCGCGTACACTGCCGAGGCCGGAGACAAGCTTGTAGTCGGCGCACCCGATGCAGGGAGATTCATCTATATCGCAGTCGCCGGCGGGTTCGACGTGCCTCTCGCGCTTGGCAGCCGGTCAACGTACGTGCCCGGCGGCCTTGGAGGTCTCGAGGGCCGGCGACTCAAGTCGGGCGACTCGATCGCCACACTCGATCCCGCGCGCCGGAAGCGGCATCAGGTGACCGACCCGCTTCCGGCCGAGTTGCGCCCGCTTGTGCGAATCGAGTCAGTCAGATACGTACCGCGCGAATCGATCGAGCTTCGCAGCGAGTGGACTGTCTCCCCCGCATCTGATCGAACGGGTTACCGGCTTGAGTCAACTGAGTCGCAACCGGGGGAGTCGGTGACATCGGAGCCGGTTTGCGCCGGTGTAATTCAGCTTCCGCCGGGCGGCCAGCCTATAGTTCTCATGGCCGATGCTCCGACTATTGGCGGTTACCTCATCGCTGGCGCAGTGATCACCGCGGACCTTGGCGGACTGTCGCAGAAGTTGCCTGGCGAGCGCATCATCTTCGCGCCAGTCGGAGTGTCCGCGGCCCAGCGCGCGCTCGAGGCGGACGCCGACCGCGTCGAGAGGGTACGCGAGTGGAGCCTGGCCTGAACTATTTCGTTTGCCGGTTGTTGCCGGCGCGATCAGATTGACTGCGATGCCGGCAATAAACCTCGTGCGCGACGCAGCACGCGCAATGATCGAGCTGGGTCCGTCGCTTGCCGTCAATGTGCTTCTCGTCTTCCTGGCGACTGCGGTCGTCACGTGGGCCGGATATCAGGTGTGGCAGATCGCCGGCTCGGTGTCGCCGCATCCGCGCGTGGAAGAGAGCCGTCATCCGGCAGACGTCCTTCTCATGTCGTACATGTGGGGGGCGCTCTATTCGCTTCTTCTCATGTATTGCCTGGGTGCAACGGGGTTTTATTCCCAGCCAATGCTCTGGATCGGGGTTTTTCTCCCGATTCTCGCGCGTGGCCGGAAGTCTTTCGTTCTGCCTATATCGATGCGGAAGCCCGGCTGGAGGGCCCTCCCGTTCTTCGTGCTGACGGCGGGCCCGCTGCTGATCTCGCTGACGTGCCCGGTCCCGTCGTGGATGGACGTGCTGGAGGGCAACATCGCGCCAATCCAGCGACTCGTCACATTCTCCACTTTCGATCCCGCCAGCGCACTTCCCTCGGCGCTTTATCCGGTTAACCGCGCGACTCCGCTGTACACCGGATTTTTCGGGTTGCTCGCGCGACTTACGGATCTCGACGCATACGAGGTGCTCGCGGCCGCGCTGGTACCGACGCTGTTGATGACGCTGCTTGCGGCATACCGGCTTGGACAGGTCCTTTCCCCTCAACACCGCGACGCGGGATGGCTCGCAGCAGCATCGTGGGTTCTCACATACCAGTATCTGCACGTTCAGGGCTCGCGGTCGACCGTCTGGCAGATGACCTTCGCGCTGATCGCGCTCGCGAGAGCGGTCGAGCTTTACCGCAGGCCGGGCAACCTTCGAATTGCACTCGAGTGCGCTGTCGCCGCGGCTGCCGGTGTGCTCGCCCATCCCTTCGAGGGGATGTTCACGGTGCTCGCGGTTCTGCTCATCGCCGTGACCGTATGGTGGTCTGACAGCTTCCGCAACACGCGAAACTATCTGGTGGCGATCGGGGCAGGGGTCGCGGCGGGAGCACCGCTTCTCTGGACGTGGTGGCCCCGCAACAACGTCGCGCTCGTGACGGGACTTCTGCTGCTCGCCCTGATCCCGCTGATCCTGAGACAGGGCCGCATAGTTGATGGCGCATCCGACTTGAGCGAGCGGACGTTCAAATGGCGGGGCATCTTCGTTGCGCTGCCCGCATTCGCTGCAGCATCCGCCCTCGCGCTCGAGTGGGACTTCTTTGCGTGGGGACGTCAGTCTTTCCTGATTCAACAGCTTGTCGGCTTTCCCGTCCCCGCGGGCCTCACGCTGGCATTGATAGTCCTTTCAATCCGCAAAGCGAGTGCGCCGGCACTGTTCGCCGGAGCGGCGATTCTCGCTGCCAGCCTTCCCCTGTGGCTGATACCGTATCTCGAGCTTCACCCTGTCACGATTGCATCGTTCCGGTTCGAGTTCCCGCTGAAGGGAATGGATTTCTGGCTTTCGCCGCTGCTGGCTGTCTCGGCTTCAGCGCTGATGGTGCGCCTGTGGGCTGACGCACCTCGGCGGCGACTCGCGAGAGCCTACGTTCTTGCTGTCCTCATCCTGCCCACATCCGCCCTGCTCCGACAGGATCCGCAACATTCCGCGGGCGGTCTCTACGCGATGACGAAGTGGCAGCTTCAGCTTGCAGCGAGGGGTTACTGGCGCGGCTGGGGGGATCCGCGGCGAATCGTGAGCGCGGAAGATCGCGAGCTGTTCACGAAGCTGAGGTCGATGGTAAACGACGGAACCATCGGGCCCGACGACTACATCGACCATGTCGCCCCGCGCTCGAATCTGATGGCCACGCCCTTCCCGGCATTCACCGGGATATCGCAGAATCTCTACCTGCCAGCGGTGGACACCGCCGATGTTCACACGCACGACGGCCGCCTTTATGACATCGACGAGGTCTCACCGCAAGGCAGGTTGATCCTCGTCGAGAAATCGATGCTTTCGGCTTATCCCGTCGACCCGTCCTGGATCCTTTACGAGAACGACAGGGTGCTGCTTGCCCGGCGTCCTACGGCGTCGCCCCCATCATGATCGAGACAACCTGGTCGGCGATGGTGTTGCGCACCGATTCGGAGTAGTGAGTGAAATCGCCGACGTGCAGGCTGCTGTTCGTCCAGGTCAGTCCGTTCGCCGAAGTCAGCGCCGCGATGTCAATCAACCGGACACCCTTCTGCGCAGCGAGAGTCCTGATCAACGAATTGAGATTGGAGATCGACGGATTTCCCAACGAGCCGAGGGGCGGCAGTGTAGTGATCATGAACCGGGATGGCGAATGTCCCATCGCAATCCACTGGTCGATCATGATCTCGAGGTTCACCTTGGCCGTTGTTATCGGCACGCTATGAAGCACGTCATTCGTGCCGATTGAGACGTAAGCGAAGTCCTGGCTGCGAGGCGTGAACGCATTGACCCGCAGGATGCTGCCGGTCGGGTAGAAGTCGTTGACGGGCTCTCCTCCGTTCCATGGGTAACCCATCCCGAGTACTTCGCCCTGGTACCGCGTGATGCCACCGACAGATTCTCTCGCATTCGGCGCAAAGACGATCGTGCGGCCGGCGCCCGACAACGTACCCGAGATTCCGTGATTCACAGCGCGAATCGTCTCGCTCCGGTTTGCCTGCCAGCGCGCCTCGATCTTACCCGCAAGCTGCAGCGCGCTGTTCGGCGCACTGGCGCTGAGGCGTATCGCGGGATCGCTGCTCGACACATAGGAGCTCACCCGCTTGAGCGGGCTCGTTCCCTCGAATCCAATGTCGGTGTTCGAGTCGCCGAATGTGACGATCTGGATCTGCGCGGTACCGAGCGCGACGAAGACGAGCGGATCGCCGCTGAGTCCCGGAACCGACGCGAACAGGGAGTTCCCCCCGATACCAAGCACCCAGTTCCCGAGAGTCGCAATACCTGAAGCGTTTGTAGCCGGCGTCGCATCGGTGATCGTGCCCGACCCGCTGCGGATCGAGAACGTCACTGTGACGTTCGGTACTCCCACACCCAGGGCGTCGATCACGCGGACTGACGGCTTGATCGCGACAGGCTGGCCGGCAATCGCGGTCTGATTGTTCCCCGCGCTTATGACCATTGCCGTCGGCGGAAGAGCGACAGCCGTCGCATTGAAGACCACGGGGCTACCGGCCAGTCCGGCTGCAGTCGCAGTCACCGTGTTCGGTCCCTGCGCGGAACCAAGCCGCCAGCTCGTGACTGCCGCAATGCCGTTGACGTTCGTAATGGCCGCGGCGCCCTCGAGCGAGCCGCCTCCAGCCGTAACAGCGAATGTGACAGAGACACCCGGCACTGGAACTCCCGCCGCGTCAGTCACGATCACCGACGGCGGGACAGTCACCGCAAAATCTGGTCGGGCTGTCTGATTATTTCCGGCGAAACCGGCAATGTTCGCAGCGACAGGCGCCACCGCCGTCGCAGTGAATGTGACCGGGCTCCCCGTCAGCCCCGACGCCGACGCAAGCAGTGATTGCGCCCCAGGCGTCGGACCGAGCCGCCAGCTGCCGACTGTCGCGATTCCGGCAGCATTTGTCACGGCCGCGCCGCCGGTGACCGAGCCGCTGCCTGCCGAGGGCGTAAATGTGACAGCGACTCCGGCGATGAAGTTTCCACTGGCGTCGGTAACCTTGACGGAAGGAGCCGTTGCCACGAGGCCACCTGCAGTCGCGGTCTGGCCCGTTCCAGCAACGGCCTCAATTCTCGACGCAGCGCCGGCGCCCGCGGCAGCCTCGAACACAAGCGACACTCCCGCGATCGCCGAAGACGTTGCTGTAAGCGAATTAGGTCCCGCCGCAGGGCCGAGAGTCCAGCTCCCGACAGCTGCAACTCCCTCGACATCGGTCGTCGTCGTTCCGCCGACGACAGAACCGCCGCCGGATGTGACAACAAAAGTCACAGGAACACCGCCGATCGGGTTGTCACCCGCGTCTGTCACTCTCACCATCGGCCTGACCGGCACTGTGGCACCCACCGCGACAGACTGGTGGTTGCCGGCGATGGCGACGAGTTTCGCGGGCGGTCCGGCTACCACCGAAATGGTGGCAGTTCCTGACTTGCCCTCCGAGACAGCGGTTATCGTTGTCGAGCCGGGGGTCTTGGCACTGACAAGTCCGGTCGCCGCACCCACAGTCGCCACGGCCGGATTCGAGCTCGACCAGGAGACAGCACGCGATAGCGTCGTTCCCTCATTGTCCTTCACGTTCGCGATGAGCTGTCGCGTTGTGACGACAGGTATCGGAGTGAGATCACCCTCGATAGCAACAGTTTCGACTCTTGGCCGCGTCATCACCGCATAGGTGCCAAGTCGGGTGATGTTGCCCGATACTGTCTTCGTGTCGGTGTTGACAGTGCTGCCAGTCACGACCCTCCATCCTCCGCTTACGACCTCGTAGAGCTGGAGCTCGCTCTCGGGGTTGCCGGGCGGCACGAGCGTTGGATCGTATTTGATGGTCAGGATCGCGGGCTGAGCAAGGGTCGCCGCCGCCGGCCCAACATCGAACGCCGTCCCTGGAACAAGACGCGCGCTGGGAGGCGTTGTGCCTGCCGGGGAAATCGAAACATTGGTCGCCTGCGCGAAAGCATTCGCCGGGACTACTATAGTGAGGGCGCCAGATTCATCGGAGACGGTCTTCCCGGTCCCATCGACGACTGCACCGTACCTGACCCTCACCTCTATCGATGCGGTGCGACCTTCGACGGATACGGTGACCGTCGCGGTGCCGATCGACACTCCGCTCACGAGACCGGCGGCAACAGTGACCTTCGACTCGTCGGAGCTCGACCAGCCGGTGATCCGGCCGGAGAGAGTCGTGCCCTTTGCGTCCTTCGGGACCGCGACGAGCATCTGCGTTCCGCCGGGCACGAGGTCCACGGGAGGAGGTGTGCTTATCGATACTGTCGCGACCTGCGGCGGAGGCGCTGTCCCTACATCGCATGCTGCGCCAAAAACGGCAAGCGCGACGGCGGCCTGCATTACGGTCCACCGGCGGGACCGCGACCGATTCCGTTTGGATTTCCGAGACGGCCGCGTGACTTGACCCGACTGCTGGTCGGCGGCTTCAGCTACTGGCTTGAAGTCGTGCTGGGGACGGGGCAAATGGAGATTTTGACGAGGGTAGGGTACAGCCCTTCATTTTAACTAAATCCTGGGGTGAACAACATTCCCCAGGGAGATTTCCGTGCCGGGATCGACTAGCGAAAGACTGAAAAGCAAAGGGGGTGAGACCAGTTAGAACACGCTCTGTTTGAGTGTCCCAGTTCCGATCCGCTCAAATCCGCCCCAATCCACCCCAACCCGCTTACTAACCCGAACCTTGAAAGAGTCAGCTCGGTCAGCGATGTCTGATACACCAGCGATGACCGAAAGGGCCGGACCGGACTCAGAACGAAAGCATCACGGAGACGACCTGATCCGCCAGCCAGTCACGCACGGCCTCGGAGTAGTGCAGCAGCTGGTCTCCCTCGACGTAAAATGCCGCTGATTTCCACGTGAGTCCGTCGTCGTCAGAAACGAACGCCGCAAGGTCGATAAGGCGGGCTCCCGTCGACGAGGCGAGCGCCCGGATCTTCGCATTGAGGTCGGGGATGTTCGCGCTCTCAGTGCCCGGCCGCCTGGGAGGGATCGTTGTGATGAGGAACTTGTTCGCAGGCAGGCCGCGGCCGGTCCATTCCCCGATCATCGCCGCCAGGTTCCCCGAGATCGTCGCAGTTGCAACGCCTGCCCCGATATCGTTGGTGCCCATCGACACGTAGGCGAAATCACTCGAGCGGGGAACGAACGCCTGAGTTCGCTGGATCGCTCCCGACGGATAGAAGGAGTTGACCGGCTCGCCGCCGCTCCACGGATACGCATCGCCCATCACCTCGCCGCGGAACCGGGACACACCCCCGACCTGCTCGAGCGCATGAGGCGCACCGAGTCCGCTCCGGCCCGTCCCTGTCGAAGTGCCGGTGATTCCGTGATTCGCGACCCTTATCGTTCTTGAGCTGCTCGCCTTCCACCTTGCTTCGATTTTTCCGGCAAGCTGAAGCGTGCTGTGAGGTGCGCCCGGAGAAAGTTTGATCGACGGGCTCGCCGCCGACACGTAAGAAGCGACAGATGGAGCCGACTGCGTTCCCTGAAATCCCAGGTCGGTGTTCGAGTCGCCGAACGTCACGATCTGAACTTCCGCCGCGCCCGTCGCGGTGAAAATCACTGGACTGCCGCTGAGACCCGGTGACGATGCGGAAAGCGAGTTGCCGCCGAAACCGAGTGTCCAGCTGCCAACTGTCGCGATTCCAGCAGCGTCAGACACAGTTGACCCACCGCTGACCGAGCCACCGCCGCTTGTGACTGTGAATGTCACGTTCACCCCGGCGACCGGGTTGCCCGATGCATCTGTGATCTTCACCGACGGCGGAACCGGAACGGCCTGACCTGCGACCGCGCTCTGGTTATTGCCGGCATTCAGCGTCATCGCCGACGCCGCGGCGGCAACGCCAGTGGCCCCAAACACAACGGGACTCCCGGTGAGACCCCCCGCGGTGGCGAGAAGCGTGTTCTGTCCTGGCGCAGGACCGAGCCGCCAACCACCGACCCTCGCGATACCGAACGCATCAGTCACCGACTCGGCACCGACCACTGACCCGCCGCCGATCCCGACTGTCCATGTCACCGCGACTCCTGCGACCGGAGCCCCGCTTGCATCAGTCACGAGCACGGACGGGGGATTTGCGACGAACGCATCGACAGTCCCACTTTGCCCGAAACCGTCCGACGGCTCGATTTTCACTGCCGGCGGAGGTCCTGCCGAGGCGTTGAATGTCACAGCGACGCCGGGGAGCTCGGGGGATGTTGCGACGACGGTGTTCGCCCCGCCGGCAGGCCCGAGCGTCCAGGTCCCCGCGGTCGCGACGCCATCGCTGCCCGTAGTCGCCGACGCTCCGGTGATGCTTCCGCCGCCTGAAGCGACCGCGAACTGCACCACCACACCGGCCGCCGGCGCGCCCTCAGCGTCAGTGACCTTCACCGACGGTGAAACGGGAAGAACATCTCCGGGCTGTCCGCTTTGGTTGTCGCCTGCAGCGACCACCATCGTCGTCGGCGCGGGGATCGCGGATGTCGCGTTGAACACGAACGGGCTTCCCTCGAGTCCCGCCGATGACGCGCTAAGCGAGTTGAGGCCGACGGCGGCGCCGAGGGTCCAGCTTCCAACCGCCGCGATCCCCGCGGAGTTTGTTGTCGCGACCGCGCCGGTGAGCGTCCCTCCACCAGCGGTGACAGCGAATGTGACACTCACCCCGGGCACCGGGAATCCGGCGGCATCTGTCACCATCATCGACGGAGGGTTCGCAACAGCCGTCCCGGGCCGGGCGGTCTGGTTGTTCCCCGCAAACGGGACGAGCTTCGACGGCGGCCCGGTCGTGACGACGATCGTCGCCGAGCCGGACTTTCCCTCGGAGGTGGCGGTGACCGTGGCGGAGCCGGGAGCGTTCGCGGTAACCAATCCTGATTCATTCACTGAGGCGACCAACGGGTCAGAGCTTTCCCATGAAACCGGGCGAGCCAGCTGCAAACCTTCGACGTCCCTCACCGTCGCGACGAGCAGCTGCGTTGCTGGAACGGCGATACTTCCAGCCGATCCGGTTACCGCGACAGTCTCGACCTTCGGTCGGGCCATCACGGCGAAGGTTCCGGCCCCGCTCACGCTGCCGGTGACTGTCTTCGCGTCAGTGTCCGCGGCGCTGCCTTCGACAAGCTGCCATCCGCCACCGGTGACTTCGTAAAGCTGGAGCTCGCTCTCGGCGTAGCCGGAGGGCACCAGGGAGGCATCGTAAGCGATGGTGATCGCAACCGGTTGGGCGAACGAAACCGCAGCCGGGCCGATCGTGAATGCGCTGCCCCCAAGAAGACGCACGCTCGACGAAGGGTTCGAAGCCGGCTCGACTGTGAGGCTCATCGGCTGCGCCACCGCGCCTGGCGGGACAGCAATGGTCAGCTTTCCGGAAATGTCCGAGAAGGTCAGACCACCGGCTCCGACCACCGCGCCGTCCTTGACCTGTACATCGACCGTGGCCTGAACGCCCTCGACCGAGGCAGTGACGGTTGCCGCACCGATCGCTACAGCGGTCAGGAGCCCGCCGGCGACAGTTACCTTCGACTCATCTGAGCTCGACCACGCCGTGGCCTTTCCCGCGAGAGTTTCGCCCGATGCGGTCTTCGCGACGGCCACCAGCATCTGGGTGCCGCCGGTAACGAGGCTGACCGGGGAAGGACTCACACTGACCGATGCAACGCCGGGAAGCGGCCCGGTGCCGTCGGTGCACCCCGCTCCGATCACTATTGCGACCGCCACCATCATCGCGCGTGCTACCACGCCGACGGAAGGGGTCACATAAGAGGGCTTCGGATTTTCGGGGCGGGTGCTTGGCATACCTGAGGGGTTGGGAAACAACCTTTCATCTTAATCTGGGCAGCCGAGTAAACACTAGTGGGCTGTTACTGAAGTAATGGGAGCATGCATCTTGCTGTCGATCGTCGCATGTTTGCCATCACGATGGATCTCATGCTGTCGGCCGATGACCGCCGGATACTGACCGGGATGTTGCGTGCGACGACTATTGCCGCCGGACTCGTGCGACGGGCCCGCGTAATCCTCGCTCTCGCCGATGGGAAATCGTACGCCGAGATCGGCGCGGCGCTGGGTGTCACCGATACGTACATAGCGCGCTGGAAACAGCGTGTTGTGACGGGAGGCCTCCCCGCGCTTGGCGATTTGCCAAGGAGCGGCCGTCCCGACCGTCTCGACCCGCGCATCGAAGCGAAAATTCTCGCCAGGACGCAGGAACCTCCGCCGGCGCCCTTCACCCACTGGACGACGCGGCGCATGGCGAAGCTGACCGGCGTCAGTCATGTCACAGTGCATCGCGTGTGGCAGCGGGCCGGGCTTAAGCCACACCGCTTGGAGCGGTACGTCACGAGCGACGATCCTGACTTCGAGACAAAAGCCGCGGATGTGATCGGCTTGTATCTCACGCCGCCGGTCAACGCCGTGGTGTTCTCCGTCGATGAGAAGACGGCAATTCAGGCGCTGGACCGGCTCGACCCCGTCTTGCCGCTGTCGCCAGGCCGCGCCGAGCGCCATGGCTTCGAGTACAAGCGCAACGGCACGCTCTCGCTCTATGCCGCCCTCGAGGTTGGCACGGGCCGCGTCGAAGGTATGACGGCGGCCCGTCACACGAGCGCCGAGTTCCTGCGCTTTCTCAACCGGCTGGTGGCCACGCAGTCCGTTCATCGGGAGATCCATTTCATCGCCGATAACCTCTCGGCGCATAAAACCAAAGCCGTCAGTGCGTGGCTGGATGCGCATCCACGCGTGCACATGCACTACACCCCGACCTACAGCTCCTGGCTCAACCAAGTCGAACTGTGGTTCTCCAAGATCGAGCGCGACATGATCGCGCGCGGGATCTTCACCTCGACGGCCGATCTCCGCCGCAAGCTCATGCAGTACATCCGCCAGCATAACAAAACGTGCCAACCCATTCAGTGGGCATACAGCAATCCCAAGCACCGAATCCGTGCATCCTGAACTTGAGTTACAGTCCACTAGTAGTTGACACCGGCCACCGGCCTATCCCGGAACACCGGAACGGCTTACTCTACCGGAACCTTCAAAACCGGTGCTTCGATGATGCGTGACTTCCGGGATTTTATTGTAAAGCAGAACTTTCTGGCACTCGCGCTCGCCGTGGTGCTCGGGGGCGCGGTTGGAAAAGTGGTCCAGTCGGTCGTCGACGACTTCATAATGCCGATCATCGCCGCGGGCTCTCCGGCTGGTAACTGGCAGGAGGCGAAGTGGGCGGTGGGACCGGTGGAGTTTGGAGTGGGGAACTTCGCGAGCGCGCTCGTCAATTTTCTGATCATCGCGTTAATCGTGTGGCGCATCGCCAAGCTGTTCGAGGGACCCCCCGCCCCACCGGCGCGCAGCTGCCAGTTCTGCAAGATGGAAGTTGACGCAGCTGCGTCGCGCTGCGCGTACTGCACGAGCCAGCTCTGACCCGTCTGGTTCGACTCGCGCTCCCGGTCGCTATTCTCGCGACTGGATGCTCTCCGGCCGACACTGCCGACGCGAGGACTGCGCAAACAAAGTCCGAGGCGGTTGAGTGCCGCGTCTCCCGGATCTCCGACGGCGACTCGTTTCACTGCGGCGCAACTGGCCGCGTTCGTCTCCTGATGATAGACGCTCCTGAAATCGCACAAGGAGGACCGGGCCGCCAGGCGCGATCGGCGCTCGAGGCTCTCGCTCCTGTTGGCACGCTCATCACTATCGAGACTGATATGAGGCCGCGCGACGACTATGAGCGGCTCCTCGCCTACGCTTACCTGAAAGACGGCAGGATGATCAATGAGGAGATGGCCCGGTCGGGCTACGTTACGGCACTGGTGTATCCACCGAACGTGAAGTACGCCGACCGCATAAGGCAGGCGGTTGGTGACGCGAGGAAGGCGAAACGCGGACTCTGGGCCACCGACTTCTTCGAATGCCTGCCCCGGGATTACAGGGCCGGCAGGTGCGGCGCTTCTCCGAAGAGCTGAGTCAGTCCTTCCCATTCGATATTTCCACCGCTCAGAACCGCCACGGTGATTCCGGCCGGCTTCACCACTCCGGTCATCACGGCCGCGGCGGTGATCGCGCCGCTCGGCTCGACTACAACCTTGAGCCGGTCGAGCAGGTGGCGCATCGCCTCGACCAGCGGCGCATCGTCAACCAGCACCACTTCATCCAGGTACGCCTGGTGATGCTGGAAGGTCAGGCCCCCGATCTCGCTCGCCTGAAGTCCGTCGGCAAGCCCGCCAGTCGCGGTCAGGCGCACCGGCTTCCCTTTCTCACGCGCAGCGTGAAGCTTCGGCGCGCTGACCGGCTCTACCCCGACGATGCGGACTCCGGGGGCAAGCAGCTTTATCGCTGTCGCAACGCCGGCGCTCAGTCCCCCGCCGCCGACGGGCACGAGGACTGTCGATACATCTGGAAGCTCCTCCACGATCTCGAGCCCGACAGTCCCCTGCCCCGCTATGATCGCTGGGTCATCGTATGGATGGACGAAAACGAGCCCTTCTTCCGCCGCTATCTCGTGTGCCTTCTCGGCGCGCTCGTGAGTCGTCGTACCGCATAACACGACGCGGGCGCCGAGACGCTCCGCGCCGGCGCGCTTCGCCTGGCTCGCATTCGTCGGCATCACGACAGTCGAAGGCACGCCGAAGATCTTTGCGGCCATTGCGACTCCCTGGCCGTGATTTCCCGACGACGGAGCGATCACTCCGCGCTGCCGCGCCTTTTCCGGAAGCGAGCGGAGGAAGTTGTAAGCTCCGCGAAACTTGAACGCTCCCGCTCGCTGGAGACTTTCCGCCTTGTAGCAGACAGGCAAGCCAAGCTTGTCGCTCAGCACCTGGTCGTAGAGGATCGGCGTTCTTATCGCGACTCCCTTCAGCGCGCCGGCCGCGGCCCGAATGTCGCCGAGTGAAACGAGTGACGGGTTTTCTTCTCTCATCGAGTTCCTTTTGATGAAGGTGCCCATGATGCGACTGCCTGTGCTACTGCAGCCGCGACCGTCGTGTCAGCGGCGATGCGCCAGTCGACCTTCTGGTATGTGACAGTCTGATCCGAGCCCGTCTCGAAGAACAGAAGCGACTTCACTGCAGGATATGACGCCGGAAGATCACTCAACGCATCCGTGTACCACACGGCGCGGTCGCCGCCAACCGCGAGCGATCCGAACTCCGCAATCATGACCGGTTTTCCGAAAGCGGCGAGCGTCTGGTACTTCGTGCCGAATATCTCGTCGAAGGTCCACCATCGTGACCATTGCGCGATCGGTCCGAAGTTGAGCACTCCGGTAGCGACCCAGTCGACCGTTCCGGCGCCGGGATAATAGAGGTCCCAGTACTCGTAGGCGACGTGTGGCGACCACACCCAGATCACGTTCGTCGCGCCGGCCGCGCGGAATCTCGTGACGACACGCCGCCATGCGGCGACGAACTCTTCCTTCGTGTTGTTCTGCGGGCCCCACGGGTACCTGTATGGATCGTTCATCTCGTGCGCGAACCGCAGGTATAGAGGCCTTCCGAATCGTGCGGCTGATTCCGCCCATTCGTCGACGTAGAAGTCGTAGTCGCCACGCGCGATGGCAGCGAGCCCGTGATTGTCCCGCGCCTCGCGCAGCGGCAGGTAGGTCCGTCTTCTTCCGTCGAACTCGGTGAGCCACGGCTCCCAGGTGATCATGGGGACCGACCCGATGCTCCAAACCGCGTTCGCCATCACGAGCGGGAACTGGTGCTCCGGCTCGTCACCCCACGCGGCGTAAAGCTGAATCAGGGGAAGCGTCACGCCGATTTGCGACTCGAGATCGATTACGCCGTCGAGACTTGCCGGCAACCTCCCGTCGTACGCACCGAGGAGAACGGAATCGGGATTCTTCAGGTACCCGATGTTGCTCCGGTCGAGCCAGGCGAGCCCGGCTGCTCTTCCCGGCCCGCGGATCCTCGCGCGCACTCTATGCTCGATCGACCCAACCAGGGCCCCTGCTCGCTGGAGCCCGGCCGCGATGGGGCCTCCAGCCGCCGAGCTCATGGCAGTAAGCAGGTAGACGGCTCCGACTCCCGCGGCGATCCCGGCAAGCACGAGCCCGATTCGAGCGCGCCTTTTCACGTCTTCGCTCTCCCCGGTTGTTCTATCGAATCCCACGGATCGTCCCGCCGCGGTGCGCGGGACGATTGCCACGCGGCGAAGAGTGCGCCGAGCGACATCAGCACGGGAATCGTTGCGAAGGCAACCATTCCCCAGGTTGCTTCGCTCGTCAACTCCAGGACACCCTCGGAGGTATCGAATATTCTCACGTTAGTTATCCGCACGAGCGTAGCGAGATAGACGGCAATGAGGAGAAGCTGAGGCCACGCGAGGCGAACGAGCCGTCCGCGCACCGCGCGTTTTTCCGTTGGCACATAAGGGATCTCGGCCCGGACCAGGGCGAGCAGCGTTCCCGTGAGATAAACGGGCCAGCAGGCGATTTTCAGTACGAGCCCGCGCCAGTGCAGGCCGCGCTCGGCAGCTCCGCCCGACAGCCATCGTTGAGCGAACAGGTAGATCGCGGCTCCGATCACGCCGACAGGGCTCGCTGCGAGAATGAACTCACCGAAGCGCATCGATGCGGGCTGCATTCCGGTCCACAGGTAAATGTACGGAAAGAGGAGAAACAGAAATGTTGTCGCACCAAAGAGGTAATAGGTGCCGACAGTCAGGTAGGCGAGTCGCTGCCGGCCCGTCAGCGGTCGCAGCGCATGCGGGAGCTCGACGAAAGCAACCTCGTACACGCCGCGCGCCCATTTGAGCTGCTGCCTGTAGTACGAGCCAAGATCTTCGGGAACGAGGCCGCGACTCACGACTTCAGGCAGGTAGACGGAGCACCAGCCCTTCGAATGAATGCGTATCGCTGTTACGAGATCTTCGGCGAGCCCGATTCCGTGCCCGCCGATCGACTCGAGAGCAGTGCGCCGGAACGTGCAGTTTGCGCCGATCGCGAGACAAGCACCGTGTCCGTGAAGGCCCATCTGCCCCGGCCCGTAGAAGGAGTAAGTCTGCTCTGCGGCCCCGGCAGCGGTGAATGACCGCTGCTGGTTGTAGTAGGCCTGCGCAACCTGGACGAAACCCACGCGGGGATCGCTGAACTGTCCGAGTACGCGGTGGAGCAGCTCCGGGAAGGGGATGTGGTCGGGGTCGAGCACGAGGATGAATTCCTCGGTCGTCATCTCGAGCGCGCGGTTGATCTTCCCCGCCTTTGCGCCGGGGATGTCGACGAGCTCGAGCCACACCGCGCCGAATCTTTCCGCAACCTCCCTGTACCGCGGGTCGCGTGTGTCGTCGAGCAGGTAAGTCGTGTGCGGGTAACTCACCTGCGCGCACGCGGCGAGCGTTCGCTCGAACATCGCAAGCGGCTCACCAGGCGAGCTCGTGGTGAAAATTGCAACCGTCAGGCCTTCCGGTGCCGGTACATGAGATGCGCGCGTGATTCCGAGGTAGTTGATCCAGCCGAGGATCACGCGGCTCATTGCGTACCAGAATGCGAGCGAGAGCATGGCGAACAGCGCCGCGTTTGCAACATGCTCGGCGCGGAACCACCAGTCGGCCAGGCGGAGAGTAGCCGCGATGCCGGCGCCGGTCAGGAGCGCAAGCGCGACGCGGTCACCGCGCCGGACACCCGGCGCCTCCGTTCGCTGCCAGATCGGTGCGCGCAACTCGTGTGTATTCAGTGTGAGGTGTTCGGCAGAAACCTGTACGAGAGTCGCACACTTCCGGTCGTCGCGGCGTAGAAGGCGGTCTGCATTCGATCGACCGATGCGGACAGTGTCACCGCGTCACTCACCGCGCCGCTGAACGTGAGATGCGCATCCCATGGAGTGAACTTGCGGTGCACGAGAACGAGGTCCGTTGCGCCGGGCCACACCTCCGACAAATCGATCCGTGGCGCCCTTTCGGTTGCATGGAATCCCCATGCGCCGCGCGCAGTAACAGTTGAACGAGGCGTCGGCACGAGGGACAGGGAAACAAGCGCCGAGTGAGAGACGATGTTCTCGGGCGTGTAATACGGGTCGTACCGGCCGTTGAATCTCGTTTCCTTCGAGTCCTGCGACGCGGCCGAGTAGCCGATGCTTGCCCTCGCCTGCTGTGTGCGGAGCACGGGTGCGAGAAGCCAGGCGTACACCGACGTGACTCTGTTGTGATCAGGAAACTGCTCAACGCGAACAGCGGCTTCTCCGAGCCATCCATCAGGGCGGTCGAGCGCCGCTGCAACAGTTCCGGTCTCCGTCATGACAGGTTGCTCGATGCTTGCGACAGTCCACAGATATGGCGCACGTTCACCCCGGGCTCCGATGGAGAAGAAGTTCGGCAGTCTCAATCGCAACTGCGCCCTACCCGTCCACATCCGCGACCCCTCGCCTGCAGAATGGTTCACACCTCCCGCTGCAAGGCGGGTCTCGAGTCGGGCTGCCGGTGCGTAGTGGGAGAGCTCGACCTCGCCGGCAATTACGTCGTATTTCCCCAACGTGCCGATGTCGAACCGTTTCGGCCGGGCGCGCGCAGCAATCGAGAGGAGCGGAGTGACTAACAATCCACCTTCGACTTCTCCCTGAATACGATCGAGTGGCTGATCGTCGGTGAGAGCGCCTGCGCCAAGAGCGATCCATGGAGCAGACACGGCGCGAATCTCATCGAGCTGCCGCCCGGCTTCCGCCGCGTTCGGGTCAGCCGCAAGCGCCATCCTGAACCGCGTCGCGGCGCGGGTCAGATCGCCCTGCCAGTAGAACATCGTACCGGCAAGAGTTGCCGCGCGCGCCCTCGTGGCCGTATTCCTGACGAGTGGCTCGAGGATCTCCGTTGCGCGCGCGTTTGAGAGCGTTTCGACCAGCATCTGCGCATAATCCAGGCGCACGGCCGTGTCATCCGGGTGCATCGCGAGCGCCTTCTCGTAGACGGCAGTCGCGCCGGGAACGTCGCCAAGCCAGTACAGAGTCTGCGCCAGTATCCGTGCTGCGTCGCCGTTCTCAGGTTCAGTTGCGAGCACCTGCCTGAGCATCTCGGCGGCGCGCGCAAACTCCTTGTCGTTGCGAAGCTGTTCCGCCCGGGCGACTGTAGCGACAGCGGTGTCCCCCTCCTGTCCCGCAAGAGGAGTGGCGGCGAGAAGCACGCCGAGCCCGAAGATTGCAAATGCCTTGAGCGTCATGCCACCGAAGTTAGAACGCCGATGCTGGGCGGTCGAGAAGAACTTTTTGACTATGCCCCTTGTCCCAGTCCGCAGTAGTCCGCAGTCCTCAGTCCGCAGTGCGTCCGCAGTCCGCAGTCAGTTGAGATATCTTGACTTCTACTCAATCGCCCCGATCACACGATGCCCACCAACTCCCCAGTCTCTGCGTTCATAAGGCACCACTACCGCCACTTCAACGCTGCGACACTCGTCGATGCCGCGGCCGCCTACTCCGCCCACCTCGACAACGGCGGAAAGATGATGGTGACGATCGCCGGCGCGATGTCCACCGCCGAGCTGGGAATCTCTCTCGCAGAAATGATCCGCCAGGACAAGATCCAGGCGATAACGTGCACCGGCGCGAACCTCGAGGAGGACATCTTCAACCTCGTCGCCCATGATCACTACGAGAGGGTCCCGAATTACCGCGACCTGACGCCCCAGGATGAGCAGGCACTCCTCGAGCGGCACATGAACCGGGTCACCGATACGTGCATTCCGGAGATGGAGGCGATGCGCCGCATCGAGAAAGCCGTTCTCGACGAATGGGTGGCCGCCGACGGGCGCGGCGAGCGGTTCTTTCCGCACGAGTTCATGTACCGGATCCTCCGCAACGGCTCGCTCGAGGGCAGCTATCAGATCGACCCGAAGAACTCATGGATGGTCGCCGCCGCCGAAAAGAACATTCAGATGTTCGTGCCCGGTTGGGAGGATTCGACTCTCGGCAACATGTACGCGGGCCACTGCATCTCGGGCGACGTGAAGAACGTGCATACCGTGCGCACCGGCATCGAATACATGATGACGCTTGCCGAGTGGTACACTGACTCGTCGCAGGACGGCACAATCGGATTCTTTCAGATAGGAGGAGGAATCGCCGGCGACTTTCCGATCTGCGTCGTACCGATGCTTCACCAGGACCTGCAGCGCGACGACATCCCCGTGTGGGGATATTTCTGCCAGATCTCCGACTCGACTACGAGCTACGGATCCTACTCCGGCGCGGTCCCCAACGAAAAGATCACCTGGGGAAAACTTGCGGTAGACACACCGAAGTTCGTGATCGAGAGCGACGCAAGCATCGTTGCCCCCCTTATGTTCGCGCTCATACTCGGCTGGTAGTTCCCCCCGGAGGCCTCGCGTCTCTAAGTTTGTTCACCAATGCAACGCGATTCGATTCCCGAAGGTAAGAGCCTTGATCGCTACGAGATCGTCGCCCGCCTCAGCGCCGGAGGAATGGGAGAGGTGTACCGGGCTCTCGATCCTCTCCTCGAGCGGGAGCTGGTCCTCAAGATCCTTCCCCAACGTGCGAAGTTTCAGCCCGAGGCGCTCGAGAGATTCGTCAGGGAGGCGCGCGCCGCGTCGGCCCTGAACCATCCGAACATCGTCACGATTTACGCGATCGGTGAGGCCGACGGGCACCATTTCATCGCGATGGAGCTCGTTCGCGGGAGGACGCTCAGGCAGCTGGGAAGAGATGGCGTTCCGGCCCGCACCGTGGCGGACGTCGGATCACAGGCTGCGCGGGCGCTCGCAGTCGCGCACGAGGCGGGAATCGTGCACCGCGACATCAAGCCCGAGAACATCATGGTGCGCGACGATGGCTATGTAAAAGTGCTCGACTTCGGAATCGCCCAGCTCGCCAGCACCGACAGCGCCGAGCAGGCAGGTGATACGCGGCTCACTCGCCCGGGGATGGTCGTGGGAACGATGCGCTACATGTCGCCCGAGCAGGCCACTGCCGACGAGGTCACGCCCGCGAGCGACATCTTCTCGCTCGGAATTGTCCTCCACGAGCTCGCAACAGGCAGGCATCCCTTCGACGCAAGCTCGGACATGGCGGTGTTGAGCTCCATTATCCTTCGCGAACCGGTCGCACCATCGCGCACGAACGCCCGCCTCCCCAAGGAGTTCGACGCGGTGATAATGCGGATGTTGTCGAAAACCGCGGCGAAGCGCCCAGCGGCGATTGAAGTCGCGACGCTGCTTTCCGCGATCGCCGAGCCGGTTGCAGCCCAGGGCACGGGAGCGATGCCTTCACCGGTGCGCGGAGATGTCGTCGGGCGCGAGATTGAAAAGGCAGCGCTCAGGGAGGAGTTCGCCCTTGCCGCGGGCGGTCGCGCCTCGATGGTGTGTGTCTCGGGCGAGCCGGGAATCGGGAAAACAACTCTCGTCGAGGACTTCCTTTCGGAGCTGGCGCGAAGCTCATCGCATCTCGTTGCGCGCGGCCGCTGCTCGGAGAGACTTGCCGGCGCCGAAGCGTACCTGCCGATTCTCGACGCTATCGAGGATCTTCTCCGGGACGATCCGGGCCATGCGATAAGAACGGCGCTCGAAACGAACGCCCCTTCATGGCAGAAGCAGATTGCGCCATTCGACACGGGGCCGGGCGCATCGACCGGCGCGCCTGCATCGCAGGAACGCCTCAAGCGCGAGCTCGTGGCGTTCCTGGGCAGCATATCAGCGGAGCGGCCGCTCGTCCTTTTCATCGAGGACATTCACTGGGCAGATGCCTCGACAGTCGATCTTCTTTCATATGTGTTGACGCGACTCGGCACGAGCCGGCTGTTCACGATCATCACGTTCAGGCCGTCAGAGCTGCAGCTTGCGCAGCACCCATTCCTCGCGCTGAAGCTCGACCTCCAGACACGCGGCGTAGCGCGTGAGCTGCCGCTCGCCTTCCTCACCGAAAATGAGGTTCGTGCCCTTCTGGCTTTAAAATTCCCGGGAAGCGCGTTTCCGCCCGAGGTGGCGCGCCTGATCCATGCGAGAACCGAGGGAAGCCCCCTGTTCGTGGCGGACGTCGCGGAATATCTCCGTGTGAAGGACGTCATTCGAGAAAGCAACGGGACGTGGACGATCGCCGGATCGCTGCCCGACCTCGAGCGCGACCTCCCGGAGTCGATGCGCAGCATGGTGCAGCGGAAAATCAGCCAGCTCGAGGACGCGGACAATCAGCTGCTCGTTGCCGCATCGGTTCAGGGAAACGATTTCGATTCCGGGGTGGTCGCGGCCGCGACGGGCCGCGATCCCGCGGAGGTCGAGGAGCGACTCGTCGATCTCGAGCGCATCTACACCTTCGTGTTCAGGCGCGACGAGCACGAGTTCGCCGATGGCACGCTCACGACGCGGTACAGGTTCGTGCACGTGCTCTACCAGAACGTTTTTTACGCTTCCCTCTCCGTTTCCCGCCGCGTCCAGCTCAGCAAGGCAGTGGGCGAGACGCTGCTGAAGTTCCAGAAGGGAGCTCCAGGTCCGTATGCCGCCGAGCTCGGACTTCTCTTCGAGGCGGCGCGGGATCCTGACAAGGCCAGCAGGTTTTTTTCGGCGGCTGCGCGGAACGCGGCGAAGGTTTTCGCAAACGAGGAAGCTGCTGTGCTTTCGCGCCGCGGCCTCGCGCAGCTCGCAAAGGTCGAAGAAAGCCCAGAGCGCCAGGCGCTCGAGCTTGCCCTCCAGAGCGTACTCGGCACAAGCCTCGCGGCCACCCAGGGATACGCCGCACCCGATGTGCTCACAGCGATGGCGCGGGCGCGAGTGCTCGCTGAAGAGCTTGGACAGCAGCCGCAGCTCGCGCCGGTGATCTGGGGCCTCTTCGCGTATTACCTCGTTTCCGGAGACCAGCCGGAAGCGCGAACGATGGCTGAACATTTTCTCCGTTCAGCCGAGGCGTCGAACGACCCGCTGATGCTGCTCGGGGCACACATCGCCACCGGGATGTCGATGATGTACTCCGGAAACCTGCTCGCCGCGCGAACGCACTGCGAGCGCGCGATATCACTTTATTCGCGTGACATGCGGCCTGCGTACCACGCCATGTACAGAATGGACCCGGGAGTATTCGTCAACAGTGAGCTCGCGCGCACGCTGTGGATACTCGGGTACCCCGACTCGGCGCTTGCAGCGAAGGATGCCGCAATTCAGACCGGCGTCGAGAGCCCCGACCCCCGCAGCAAGGCGCTGTCGCACGTTTTCGCTTCGATTCTTCACCAGCTCAGGCGCGAGGTCGACCTTTGCCTGTCGCACGCCACACGTGCAATCGAGATCTGCGACGAAAACGGCGTGGCCCAGGAACGGGTGTGGGCAATGGCGATTCACGGATGGGCGATAGCCCACAAGGGGAACGTCGACGAGGGGATAAAACAGATCCAGGCAAGCATCGCGATCCAGCAGAACCGGCATGCGGGTCTCAATCTCACATTCGCAATGCGCCAGCTCGGAGAGGCATTGAACATCAAGGGGTCGTACATCGAGGCGCGTGATGTGGCCCGTGAAGGGCTGAAGATATCCGAGCGCCACGGCGAGGTCGCGTCGAAAGTGGAGCTCTACCGGATAATGGGCGAGAGCGCCCTTGCTCTCTCGAGGACCGGCGAGATAGAAGCCGCGACACAGACAAAGTCGGGATCAACCCTTTCGGCTGAAGCGTGTTTCCGAGCCGCGGTCGACCTGGCGCGGAAGCAGAGTGCGAGATCTTTCGAGCTGCGGGCGTCGATCCCGCTCGCCCGGCAGCTGATCGACCGGGACAGGGAGGCTGAAGCGCGCGAACTCGTGCGGAACATTCGCGCCCAGTTCACCGAGGGGGCGGAGACAAGTGACCTGAAGGAGGCTGACGCTTTCCTCGCATCTTTTCCGTAGGAAAGCCGCCAGTTCCGTTTCAGGTCAACTTATCGGATCGCCCCACTGGATCATCTCGACGTCGACAGTGATCATGCGGCCTCCGGTTGCAGTCTCCTCGACCTTCACCGTGCCAGCCGAGCTGTCGGACGTCCTCAGCCGGAACGGGCCGTAGTCCTGGGAGTCGAAGCGCACGGAGGCGACGCGCGGAACCGTTTCGTCAAGGATCTCGAGGCTGAGCGGATACGTGCCGGGCTCGAGGGGCTTGCCGAAGTTGTTTCGGGAGAACTGGACGATAATGTCCCCCGGCACACCGTCGGCGTGCACCACGCACCCAAACCCGTGGTAGTTCACGTTCGGCATCGTTCCGACGAACTGGGAGGGTTTGTCCCCGCGGACCTGACCGCTCGACGTGTATGTCTTGCCCATCGCGGAGACACTGCATTTGTTGTCGTCGGTCACCGTGGCGGTGACCCTGAAGACAGGCGGTTCGAACGGAGCTGCCGTCTGCTCGCAGGCAGCAAGGGCGAGCAGCGATGCTGCGAGTGCAATCCTGTATCTCATAACGGTTTGATGAATGTTGCTCACGCAAAAAAGACGTCCGAAACCGCGCACTGGTCACAGTAACTTACGCCCTGTTCCTGTAAACATACTTTTACCAGATGCGCCGGCCAAACGTTCCGGCGTCCCGTAACCGGTCCTTGTTGACGGTGCCGGGAGTACTAAGGTAGGCCCTGATCGCCCGGCTCGCCCTGCCCGGCGGAGATTCCGTTGCCGGCGTAATGAACCTCGCGCCGCATCCCGTCTTCCGAAACCACCAGCTCTATCCTCGGCGCCTCGTATTCTCCGTCGTTCGACATCACTTGCTCGCGTACGGGTTCGGCGTTCTGCATCTGCGGCCTCGCTGCTGCGGGTTAATCACGGGCGCCGGGCCCGCGTTATCCGTTGTCTTAATTAAGGTCAGGCTGCGCGGTGCGTCAACGATAAACACATTCAGTCACGTGCTATGTTCTGCTGTGAAGGCAAGCACCGATTCGTACCAAACAAGTACCAGGGGCGATCCTGAACTGCCGTCGACCTGGTAAGCCAGGCGCACGCCGTTCACTTTTGCGAAGGGCATCTCCCCTCCATGTTAAGGCGGCCCGAAAGCCGATGAACGATTCAGTCATGATAAAACCCGATCTCAGCTGATGCGAGCACTCGTCGTCGAGGACAACGAACCCGTGGCGCGGATCACCCGGCGTCTGCTCGAGCGCGAGGGCTTTGAGGTTGACGTCGCTTTCACGGCGACAGATGCCCGCCGGCTTCTGGCCGAGGGTCAGTACGACATGATTTTGCTCGACATGGTGCTGCCGGACGGAAACGGGATCGACCTGCTCCGCGTCATCCGGGATCAGAGCAGCGCGATGCCCATCCTGATCGTCAGTGGTGTCGGCGATCCAGAGAGCACCGTCGGCGCCCTCGACGCGGGGGCAGACGATTACATCCACAAGCCTTATCAGGCCGCCGATCTGGGCGCCCGCGTGCGCGCACTGATGCGTCGCAGCCGGGCTTCGGGTCCGGCGGACATCGAGTGCGGGAACGTCAGAATCAGCCGGATGATGCGCGATGCAACTGTCGCGAGCACAGAGTTGAGCCTGACCCCCAAGGAGTACTTGCTCCTCGAATACTTCGTCACGAACCCCGGAAGGGTTCTTACACGGAAGGAGCTACTGGAGAAAGTCTGGACTCTCGACTTCGATCCGGGGACCAACGTCGTCGACGTGAACGTGTCGCGCCTTCGAACGAAACTCTCGGGATCGGGCGCGACATGCCGGCTGGAGTCGGAGCGCGGCACCGGTTACGTGCTGCGCTCCGACGACTGAGCGCTAGAGGAGAGGCGCGACCTCTTCGGCCGTGACCGGCGGCTTTCCCGCGGCCTGCGCGCGCACTGCCGCGACTTCCTGCGCGGTTATCGCCGACGCATTGTTTCCCCAGGAGCTGCGAACGTGTGTGAGGACCGCTGCAACTTCGTCGTCGCTCATCTCGATGCCCAGTCCGTACGGAGGCATCAGCCCGTTGTACTGCGCTCCCTTCACGGTGAGGGGACCCTGCATCCCGCGGATGACGATGTTGATTGGCACGGATGTGTTCGCCGCGGCGGCGTACTCGGAGCCCGCGAGCGGCGGGAATGAGCCAGGCAGTCCTTCGCCGTTCGCCTGGTGGCAGCTGACACA
>JBPPMU010000187.1:0-5922 GCA_051306215.1 Gemmatimonadaceae bacterium | reverse complement strand
ACTATCTGTCTCGAGGCGCCTGCTTTCATGGGCGAGAACAACCACCCGGAGATGACAATGAACTCGGTATCACTCGCCGAGCACATGCGGTTCATCCGGGCGGGCGACTGGGCAGGCCTGGCGGGCGTTCTTGCCGCGTCGGCGCGCAAGGTCGCTGCGGCGGGGGCCGATTTCGCGATCTGTCCCGTCAACACATATCACCAGGCGTTCAAGTATCTGGTCCCGCAGTCCCCGATCCCCTGGCTTCACATCGCCGAGGCGGTCGCCGACGAAGCGCGGCGCCTGGGCTACCGGCGCCTCGGCATTCTCGGGACGAAGTTCCTGATGGAGGGGCCGGTTTATTCAGAGACGCTCGGCGAATACGGGATCGAAAGTGAAATTCCTGACGAGGCGGACAGGGTCAGAACACACGAGATAATCCTCGGGGAGCTTATCCACGGTGTGTTTCCTGAACCATCGCGTCTCTACTTCAATGAAGTCTCGGAGAAATTCAAGGCACGCGGCTGTGATGCGGTAGTAATGGGCTGCACTGAGCTGCCGCTGATCATGCGACCCGACGATACTCCGCTGCCCCTTCTCGATTCGACGCGTCTTCTCGCAAAGGTTGCGCTGATGAGAGCTCTCGGTCCTGCCTGACAGCGGAGCCTTCCGCGGGCATCTTTAAGGGATGACCGCCGGAGTGACTGATATGCGGAAGCAGTATTACTTCAGGCAATCCGCCGAGGGCCTGCTGGCGTGGGATGTCGATCGGCTGGTCGAGCTGACGAGCCAATTTCCGCGCAGGCAGGTTCCACTCGAGCAAATTCGCGAGCTCGACGAGCCCTGGACCGGGGATGGTGAGCCCGGCACCTGGCGCGAGCTGGTAGAACACGTGAAGCTCATCGATGAGGCAGATCTTTCGTTTCCAATCATCCTTGCCTCTGACGGCGCCGTGATGGATGGAAGGCATCGCGTCACAAAGGCGCTTCGGAACGGTCTCACCGCCATCGACGCGGTTCAGTTCGACGTCGATCCCCCGCCTGACCACATCGGGAAGGGCCCGGAGGACCTGACATACTGAAACATTCCGATTCAGCGGCGAGAGCATCTGTCTTCCTGATATTGCTGCTCGCCTGCAGCGACGGCAGCAAGTCCGGCAGTGACGGGTCGCGGAAAGCTCTTTCTGCCCCGACGTCATCCGTCCCCTTTGATGAGCTCTACAAGGTTGCGAGCGATTCGGCGATCCTTTCCGCCGCCCGGGCGCTTATGCTGGCGGATTCGAACGTTGCCGTCGTCACCCTCGATTCGATGGGCCAACCACGCGTGCGAACCACGAAGGCATTCGTGAGCGCCGAGTCGCCAGGGGATCCCGCGAAGGGTGTAACTGTCTGGATAATGACCCGGCTTACGACCCGGAAAGTCGACCAGATGCGGCGCCATCCTCAGGTGACCCTGTACTTCAACAACGACGATCGCGTCGAGTACGCAACTGTCATGGGGACTGCGATAATCCATACTGATGCAACAAATCCCGAAGCCATGAAGTTCTACGAGGACGGATACGCCGAGTTCTTCTGGCCCGACTTTCCGAGAGACTTCGTGATGATAGAGGTGAGGCCGCGCTGGCTGGAGTATCTTGGGCCGGACATCGCTGCGCATCCGCAGACCTGGAGACCCCAGGCAGTCGTGTTCGACTCAGTCGCTTCCGCGCGATGAACTTTCCCGGCTGGCTCGAGGCGATCGACATCCGGGTAACCCGCTGGATGGCGCGCAACGGACCAGCGCTGCTCCGCATTTCGCTGGGCATAGTGTTCCTCTGGTTCGGCGTGCTGAAGTTTTTCCCCGGCCTCAGCCCGGCGCAGGATCTCGCCGGTCGCACGATCGAGGTGCTGAGCTTCGGGATCGTCAAGCCTGGCATCTCGCTCCCCGTTCTCGCCGCATGGGAATGCGTGATTGGCATCGGGCTGATCACTGGAATCTGGATGC
The DNA here is from genome assembly GCA_051306215.1 of Gemmatimonadaceae bacterium. Classification (GTDB taxonomy): domain Bacteria; phylum Gemmatimonadota; class Gemmatimonadetes; order Gemmatimonadales; family Gemmatimonadaceae; genus UBA4720. Next base: position 3,957 of record JBPPMU010000187.1, on the reverse strand, counting down.
GCGCTACGATTCTCCTGCTGATGCTGCAGATGGCTGGAACGCTTACGCCGGTCGTGCTCTTTCCCGACGAGGTGTTCCTCGTGGCGCCATATGCGCCGACGCTCGAAGGCCAATACATCATCAAGAACGTCGTGCTGATCAGCGCCGCAATCGTGCTGGGCGCGCTCGTACGCGGCGGTGCCGTGAAGGCGGATCCTGAACGGGCGTCGACAGGTAGCGCATCTGACAGCTGAGCGCCATCTTCACGTTGCCGGCACAGAACGCCCGGCACACTCCAAAAAGTGCGAGGTGCACCATGTCAGTCGCGAAGATCACGGAAATTCAGGCATCGTCAACAAAAAGCTTTGAGGACGCTGTAAACGTCGGCATCGCCCGGGCGGACAAGACGCTCAAGAACGTCAGCGGCGCCTGGATCAAGAGCCAGCAGGTGGTAATCGATCAGGGTAAGGTCGTGGAGTACCGCGTTCTAATGCAGGTGACGTTCGTTCTCACCGACTGATGAGCCAGGCGGCGGAACTCGCGATACTCGCGGTTGCGCTGATTCACGTTTACATCCTCGTCCTCGAGATGTTTCTCTGGACGAAGCCGGCAGGGCTGAAAGCGTTCCGGCTCACTCCCGAGCAGGCCGAGTCGTCAAAAGTGCTCGCCGCGAACCAGGGACTCTATAACGGGTTCCTCGCGGCGGGATTGATCTGGAGCCTCCAGATATCTCACGATGGCTACCAGGTCGCGATCTTCTTTCTCACCTGCGTGATAATCGCCGGTGTCTTCGGGGCCGTAACGGCGAGCCGGAAGATTCTCTACGTGCAGGCCCTTCCGGCACTCGTGGCGCTGGTCCTCATCCACGTCACGTAGCGCTTCATGACGGATTCGTCATAAACGAGTCACGTTAAGGTCATTCGAGGGCGCCTATTCTCCCTGCGTGAAACACTTCAGCCGGGGGTAGCGCATTGAGACGCGCACGAAGCGCCGAGTGGCACAGAGCGCCGCGGATACTCGTCATCGACGACGAGCCCTCGGGAGTGAAGCTCGTCCATCGCCTCCTTACGGCCGCGAAGTACGAGGACATCGTCACGACGACAGATGCCTCTCACTCGCTAACGCTCGCCCGCGTGTCACCGCCCGACCTGATCCTGCTCGATCTCCACATGCCGGGGTTCGACGGCTTCGAGGTGCTCGACGGACTGGAGGACGTGCTGGCGGAGAATGAGTTCATTCCGGTGCTGGTTCTCACCGGAGACCTCATCGCCGAGACACGCAGGCGTGCCCTCACTCTTGGGGCGACGGATTTTCTCACCAAACCGTTCGACAATGCCGAGCTGGTGTTGAGGATCCACAATCTGCTCCAGATACGGCTGCTCCATCTGTCACTCGGGCAGCAGAAGGACGCGCTGCAGGATACCCTCTCCCGCCGTGAAGCCGAGCTCGAGGAGGCGCGGCTCGAGATGCTCGAGCGCCTCGCTCTCGCGGCCGAGGTTCGCGACACCGAGACAGGCCGGCACATGCGCGGGGTAGGCGGGCTTGCCGAATCGCTCGCTCTCCGGATGGGGCTCGCCGAGGAGACCGCGGCGATGATCGGACGTGCGGCACCTCTCCACGATATCGGAAAGCTCGGAATACCCGACAGCGCGCTGCTCAAGAATGGGCCGCTCTCGGCGCAGGAGACCGAGCTGATGCAGTCGCACACACTTGTCGGCGAGCGACTGTTGTCAGGCGGAATGTCGATGGTGATGCAGACTGCTGCGATCGTCGCGCGGTATCATCACGAGCGATTCGACGGGACCGGCTATCCCGACAGGCTGAGCGGGCAGGCAATACCGCTTGCGGCGCGCATCGTTGCGGTCGCAGATGTCTTCGATGCCCTCGCCCACGACCGTCCCTACCGCAAGGCGTGGCCTGAGGAAGCGGCGATAGAGCTGATAATTGAAGGAAGCGGGACGCACTTCGATCCCGCCGTGGTGGAGGCGTTCATGTCTGAGCCATGGGTCGCGGCGCGTATCCCGCAGAGACTGCTTTGCACTGCCTGACAGCGCCGCGCACGGCGGAGCCGGAACCCTGTGAAGGGCTGGGGGATGGTTACGTCTTCAAGCCGGACGCGCGCCTCCACGCACTCGCCGACTCGATAGATCATATAGTATGGTCGACCGATGCCTCGGGCGTTTTCGATTTCGCGAATGCGCGATGGGAGGAATACACGCGTCAATCGGCCTCGGCGGCGGCGGATGGAAGCGGGTGGCTGCCGCTTCTGCATCCAGAGGATCGCGAGCGCACGTGGACCGCATTCCAGAGGTCCATCACGTCGGGCACGCTTTTCGAGTGCGAATATCGGCTGCGGCGGTGGGACGGCGAGTATCGATGGCACCTGTCGCGCGGCGCGCCGCACCGGAGCGAGCACTGTGTCATCGAGAGGTGGATCGGAACATTGACAGATGTTGACGATCTCAAGCGCGCGAACGCAGCCCTCAGGGAAAGCGAGAGCCGCTTCAGGGACATTGCCGAGAATATCCGCGAGGTCTTCTGGCTGGTGAGCGCTGACCAGAAGGTCATGTACGTGAGCCCGGCCTATGAAGAGATATGGGGGCGGAGCGTCGAGTCATGCTACGCGGATGACCTCGCGTTCCTCGAGGCCGTCCATCCCGACGACAGGGAGAGCGTTGCCGCGGCGCTGAAGACAAAGAACAGCGGGTCTGGTGTCGAATACAGGATCGTCCGCCCCGACGGGGAGATCCGATGGATCCACGATCGCGCGTTCCCGATCGCCGATGCCGCGGGGAATGTCGTGCGCGTGGCGGGAATAGCCGAAGACATAACCGCGCGCCGCGCGCTCGAGCAGAGTTTCAGGCAGGCTCAGAAAATGGAGGCCGTCGGGCGTCTTGCTGGAGGAATTGCCCACGACCTCAACAACATGCTGACAGTGATAAAGGGTCACGCCGAGTTTCTGTCGCTCGACATTGCCCCTTACGGTGAGTCGCGAGAGGACCTGGACCAGATAACAAAATCCGCGGAGCGGGCGGCGACTCTGACGCGACAGCTTCTTGCGTTCAGCAGACAGCAGGTGATGGAGAAGCAGGAGGTCGACGCGAATCAGCTTCTCCGTGACCTCGAGCGCATCGTTGCGGGGCTCATAGGGGGCGACATCCAGCTGAGCCTGTGTCTCAACGATTCAGCAGTGGTTTTCGCTGACGCGAGCCAGATTGAGCAGGCGATAATGAACCTTGTCATCAACGCCCGGGATGCGATGCCTCAGGGTGGGAATCTCGGTCTCGCTACGCGCACGGTCTTCCTCGACAGCCATGAGGCATCGCGACACCCCGAGGCGCGGCCAGGACACTATGTCGCGATAGACGTGAGTGACACCGGGACGGGGATCGAGCCCGAGCTGCTGGTCAAGGTCTTCGAGCCGTTCTTCACCACGAAGATGCTCGGCAAAGGAACCGGGCTTGGCCTGGCAACCGTCTATGGAATCGCTCAGCAGTCGGGCGGGTTTGTCGACGTGGAGAGCGTTCCCGGCAGCGGATCGACGTTCACTCTCTATGTGCCGGCCGCGGCCGAATCCGCGGCTATCCCGCAAGCTGCTCCCGGGGGCGGCAAACCGGGGAACGAGCTGATACTTCTCGTCGAGGACCAGGACGAAGTGCGACGTGTAGCGAGGAGAATACTCACCGCCCGCGGCTACCGGGTGGTCGAGGCCCGCAATGGAATCGAGGCGCTGGCATTGCTCAAGGCGCCGGATTCGGGAGTCGATCTGGTTCTGACCGACGCTGTAATGCCCCTGATGAGCGGCACCGATCTGGTGCGTGCGCTGAGAGCGAACAATCCCGCGATGCCCGTGATAATTGCTTCAGGTTATACGGATCCCGAGCTCGTGTCATACTGCACGGGCGAGCTGAAGGTGCCGTTTCTGGCGAAACCGTTTCGTTCGGACGAGCTTGTCAGGATAGTCAGGGAAACGATCGA
>JBPPMU010000186.1:0-2316 GCA_051306215.1 Gemmatimonadaceae bacterium | reverse complement strand
CTATTTTTCCCATATTGAGATTCTTGCTACAGGAGCGAAGGCTGCCGGCCTTATTTTGGCATCTCTTCGTGCTTCGGGCGCTCCGCGGGCTCGACATACCACGGCGCCTTCGAGCCCCAGAAAATGCTGCCATCGGGTCGCTCGTCGGGGCACGCATCCAGGATACCCGCCGGCACGAGAACATTTTCCGTGCCCGCAATCTTGTGCGGTACGCGCGTGCCGCACTGGGTGCAGAAGCACACCGCAAAGCGCTTGGCGCCCGGCAGATCGAAACGGCGGATCAGCGCTTCGCCGGTAAGCCAAGCGAACTGGCTCTCCGGCTGAAAAATGTTTGCCGCATGCGCACCGCCGGTTGCTTTGCGGCAGCGGCTGCAATGGCAATACCTGAAGCCCGACAAAGGCGGTTTTATTTCAAAACGCACTGCCCCGCACAAGCAGCTACCCGCGATGGATTCCTGTTGCATGCTGATTCCTTTTTTGGTTAGTCCACTGGAACAATTGGACATCGTCGTTATATTACTGCCAATTATGGTCGGGGGCAGCCCGGCGACTCGCATGTGTTGCGAGTTCATGATCTGTCCGGTTCTGTAGCACGACAACTGTCCGGTCGTCATAGTGCCCTGAAGGGGGTACGAGATGAGCCGGACGAAACTGCTACAGGAGATACGGAAGATGAGATTTGTAGAAGCGTATGGAGAGTGGAATTCAGGGCGGCTGACGCAAGCCGAGGCGGGGCTGGTGCTGGGCATGTGCGAACGCAGTTTCCGGCGTTATCTGTCCAAGTATGAGGCGCACGGGCTGGAGGGTTTGATAGACCGGCGACTGGAACAAGTCTCGAACCGTCGCGCACCGGTCGACGAAGTCATGGCGCTGACTGAGCGGTTTCGAAGTTGGCACAGCGACTGGAACGTCAAACATTTCCACAGTTGGTATAAACGGGATGGCGGATTACGCAGCTACACTTGGGTCAAAAGGCGCCTGCAAGAAGCCAAGCTGGTGGCCAAGGCCGAGCAGCGAGGCGTTCACCGGAAACGGCGGGAGCGCTGCGCCCTGCCGGGCATGATGATCCACCAGGACGGCAGCACCCACGAATGGGTGGCCGAGCAGCAGTGGGACTTGATCGTCACCCTGGATGACGCTACCAGCGAGCACTACTCGATGTTCTTCGTCGAGCAGGAAGGCACGGCGAGCAGCCTGCAGGGCGTGCGCGAAGTGATTGAAGAACACGGCCTGTTCAGTTCGTTCTACAGCGACCGCGGCAGTCACTACTGGCACACGCCAGAAGCGGGCGGCAAGGTCGATAAAGACAATCCCACCCAGTTTGGGCGCGCGATGAAGCACCTGGGCATCGACATGATCGCCGCCTACTCCCCCGAGGCACGAGGACGCTCAGAACGGGCCTTTGGAACGCATCAGGGCCGTTTGCCGCAGGAATTGGCGCTGGCCGGCATCACCGATATGGCGCAGGCCAATCGTTATCTGACTGAAGTCTACCGCCCCGCGTTCAACGCCGAGTTTGCACAACCGGCGATGGAAGCAGGAACCGCCTTTGTGCCGTGGATCGGAGGTCGCCTCGACGACACGCTGTGCGAGCAATACGAGCGCACGGTGAGTGCGGACAACTGCGTGCGCTTTGAGACACTGAACTTACAGATTCCGGCAGATCGGCATCGCTGCCACTACGTCAAGGCCCGCGTGCGCGTACATCGTTATGCCAGTGGCGATCTGGCGGTGTTTCACGGACCGCGCAAGCTTGCGGACTATAACCCCGAAGGCAAAGCCATCATCCTGAACTTCAAACAAGCCGCCTGAATCGTTCGCCAGACGCGCCCTCGACAGAAAAAGCGGACAATTCAAATGCTACAGAACCGGACAAGTCTAAAAACCCGTGACATGCCGACACCGAAAACTACCAATTATTCAAAAACGTGTGGTAAATTCGTGTGTACGACTAAGGTGCTGTTTTATACGGGGACGATCTTGCCCGATACCGTTCAAACCGCTTTCGACGCGCCGCCGCGCAGCGTGTTTCCGCTGATTCTGACGCTGGACACCCATGGCGTGCCACACCGCTGGATCACCTGGCAGCACGCCTGTTATTACTACTCCAAGGATCAGGTGGCATGGAGCCTGGGCGAATATGCGTTCACCGTTCACGGTGGACTGAACCGTGTGACCGGCGAGCGTTCGCACATCACTTCAAACAGCATCATCGCCATCAAAGGCAGGGCCATGGCGATGAAGGCATTCGGCCAGGTGCCACCACTCAACAATCGCGAGCTGTTCCACCGCGACCGTCAGATCTGCGCTTATTGC
>JBPPMU010000185.1:0-6241 GCA_051306215.1 Gemmatimonadaceae bacterium | reverse complement strand
CTCCTCCGCCGGGCGCGCGGCGCGGAGCCTCCGCCGATGTCAGCGTGCACGGGCTCTTGTTGCCGCTCGTAGCGGGCAAGCGTCAGCCCGAAGGAAATGGTTACACGTTTCGCGTGATAGTGAGGTAGACGTCACTCGCCCGGTTTTGCGCTGCTGGAGCCGGCGTCGACTGCATCGAGTCCCGGTTCTGGCGCCAGGTGGTCTACCCCGTCAAAATGCAGGTCCTCGACCGTGCCCATTCGACTCGACAACCGATCTGAGTAGCTTCACGACAACCTCATCCTCAGACAGACGCGAGGCGATTCGGGACGGCTTGAGTCCAAGCACTACCTGAGAATGCTCCGCGAATATCCGTGGATTTCGATACGCGAGCTTTTTGGCGACTCCCCCGACTGACTGCCCCGGATCACGGAGACAGGCGTAAGCTCTCAACAGCCTCGCGGCAACGACCATCTTCTTCGGGGCTGCGAACCCCGCCGCGTGAAACGCGCGGTACAATCGAACGACCGACATGTTCGCGCATACCGCGAGATCCTGCGCATTCGGATAACGGTACGGCTCGCTGAACATTTGCTTGACGACGAGCGAGACGGCAACCGGCAGCCTGTCGAGGCGCGGCTGAAGCTCGTGGATGAACCGCTCCGTCAAGGGATTCACCCGGACCCTGTCGAACATGGCGATCATTCGCTCGGCGGAATCGTCCTGCGAGTACAGGATCACATGCTCGAGCCCAATCCGGGACAGGTGGGCGACGGCCCGGAACGCCGATGGAGTCAGCGGCACGTACGCGATGATTGGCAGCGAAGGAAAGGCGTCCTTCACTTGCTCGAACTCGACCGTCCTGCTCGCGCCGTCCGCTGACGGATCAAGCACGACGAGAGTCACCGGATAAATCCCGAGCATCTTCTCGAGCTCGACCCAGGTTCTTGCGACGAGCACACGTTCCCTGCGCCCGAAAACATGTTCGAGACGCCGGAGAAGCTGCGGCGGCAACAGCGCAATGAGCAATGAGATGGATGAAAGGCCAGATCCATCATAGCCCCGGCAGCTTGAAGCCACCAGATCACCCGCGAAGAATCCGGCCTTCCATGATAAGAAATCGACAGTCGGCGTTAAGAAACAGGCATTTCGCCGCCATCGAAGACCGGTACCGTCATGTTATACCTCAGCCCGGAGCCGTTATGTGTACTCGCAAAACCCTCGCTTTTTTCGTCGTAATCTCGCTGGCCGCCCTCGCCGCGTGCACCGAAGTGACCGGTCCGCAGCTGACCGGAGCGGCCCGGATTTGTGCCGTTACGGGCGGTCCCGGTACCTGCCCTAAATAGCCCTCAACGCTGATCCCTGAGCAGCGTCCCTTCGTCGGCTTGCTGCGTATCGCGAAGGTGTCCAAGTACCTCCGCGATACGCAGCAGCTCCGCAGCTGCTTCCCCCTCGGCCGCCGTCGCAATCCCCGCTATCTCCTCCGGAACCGAATCGGTGAGCTTGGCCGCCTCGATTTCAAATGCGAGCTGGTGCAGCTGGTTGGACTCAGCGCTCGATTGAGCAGCGGCGAACAACGCATGCTCATCCGACCGACTGAATCGGCGGCTTCCAAGTGCGCGAAAATACAGAAAGTACGTCAGCAGTCTCGGCTCCAGTGCAGCTCCCTCGAGTTGCGCGACATAGTTGTCGAACGACCCTTCATCCGCATCCTTGATCGCAAGCTCCATCAGATTAAGAGTCGCCTGCCATCTGACCCATTGATGCGGTGAGGTCATAGCTACAATAGAGTAGCCGTCGCGAGCGGTTTCGAGCATCCCGAGTTCCGCGTACGCCGCCGAGATGTCGGCGAGAAGCCTTTCCCTCGCGCTCGAGTTGGTTGTTAACTCCAGGCTCCGATAGCCGACGTGGATCGCCTTGTTGAAATCCCCGCGCGAATGCGCAACCGATGCGCAGGCATGGAGCGCGATTGCCTGAACGGTCGTAAATCCGGCTGCGTTTGCTTCGTCGAGCACTTGCTCGAGTTCCGCGTCGGCGGCGGGAAGGTTGCCGCGAATCATCTGTGAGGTGGCCAGGCCGACTCGGGCGGTAAGCGAGAGTGCGCGATCACCGATGCTTTCGGCGAGATGCTCGGCTCGTGCGTACGCCCGGTTGGAAGTTTCCCAGTCGCCTGTATTACGCGCCGAGGCACCAAGCGCCGTCGCCGCTTCGATCACGATCCGCGGGTAAAGTCGCTCGGAAAAGCTGTCGGTTATCGTCTGAAAGACGTCTGCCGCGAGAGTCCAGCGCCCCTGGATATCGAGTGCGCGTCCATACGATAACAGGCTGGCCCCTAACTCCGGCGACAAAATCGTGGACGCTGCCGAAGCATCGAGAATTCGCAGCAGCACAGCGCGAACCGGATTCCCAGCACTCATTGCTTCTGCCCGGGCGCGCGTTCGATCGCGCTCGCCCCAATCGCCGCTCGGGATGGTGGCATCTGCTCCTTCCGCGGCTCGATCGAGCAATCGCATGGTCACAAGACCAGCGAATAGCGAATCCCATTGCGGGCTCCCGGCCTCGGTCGAGCCAAGAGCCTCGAAAAACGCATGATGGAGAATCATTGCGATAAAATTGGAGTGTTCCGCGGTCGCAGGAAATGCCGTTTTCTTTCAACCATGGTACGGTTTCTGAACATGGGGCAACCTGGGCTCGACTTACGTTGGCGGAAAGTCAGCGCGCGTGATCGCGCCGGATCTGCTCCCTCGCCGGGACGTGCCAGTCCGCGAGCGAATACCACCAGGCATCCGGACGCATGGGGCCGGGTCGAATCCGTTTATGGATCCCTAACACGGTTCTGCTCGTACAGCCAGATGGCTGGAGCATCCTCGATCGCGATCTGGTAGGCGAGCGTGTAAAAGTATTTTCTTTGATCCCCACTGAAAGTCGACGTGGCATTGTCGATGTATGCGTCGAACGCAGGGTTCATGTAGACTCCGGTAGTCCTCGCTCGGGCCGCCAGCTCATCCAGTACGAGCTCAGTGCCGCCGGAGGCCGGCCACCTTGCGCGCGAGGAACATTTCGACCGGCTGTTTGCCGCTGTCATCCATGCGATGATCGTCCATGAGATTGATCGCGCGCGCGTGCGCTATTGCGGTTTCGTCGCTGACACCCTGCTCGATCAGGTAGGCCGCCCAAATATGGCTCGCCCGCCACGCGATAGTGCAGTGTAGGAGCACCTTGCCATCCGCGCTTTTCATCGCTTCCGTAAACCTGGCCAGCGTCGCGGGCGAGTATGACATCTCACCACTGCCGCCGCGCATCGGGATGTAGACGTATTTCATCCCCAGGCTCGCGACGAGTTTTGCTTCGTCGAAGCCGACCCGTTCCATCTCTGCAGGCATGCGGAGGTTGATCACCGTTGTCACGCCCTGCGCTTTCATTTCACGCAACGCACGCTCAGTCGGCTGGCCTGCGATGAAGAAGTCGTCGCCAACTTTGGCGAATCGGTCGATGAACATTCCTCGCGTCTCGAGGAGCACGGGCTTCGGCAGCGACTCGAAGGAGGCGTTACCGACAAGCTTCTGCGCCTCCGCGGGGCTCGTGAAAAGGAGGGATGTACTCAATGCGATGGCGAGCGACTTCCTCATGATATCTCCGGTCGTGTAACGGGAATTGATACCCCGATTTCCATCCCGCATGGGTCATAGTGCTCGAAATAGGTCGTCACGGGAAGGAGGCGCCATTGCCGGCCCGTCCGCACAAGGTCCAATGGCGCGGGCCGATGAATTTCCGCCAGTTCACATGGCCAATCCACGCTCGTGGCGATTGACTTTGCGCCGTTTATTGTCCCGAACCGGCACTGCTGCTTTTCTATCACGGAAATGTCGATTTCATATCATTAGGCGCCTGTAGGCGGCTCTAACCCGGGTCTTGAGGACGACGTGCGATTCACACGTGAATCCACCGATCTTGCTTCCGCCATTTGCCTCAAATAGTGTAGCCCGTCTACGGTCGCATGAGTATCGCGACCGGTGACGACTTCTTCACGGGGCTTTTCTTGACGCACCCGGATGCCGACATAAGGGCCGCAATTTCTCCGGTCGTTGAGACTGAGGCAGAGCAACGGTTACCGCCGGCGTCGGGCGCCGGGTTGTGTCTTTCCGGCGGCGGCTACAGGGCGATGCTGTTCCACGCCGGCGTCATCTGGCGGCTCAACGAGTTGGGCCTCCTGCCGAAGCTCACTCGCATCTCGAGCGTTTCCGGCGGATCAATCACGGCCGGACTCCTGGCGTGCCGGTGGAACGATCTCGCGTTCACGGATGACATCGCCAGCCGATTCACCACGGAGATCGTCGAGCCCATAAGGACTCTTGCCGGTGTGACAATCGACACGTGGTCGGTCATACGCGGAGTCCTGCTGCCGGGCTCGGTAAGCGACAGAATCGCCAACGCCTACGACAAGCATCTGTACCACGGTGCGAAGCTCGATGAAATACCACGCGCTCCCCGGTTCATAATCAACGCGACTAACGTCCAGACCGGCGTCCTCTGCCGTTTCTCCAGGGGCGAGATGCGCGATTATCGCGTGGGAAGATTCCTGATGCCCGATCTCCCGTTATCGAGGGCAGTTGCCGCGTCATCATCTTTTCCGCCGGTGCTCTCTCCCACCGTCATCAAGCCGGGACGCCCGCCGGAGGAGCCGGCTGACGGAGAGGATCTGAGACGCGCGCCCTTCACGACGAAACTTGTCTTGTCCGACGGGGGCGTGTACGACAACCTCGGGCTTGAAACTGTCTGGAAGAACTGTGCGACGGTTCTCGTAAGCGATGCGGGAGGAGAGCTGCAGCCGGAGGGAAAACCGGCCAGCGACTGGGCGCGTCACAGCTATCGAATTCTTAACGTGATCGACAACCAGGTAAGGAGCCTTCGCAAGCGTCAGGTCGTCGGCTCTCTGGAGTTGCGGGAGCGAAAAGGGGCTTTCTGGAGTATCCGCGTGCACCGGGACAAGTATTCGGCGGAGTCACCACTTTCGTGCCCGCCTGAGCGAACAGCCGAGCTTGCCGCTGTGCCGACGCGCCTTGCTCGGCTGGATGGGGCCATGCAGGAGCGGCTCATCAACTGGGGTTATGCCATCTGCGACATTGCGATGCGTACTTACGTGGATCCAGCACTCCCCGTAGCGCCGGAATTTCCGTATCCCGGCAGAGGCGTTTAACGACAGATCTGGAGGATCGGTGGAGATCAAGCGTGAGTGGCTGGAAGATCTGATGTTCACCGGCGCGGCTTCCCGGCGCTTCACGCAGGATTCGCCTGTGCTCCCGGATGTATGGCTCGAGTACATGAAGTGGTCTCCGCAGAACCGGGCTCATCGCGTCGATCTCATCATCACGCCCCACCGCAACTCGTCGGCGCCAGACCTGGCTCTCGCCCTCATCCAGCGCCTCGACGCCGACAAGGACACGGCGCAGTGGAAGGAGTGGCACGGTACCGGTCCGCTCGCCCAGGCCGGGCTCGCCTATCACCAGTCGGCGGTTGTGGTAAAGGCGAGTTTTGCCGAGCTCGTGCGCGACATATTGCCGATGAGCGAATGGTGGCGGGACACGGTTCCTGACAGGAGTGGAAATCTTCTCGGGTTCCTGGAAAGTACAGCGGGGCGGAAGCGAGTCATCACCGCATTGCGCGAGCTCTCGCGTGATCCCAGCCTGGAAACAGAGGCGCGTGAAACAACGCCTGCTCGCAAGTCCCCGCGCCGAAAGGTGACAGCTCCGCTGCAGCAGGTATCGCCCGGACTTCTGTGGATGATCCGGGTCGTCGGAACGGTCCTCGTTGCCAGCCGACACGAGTTGCAGGAGAGCGAGGATGCACGCGCGGCGTTTTTCACCCTCAGCCGGCAATACGCCGACGTAGTCGAAGCCTTCAGCGCGCTGCTGAAGGGAATGCCATCCGTCCAGTCGGGCAGCCCGGCGCACGTCTGGATGGTATCCAGAAACAGGACTGTGGCACCGAGTATCGCCCGCTCCGTGCTCGCGATGAAAGGGGACGCCGCCAGGCGACTGTTCGAGGTCGATACCCGAAACATTGCGTGGGCCATTCTGGACGGCGGACTGGATGCGAGACATCCGGCCTTTCGAAAGCCCGACAAGAAAAGCGGCGCCCGCTCGGCAAAGGCTTTCGAGCTCGGCAAAAAACCCGCAAACAGTCGATGGGAGAACAATACGACAGTTGCCAGAACTTTCGATTTCTCCCGCATCAGGAACCTGCTGAGTCCAGCGCAACTGGA
>JBPPMU010000184.1:0-6371 GCA_051306215.1 Gemmatimonadaceae bacterium | reverse complement strand
GCCCCCGGCTCACCGGAACGGGCCGAGCTCAAGGCTCGCCTCGAGTCCATGCGGAACGAGCGCGTGGACATCCCGGCAGTCATCGGCGGAAAGGAAATCCGCACCGGTGACCTCGCGCAGTCAGTGATGCCCCACGACCACCGACACGTCCTCGCTGACTGGCACAGGGCAACAGAGGCTCACGTCGATATGGCAATCGAGGCGTCGCGGAAGGCGCAGCGCGAATGGGCGAGCTGGGGATGGGAGGACCGCGCGGCAATCTTCCTCAAGGCGGCGGAGCTGCTGACGACGACATGGAGGCAGACACTGAACGCCGCCACAATGCTCGGCCAGTCGAAAACAGCGTTTCAGGCCGAGATAGATGCAGCGTGCGAGCTGATCGATTTCTGGCGCTTCAATACGCATTTCGCGCAGCAGCTCTACGACGAGCAGCCAATCTCCGATCACACGATGTGGAACCAGCTCGACTACCGCGGGCTCGAGGGATTCGTCTACGCAGTAACGCCATTCAACTTCACTGCGATAGCAGGAAATCTTCCGACCGCGCCGGCCCTGATGGGCAGCACTGTCATATGGAAGCCCGCGTCGAGCGCTATGCTATCGGCGTACTACCTGATGAAGCTGCTGGAGGAAGCGGGAGTCCCGCCGGGCGTGATAAACCTGGTGCCGGGCGATGCGCGAATGATCTCCGACAAGCTTCTATCGCACCGCGACCTCGCCGGGGTCCACTTCACGGGCAGCACCGGCGTCTTCAACTCGATGTGGAAGACGATCGGCGCCAGCATGTCGAACTACCGTTCGTATCCGCGAATCGTCGGCGAGACCGGAGGTAAGGACTTCATCGTCGCGCACTCCACGGCGGATCCGGTTGCTCTGTCAGTCGCAATAGCCAGAGGCGGGTTCGAGTACCAGGGACAGAAATGTTCGGCGGCAAGCCGGGTTTATGTCCCCGAGTCTCTGTGGCCCGAGGTGCGCGATCGCACTGTTGCGATAATGGAGGAAATTCGCATGGGGGACGTGGCGGATTTCCGGAACTTCATGGGTGCCGTAATCGACAAAAAAGCATTCGACAAGATCGGAGAGTACGTGGCACATGGCCGCTCGAACGCGAAGATCGTCGCCGGCGGAGGCGTGAAGGGAGATGCAGGGTACTTCATCGAGCCGACCCTCATCCAGACTGACGATCCCGGCTACAAGCTCCTGTGCGAGGAGATTTTCGGCCCCGTTGTGACTGCTCACGTGTATCCCGACGCGAAGTACGAAGAAACCCTGGAGGTCGTCGACAGGACTTCTCCCTACGCGCTGACGGGAGCGATCTTCGCACAGGATCGCTCAGCTGTGCGCACAGCCTCGATCGCGCTGCGAAATGCCGCCGGAAATTTTTACATCAACGACAAGCCGACAGGCGCTGTCGTCGGGCAGCAGCCGTTTGGCGGCGCAAGGGGCTCGGGGACGAACGACAAGGCGGGATCGAAGCTGAACCTTACGCGCTGGGTGAACGCCCGGAACGTCAAGGAAACGTTTTCACCGCCGCATGACCATACATATCCCTTCATGGGCGAGGAGTAGCGCCCGCAAGCTCGACGAGGACCTCCCGGCGCGTCCCGTCGTCGACGAGAGCGAGAGGTCCTTCGAGCGGTGCGCCATCGACCGTCATCGTGACAGCCCCCTTCCCGGTGCGGCGCGGATTCCGCACCGTGATCGCATAGACCGAGCTGCCGTGCGTGTAGTCGAGCGAAAACTCCTTCCAGCCCGCCGGTATACACGGCTCGATCCTCAGCGTGTCGCCTTCCTTGACGAATCCGAGAATTGACTCGAGGCCGACGCGGTAAAGCCAGCTCGCTGACCCCGTGTACCAGGTCCAGCCGCCGCGCCCGACGTGGCCCTGGGCGGTGTACACATCCGCCGCAACGACATACGGCTCGACCTTGTACGTCGCGACCGCGTCCTCCGTCAGCGCGTGAGTTATCGGGTTGATCATCTGAAACAACTCGAAAGCCCTGTCCCCGTGGCCAAGCATCGACTCGGCAAGAACTGACCAGAGCGCTGCGTGCGTGTACTGCGCACCGTTCTCGCGCACTCCCGGCAGATAGCCCTGGATGTACCCGGGATCGTGCGCGCTGCGGTCGAAAGGAGGAGTCAGCAGCATTATCAGGCGGGCATCCTCCCGCACCAGATGTTCGTTGAACGATTTCATCGCGATTCGCTGGCGTTCGGGATCGCCCGCTCCCGAAATGACGCTCCAGCTTTGTGCGATTGCGTCGATCCGGCACTCGAGATTTTCACTGGAACCGAGGGGTGTGCCGTCGTCGTAGAAGGCGCGGCGATACCACTGGCCGTCCCATGATGTTCGCTCGACCGCTTCGCGATACGAGTCGGCGATCCCCATGAAATCCTGCGCGGCTTCGTTGTCGCCGCGCGCCTTCGAGTGTTCGATGAACTCGCGAAGGGTCCTGATGAGAAACCACGCAAGCCAGACGCTTTCGCCCTTCGCTTCTATCCCGACCCTGTTCATGCCGTCGTTCCAGTCGCCGCCGCCAATCAGCGGCAGCCCGTGCGCGCCGGCCGTGCACGCCCTGCGGAGCGCTTTCACGCAGTGATCGTAGACCGTGTCCGTTTTGTCCGAGACGTCCGGCACTCCATATATCTCGTCCTCACCGGGCAGGAGCAGGCGGGATTTCACATATGGCGTTATTTCGTCGAGTACTGATGAATCGCCAGTGACGCGGACATAATGATTCGTCACGAAGGCAAGCCAGATGAGATCGTCGGCGAAACGGGTTCGCACGCCTCTCCCCGTGTCGGGATGCCACCAGTGCTGGACATCCCCTTCTTCGAACTGGCGTGACGCGGCTCTCACTATCTGGTCGCGAGCGAGTGACGCCTCCGAGTAGACAAGGGCCATCGAATCCTGAAGCTGGTCCCTGAAACCGTATGCGCCGCTCGACTGGTAAAGCGCGATTCTCCCCCACATCCTGCAGGCGAGAGCCTGGTAGAGCGACCACCCGTTGAGGATGAGATCGAATGCCGGATCCGGAGTCGTGACGTGAATCGCATCGAGACGCCTCCGCCATGCCGCCACCGAGTCGTCGAGAGCTTTCGTTGCGCCGGCCGGGTTTGCATAGCGCCCTATCAACTCGATCGCTCCGTCCAAGCCGGTCGCAGCTCCGAGCACGATCGCGACCTCGCGGGTCTCTCCGGGCCCGATGTCGAGCCGCCCGCTGAGCACTGCACACGGATCAACCGCAACATCGTTATCCCCGCCGAGCCTGTCGGCGCTGAGTCCTGCGGGCGAAGACACTGATCCGTTTCTGCCAAGGAAGCTTCTGCGGTCAGTCGTATAGCCGGACGCGGGCTCGCTCAACGCTGAAAAAGCGACCTGTCCGGCGTAGTCGGCCTCGAACCCGTTCGAGGCGAATATCGCGCTTCTGGCGATGTCGGTTTCGACGCGAAGGTGTCCCTGGCTTCTCTCGCGATCGGTTCCGAGCACCCACTCGACGTACGTGGTGAGAGAAAGGCGCCGGGCTTGTTGCCCGTTGTTGGTAAGGGTGAGAACCTGAATCTTCACCGCGCCGGATTCAGGAACTCCCGCGCGGAGACTCGTCGCTATGCCCCCGTGCTGATGCTCGAAAACCGAGTACCCATGGCCGTGCCGGACCGTGTACGGCGCTGCCGGATGCATCGGCGCCGGAGTGGGATTCCACACCTCACAGGTATCCTCGTCACGAAGATATAGACACTCCCCGATCGGATCCGATACCGGATCGTTCTCCCACGGGGTAAGCCGGAAGAAGCTGCTGTTCACCGCCCATGTCGGGCCGCAGCCGCTCTCGCTGGCGATGAATCCGCCGTCGGGATTCGCGATGACGTTTATCCATGGCGCGGGCGGCAGTCGTCCGGCATCGAGCCTGATCTCGTACTCGCCTCGTGAGTTGAAACCTCCGAGACCGTTGAAGCAGGCGAGACCGGTCAACCGGTCCTCCAGTCACTCGCGCAATCGACACTGACACGGGCGAGCGATTCAAGGAGCGCGACTGCGGCTTGCCCGATTGCGTGCTCGTTGCGGACAAATACTCGCTGCTGGTCGAGGACGCCGGCGTCGCGGGTTTCGTCGCCCGGTGGCATCGCTTCATCGATTACTCTCTCTACAAGCCCTGCATTGCCACAGATGAAAACAAGATCTACTTCGACGCCTTTCCTCCGCAGGTATTCGTGCAGCGCAAGGATATCTGTCGCCGCGCTGAAATCGGTCTCCGCACCCAGTCGCGCGAGGAGAATCGGCCATTCTCCGGTCAATCCAAGCGTGAGCAGTTCATCGCGGGTCCCTGCCGGGGTGTGTCCGGTTCCGTATAGGAGCTTCGTGGCGAGCGCGTGATATGCCGCAGTGTCGCCGGGGCCGACCCCCATCTCGCGGGCGACCCGGTCTCCTTCGCCTAGCGCCTTTTCGATCGCGTCGCTGGCGGTCCCGGGATCGGAATACCGCTTCGCCAGACTTAGTGCCTCATCGCGATCGATGGCAGCGAACGTAGTGAATACCACACTCGCGGTATTCCCGGCTGGAATCAGCAGAGTAGTGCGAAGGGCCAGTACCGGATCGAGCACCGCGCCTGTCGTTCCCGAAAGATTTCCGGGATAGTCCATCGCGACAGGATTCCGGGTGGACCTTCCGCGACCGATGAAACGCGCCCGGTCGGTTTCGCAGCTCACCGTTGAATGACGCCCTTCCATGACCGCGACCGCATGCCCGCACCAGGCTGCGGTGTCGACGGCCGACCGCGGGCGGCGCATGGCCAGGACCGCGGCGGCTACGGGAAGCCATTCAGTCTGGACGAAAAGGTTGCCGAACGCGCGATGGCCGCGATCGGACACCGCCGACGCGAGGACGATCTCCTGGTAGCTCGTGAGCTCGAGCTCGACCTCGGCCCTCGAGTGGTTCGTGACTGACACGCGACGCGCCTCGCCTGAACCGTCCGGGAAGGCGACTATCTCGGTCAGCGTCTCGATGTCGTCGTCGCGTCGGCGAATTATCGCGCAGTCTCCGCCGAGGGCGGCTTCATACGACAGGTGGGTCGCGCAGACCGGCTGGTGCCCCGCCGACCAGACTTTCCCGCTCCCGACATTCATTAGATAGCACCACTGGCCGGTGGCGTCGCGGGTGCCGTCATTCCTCCACCGGCTGAGGACGATGGCGCCCGACCGGCTGAGGCCGGCTCCGGCGGCCGTCACGAGCACGGAATACCGTTCGTCACCAAGCAGCGCGAGCGCCGGTACCGCCGAAGCGGGGCCGTTGGGCTTCCCGTCGGCGGGTCGCCTGGGGTGTTGCCTCATCTAATCGGGTTGCGAAAAAAGTGTCCTCATGCCTATTTATGTAAACGATTACATTCTTGCCCGCCCGTCAACCCGCAGGTGATGGCGACAATCAAGGACGTTGCACGTGAGGCATCGGTTTCTGTAGCGACAGTCTCTCGCGTCTTCAGCGGCGCGGACGTCGTGCGTGAGGAAACGGCGAAGCGGATCAGGGAAGTCGCTGCGGCGCTTCGCTACGCGCCGCACGGAGGAGCCCGGAGTCTCATCACCCGGCGAACCCACACCCTTGGCGTGCTTCTCCCTGACCTGTATGGCGAATTCTTCTCCGAGCTCATCCACGGAATAGACGTCACCGCAAGGCGCGAGGGTTATCACATCCTCGTCTCGCGGTCGTGGGAGGGGCGGACTGAGCTCGAGGAGGCAATGCGCGCGATGAAGGGCCGGGTCGATGGCCTGCTCCTGATGTCGCCGGATGTCGACGCCGAGTCGCTGAAAAACATCCCGCATGGGCTTCCGGTCGTGCTTCTCTGCACTCCCGCCGGCGGGGCGGCGGTCGACTCGATAATGATCGAGAACTTCCGGGGAGCGAAGGAGATGGTTCGCCACCTCATCTCTCTGGGACACCGTCGCATCGCGATAATCAAGGGAGCCGCCGGAAACTATGATGCGGCAGAGCGTCTCCGTGGATACCGGGCGGCGCTCAGGGAAGCCGGGATCGAAGCCGACCGGGGGCTCGAGCAGGGTGGCGACTTCACCGAAGCCGGGGGCTACACTGCCACAGTCGAGCTGCTTTCCAGAGACCCCCGCCCGACGGCGATTTTCGCGGCAAACGACTCGATGGCAATCGGCGCGCTCAGCGCCCTTCGCGAGACTGGCGTAAGAGTCCCCGAGCAAATCGCGGTTGGGGGATTCGACGACATCCCTCTTGCCCGCTACATGGACCCGCCGCTGTCATCGGTGCGGGTTGCGATCTCCGACATCGGAGCGCTGGGAGTCGAATCGCTGCTCCACAGGATCACCCGGAAGAATGACCGCGATCCGCAGAAGAAGCGGGTCTCGACCGA
>JBPPMU010000183.1:0-37366 GCA_051306215.1 Gemmatimonadaceae bacterium | reverse complement strand
TACTGGGGGCCGTGGTCGGCATTCCCCTGATCGTAGTTGCGCTCGTGGGGCTCCCGCACGTCGTTCGCGAGCCACTGATTGAATCCGTCATCGTCGGCAACGCTGGTAGCAGTCGTATCGAACCGGGCGGGCGGCGCCGATGCGGCTTGCGGACTGGTTGGTCGGCCTGGTCGCCGGGGTACTGTGATGCCGCACCGCCTCATCGGGACTCTTCAGAGGAGCCCTCGCATGCTCGGCATCCTTCGGGTCCTGTCGCGGCGTGGAGCTGGACGAGGTCATGAGCACCCTCACGGCTGAGCTTGGGGGAGTGCCTGGCGAAGCCATCGGCATTGCTGGCTCGGTAAAGGTGGCATTCCCCGCTGTTCATCGCGCCTAGATGTCACTTCGCCTGCGCCTTGCAATCTGGTATGCCGGGCTGAGCCTCCTGGTGGTAGCCGTCGCCTGCGTATACAGCTATGCCGTGCACAATCGGACGCACTACGACGAGCTGGATCGGATGATTCACGAAACGGCGAACCATCTGGCCTTCGAGCTTGCTGAAGATCCGAGAGCCCGCGACTCGATCCTGGCCAGACCCGTGGGAGCGGGTGTGAGTCTATTGAACGAGCGGGGAGAGTTGCTGTTCCAATCCGCGGAGGCGTCTCGTGCTCCCGCTATCGACATCAGTGTCATGACGAGGTCCGCGAATCGTCCTGCGTTTGCGCGAGTGGCGCGAATTGCCCCTGCTATGCACGTTCCGTCGCCCGGCCAAGGGTGGTTCGGCCTGCTCGTTCGACCGTCAGGAGAGCGCCACAGGATATTCGTGTCACGAGCGCCCGGAGGCACCTACCTCGCACTCACGACTCCTCTTTTGCACATCGATCAGTCGATGAGGGCGTTTGGGTTGCTGATGTTTTGGATCGCGGGAGTAGGCGGGATCGTGGCGTTTGCGGTAGGCTGGGCCGTAGCCGGGCGAGCGTTGCGTCCGGTTGCCGCGCTCACGGAATCTGCGGAAACGATCGCGAAGTCGCGCGAATTTTCGCGGCGAGTGCCGGAGAGCTCATCGCGCGACGAGCTCGGCCGGTTGTCACGAACGTTCAACACAATGCTGGCGAATCTCGAGTCGGCCTACGACTCCGAGGTTCGTTTCGTATCGGCAGCCTCGCATGAGTTGCGTACGCCGCTGACGGTTGTCCAGGCAAACCTGGATCTACTCCAACTCGGTGACCTGTCCGAGGATGATCAGATGATCTCGCTGAGCGAAGCATCGAGGGAGTCGGAGCGAATGGCGAGACTTGTCGCAGATCTCCTGGTGCTGGCGCGAGCTGACGCGGGGGTTCCGATTCGCCGCGAATACGTTGAGATTGACCGCGTCGTGCTCGACGTTCTCAACGAGACACGTCACCTCGCCACTGGAAAACGTGTCGACGTGAGACATATCGAGCCCGGGGTTGTCAGGGGCGATCCGGACCGCCTGAAACAGCTGATGCTCAACGTGATCGAGAACGCCATCAAGTACTCGGACGAAGGCGGCCATGTCGCAGTAGGAATTCGCAGGCTTCCAGACGGAATCGAGATCTCGGTCCGTGATGACGGCATTGGCATTCTCCCGGAGGACCTGCCGAGGGTGTACAATAGGTTTTTCCGTGGTGAGGCGGCCCGAGAGCGTGACTCCGGCGGCAGTGGGCTAGGGCTGGCAATTGCGAGCTGGATCGTAAGCCAGCATGGTGGAACCATTTCAGTCGATAGCTCGGTTGGCCGCGGAACTACAGTTCGGGTCTCGCTCCCCGAGGCGCCTGCAGGGAAATCCTCGGATTCAGGCTGACGCTTTCTTCTTGCGGGCATGGGTTCCGGCTGACGAACCGGGGGGACCGGCCGCAGTGTCCGAAGAAGCCAGACTCGATTCTGGATGGTGCTGTTCAGGGCGCCGTGATGGCCATTATCATGCTCGCGTGCATGCTTTGCATGCATTCCCACAGGCGAAAGAACGGGGTGTCGGAAACCTCGGAAGCCTTTCCGAGTGAAGCTGCACGCTTCGTCATCGGGGCACTCCTTTACCTCATTCAGCCCGGACAGCGCGGGGCCGGCGTGCCCCACCGACGTTTCTGATTCGCAGCGGGATAACCCCGCCTCCGCGATGACGGCGATGCACATGGGCACGACCTCTGGCGATGGGGCCGCTGCCGCAGAAGCTGGCAACGCATCGACTCCCACACATTCGCCAACCCGGGGATACTGGAATTCCGCTTCCATGCGTGTCGGCAGCGCCCTGCGTTAAATCGCTGCTCGGCAGCGACGCCTTCCGGCGCGCAGGTCCGCGCTCGGCGCACGGCGATCATGGCCAGCTTGTTGCCAATCCCGTGGAGCCAGGGGGCCGGAGCGGACGTCATGAAGTGCATCGCCGCGCCGATGGTTGGAGGAGTGCTCACATCGACCGTGCTCACGCTTGTGGTGATCCCGGCAATTTACTCGCTGTGGAAGGAACGAGAGGTCGCTCGCGCGAGGGCGCGCCCGAAGGATATCGGCGCGCCCCAGCCAATCGAGCCTGGGCAACGTTGGTTGGGCACATTGGCCGCCAACCTGCACGCCACGCAGGCTGTTTACTGGAATTACAACGACAATCGGCTTCGCACGCTTCGATTCACTATCACACTAGGAGACGTAAATGAAAGTCACGTATCGCATCGCCGCGGGCGTCGTATTTGCCGGCGCGGGGCTCCTGAGCGCATGCCAATCCAACGCGAATTCGGGGTCTGGGAGCTCGGCAGACTCCACAACCTCCGGCGTGACCGCAGGATCCCTCGAAGGTGCCACGCTTGCGGACAGCTCGAAGTCCCGAGGCGGAATGCAGGGCATGCAGGGCATGCAGGGTGGCATGATGGGCGGCATGATGGATTCGATGCAGACCCAAATGCGCATGATGGAAGGGGTGAGCGAGGACGACTTGAAAGCAATGCTTCCTGCGCACCGGACGATGGCCGCCAACATGCTCTCGCAGCTCGAAGGCGAAATGCGAAAGATGAACATGCAGCCGGACATGAAATGGAAAGCGCTCACGGATTCCATTCGACAGGACCTGGTGCGGATGCCGGAGGTCAGTGCGAGCGAGACACGCTCCTTCATGGCCCAGCACGGCGCGCGCATTATGCGACTGACGCAGATGCACCGCAGCATGATGGGTGGCACGTACATGAAAATGTGAGCGCCGTCCAGGCGCGCCATGCCCTTCTCCGGTGAAACGAGCCATCAGCTTGCGGTGATTGTCACTCCTGCTTCGCTGAAAGTGTTCCGCCGTCCAAGCCCCGCGGTTTTTCGCGCCAAGGGTGGCACGCGTATGGAATTGAGTTTGCAGGCGGCATATGTTATGCGCGTAAAAACAACGCATCGACGCCGGAACTTGTCATGCGTCAGCCTGAGCTTCGGGTTGAGGCTGGCGAACGCGGTCACCTCCGAGAAACCTGACGATAAAACCCAGCGAATTCCTCGCGCGAAGCGGAAGCACAGTCGGCGTGCTTTTAGCCCGCGGAAAGGGCCTGCTCGCGGCCGATGAGAGCACGGCAACGATCGCTGCGCGCTTTCGATCGTTCGCCATCGAGCCGTCTGAAGAGAATCGGCGCCGCTACCGCGAGATGCTGTTTACCACGCCCGGCGTGGAGAAATACATAAGCGGTGTAATTCTCTTTGACGAGACGATTCGCCAGCGCGCGGATGACGGCCGAACCTTCGTGGAGCTGCTCAACGATCGTGGCATTACGCCGGGAATCAAGGTCGACCGCAGTACGACGCACCTGGCAGGAACGCGGGATGAACGAATCACCGAGGGTCTGGACGGCTTGAGGGAGCGACTCGATGACTACCGGACGCTCGGCGCGCGCTTCGCAAAATGGCGCGCCGTGGTTGCAATCGGTGATGGTCGCCCCAGCTCGCAGGCACTCGATGCCAACGCCCATGCCATCGCTCGATTCGCGGCGCTGTGTCAGGAGGCGGACATTGTCCCGATCGTCGAGCCCGAAGTGCTCATGGAAGGAGGTCATTCGCTCGAGAAAGGTTTCGACGTCACTGTCGCGACGCTCGTCCGGGTATTCGCTGCTCTCGGGTCTCAGGGCATTGTTCTCGAGCATATGCTGCTCAAGCCGAGCATGGTTGTGCCGGGAACAGCCTCGCCTCAACAGGCCACAGTTTCCGCCGTCGCCAGTGCAACCATCACGTGCCTGCGACAGACTGTACCCGCGGCGGTGCCCGGCATTGTCTTCCTCTCCGGCGGACAGGCTCCGCAGACAGCGACTGCACATCTGAATGCGATGAACATCGCGTCGGCCGTGCAGCCGTGGGAACTCAGCTTCTCGTTTGCGCGCGCACTGCAGACCCCGGCGCTCGAGTTGTGGCGCGGGAAACCGGAAAATGTGTCAGCGGCACAAAAAGCCTTCTACCATCGGGCGCGGTGCAACAGCGCCGCCCGTGAAGGACGTTACAATAACGACGTCGAAGATGGAACGGATAACGTGTGACCTAAGGTGGCCCCGTCGTGAAGGCGCTCCGGATTATGGCATAGGCTTCCTCCTGAATTTGGCGAAGATGGACCCGGTTCCTGAAACTCTCCGCGTACAGCTTGACGATCTCTTCGGTGCCTGACGGCCGCGCCGCAAACCAGCCATGCTCGGTCACGACCTTGATTCCTCCAATAGGCCGGTTGTCCTCCGGGGTCGCAGTGAGCCGCGCGCGAATCGGATCCGCCCCAAGTGTCGCGACTTTGACATCGCCCGGCTCGAGACGCGAGAGCGAGACTTTCTGTTCGGCCGTGGCTGGCAAATCGACTCTCTCGTAGACCGGCTCCCCGAGCTCTGCCGCGAGGTCCGCGTATTGTTCGCCCGGCTCGCGGCCAGTGCGGGTCATGGACTCCAGTGCGAGAAGGCCCATGATGAGGCCGTCCTTGTCCGTTGCCCAGACACTGCCGTCGCGGCGGAGAAACGACGCGCCCGCGCTTTCCTCGCCCGCTACTCCAATGGAGCCGTCGAGCAGACCGTCGACGAAGTACTTGAAGCCAACCGGCACCTCACGAAGGCGTCGGCCGAGTTTCGCAGCGACGCGGTCGATCAGACTGCTTGTAACGATCGTCTTGCCCACCGCCGCCGTCGGTGACCAGTCAGGCCGGCTATTGAAGAGATACGAGACTGATGTGGCCAGGGATTCATTGGGTGTCAGGAGTCCGGCGGTCCGACTGACTATTCCATAACGGTCTGCGTCAGGGTCGTTGGCAATCGTGAGGTCGAACTGGTTTCGGCGCTCGATCAGCGGGGCCATCGAGAACCTGGAGGACGGGTCCATTCGAACTGCGCCGTCACTGTCCAGCGCCATGAAGCGGAACGTCGGGTCGACCGAGCTGTTCACAATCGTCAGATCGAGGCGGTATGCGTCGCCGATTGCCTCCCAGTAGCGAATCGCGGCTCCTCCGAGCGGGTCAATGCAGACCCGCAATCCCGACCCCTCGAGCGCTGGCACGTCGATAACAGAGGGAAGATCGCCCACGTACCCCCTCAGGAAGTCGATGCGGTGTACTGTGGCGGCGTGCCGTGCGCGCTCCCACGGGATTCGCACCACGCCCTGCAACCGATTCACGAGGATCTTGTTGGCGCGATCCTGAATCCAGTCAGAGACGTCGGTGCCAGCCGGACCGCCAGAAGGCGGGTCGTACTTGATACCGCCATACTCCGGCGGGTTGTGGGAAGGCGTCACGACTATACCGTCGGCTAGCCCGCTGCGGCGGCCGCGGTTGTGTGCGAGGATAGCCCGGGAGATCACTGGCGTGGGCGTGAAGTCGTCGTCAACGGCTATCATGACATCGACACCGTTACCCGCGAGCACCTCCATCGCGGTCACCCGCGCGGGATCCGACAATGCATGGGTATCCCAGCCGAGAAAAAGCGGGCCGCCTATATCGTGTGCCTGCCGGTGGAGGCAGATCGCCTGGGTGATTGCCAGGACGTGGGGCTCGTTGAAGCTTGAACGGAGGGAAGAGCCTCTATGCCCGGAAGTCCCGAAAACGACGCGTTGCGATGGTTCCGACGGATCCGGGTGGTCTGAATAGTAGGCCGTCACCAGCTTTGGGACATCTACGAGGACCGATTCCGGAGCCGGCTTGCCGGCTACATACTGTAGCGTGGGCAGGTCGGCTATGGCGCGGGCCTCCACGTCGGGGCGCCTTACCTTGACGATTACCTGGCGCCCATCGTGCAGAGTTCCCATATGCACCTGGGCTATTGTCGCCGCGGCCATCGGTTTCTCGTCGAGCGATTGAAACAACGCATCGAACGGCTGTCCCAGCTCCCGCTCAAGGATCTCGCGAATTTCAGCGAACGGCACCGGAGTCAGATTGTCGTGGAGGCGCTCCAGTTCTGCGATGTATTCGGGTGGAAGAATGTCGCGCCGCAGCGCGAGCACCTGACCGAATGTCAGGTAGACTACGCCGACAGTCGGTCAGATGCTCTCTCCCAGCTTCGCGAGCGTAATGTGATGCATCGCTCCGACGAGCAGCCAGATGGCGGCAAGCAGAGATACCATGGCGCACATAAGCATAGTTTCTCTCGTCTGGCCAAAGCTGAGAACTCCCGCTGGCATGGCAAAAATTGCAACGGCCCACAGAAGCAGTCCGACGATCCCGAAAAACACACTCAGCACATGAAACAGTTTTGAGCTTTTCATAGACTTTATTCCTCGTGAGAGCTGGTTGTTACTTCGGCATGGATTCCAGTAACAGATAAAAATTGGCGTTGCTGCCGCGGAGCACCCGCGGCCAGATCCCCACCTCCGAACTGTCGAACGGTCGCCGTGCATGTGCTGATGCCTGGGATGAGTTCACGGGGTATCTGGACCGGCAACCGGGTAAGAAAATCTGGCTCCATGATCACTCCTGGTAGTTTGCGTGGTTGATGCCCGGCAATGGGGTTTCCAGCGTTGGGACGACATAATCCGCACCCGCTGCCCAGAGTGCATCCACCGTATGTTTGCCCGTTGCCACTCCAACGCCGATCGCGCCGGCCGCATGGGCGGCATCGATGTCGCGCGGGGTGTCGCCGACTACAAGAATGAGCTCCGGCCGCACAGGATGGCCATGTATGAGCGCGCACCGGTCGATTGCCAGGCGAGTAAGCTCACCCCGGTCTGTAGAATCCGAGCCGTAGCCGCCGACAGAGAAGAAGTGGTTCAATCTGCCGCGTCCCAGCTTGATGTGGACTGCTGCTTCGACGCCACCCGACACGATGCCGAGGAGGATGCCGGCGCCGGTCAGGCGGGGGAGTAGTGCCGCAACTCCCGGCATGATGCGGTAACCTGGTGATTGCTCGACCTCGTCTACGAGTCTCTCCAGATACACGGCGAGCAACCGCGCCATCTCACGATCCGTCGGCTGCCGCCCGAGGACGCGAACGAAGGTGAGACGTCCCACTTCCGGGTCGGTCATGCCCGCCTCCGTGAACTGCCCAATGTCAGCCGGGATACCGTGCAGCTGCTCGAAGGCGGATCGCCATGATCGCATGCCGGCCCCACCTGTCGAGATCAGGCATCCGTCGACATCGAACATGATCGCCGCTGGCACCTGGTCGATGTGCCGTCGTGCCTTATGCATCTTCATGAAGCATGTCACCCGACGATGAATCTTGCGAAATCACCTCCAGCCACCCATTCGTGAAACCCGCCCTTCGCAACCCCGAGACGACGGGTGGACATCGCTTCATCAGGTTCCAGAGGAAACCCGAGAGGTAGTTCTCGATCATCAGAACGACTGGCCCCTGATCGAGCCCGTAGTAGCGTTGGGAGTGCCAGGCCTGCATGTCCTGGTTCGTGCCTCTGAAAGTCTCATTGAAGCTGCACCTCAGCCCATACTTGCTCATCGCATGGGGGTAGGCTTCGCTCAAAGAGCTTATTGTCGGCAACACGATCTCCGGCGCAAACGGCAGGGAAGCGACTACTGCCCATGGGGCGATGGTGCCGTCGTCCGGCCCCCAGGGGATGCCGCGTGCCACATAATCGTAAAAGCGCCGCTGGACGCCATCTATCCGGCGTACGTCCGGGCCGGGGCCGTCGCTCGCCGTGATTCCCCAGCAGAATTCACCATAGCCAGCAAAGTTTTTCGGGTTGCGGATGGCGTATTGTTGCTGGGCCAGTGTGGCGCGCCGGCTGTTCTCGAAGTAGTCGATGCCGCGTTCGCGCATATATCCGTCCTGGATTCCGCGAAAATCTATCCACACATGCGAGAGCTGGTGAATGAAGAGCGGGCCGGCATACAGGAACTCATGGCCATGGACATTCTTCCATGTATAGCTTCTTGTCCACGCATCGTAGCTTCCGTCTGGCAGAGGATGCGTTGGCGACCCCAGCCCAAGGGCGTAAAGCAGAATCGCTTCGCTGTAGCCGTCCCATCTTGCCTTCAGGAATCCCCGCTCGGGCGTCCACCCGTGGGAGACCGTCGAGCCACCGTTGAGCGCCCAGTTCCAGTCAACGCGACTGTAGAGCGCGTCAGCAAGCTCACGTATCTCGCACTCTGCCTTCGTGTCGCGGTCGAAGTAGGCGGCGGCGGCGAGTACTCCGGCGAGGAGGAACGTCGTATCGATGGTCGAGAGCTCGCTGGCGTCTGCCCGGCGGCCGGTCTGCATGTCGAGGAAGTGATAGAAGAAGCCCTTGTAGCCCGTGACGTCCCTCGCTTCTCCCTGCGGGCTGTGCCAGAGAAACCTGAGGGTGGTGAGCGTTCTCTCGAGTGCGTCGGCGCGAGTGATGAATCTGCGCTCGACACCTGCTGTGTAAGACGCGAGGGCGAATCCGATGGCAGTGATGCTCGACGTCGAGCCCGCGCGCGTGCTGTCCGGCACCAGCCCGTTGTCGCGGTTGGTCTCCTTCAGGAAATAATTGAACGTGTCGCTCTCAAGCTGAATCAAAGCATCATCATCCATTTCGTTGCGATTCATGCCCGCCCGGCGACCGCATGTGCCGGCGGCGCCATTCCTGCGCCCTGCAGCGATAGAGCAATCCTCATCCACCGGATGAAATCCAGCGCCGCCCATCGCGAGTGAGAAGCCCATCGGCCGCTGAGGGGCCTGAGGATCCAGCGTCGTAGTTCGGGAAGTCCCTCGCCCTTTCCGACTTCCACTTCGCAATTACCGGATCGACGATTTCCCACGCTGCTTCAACCTCATCTGCACGCGCGAAGAAGGTCGGATCACCGTCGAGCACGTCGAGCAGGAGGTGTTCATAAGCCGAGGGTGACTCCTTGTCATTTCGGGCAACCGTGTAACAATAGTCGAGGTCAATGGATTGAAGCCGCATTTCCTGTCCCGGCAGCTTTCCCACGACCTCCAGCACGACACTCTCATGCGGGGAGATTGTGGCGACAAGCCTGTTGGGGCGCGCAAGCGCGCCGTGTTCGTCGCCGGGTTTGAAGGGAGTATGTGGCGCCGGCTTGAACTCGACGACGATCTCGGTGGCGCGGGCGGCGAGACGCTTGCCCGATCGAAGATAGAAAGGCACGTCCGCCCAGCGCAGGTTGTCGACGTAGAGCTTCAGGGCGGCGTAGGTCTCCACATTCGAATCGGCTGCGACCATTGTCTCTTCGCGGTAGCCGGGGACGTGCTCACCCGCAATGCTGCCATTGTCGTACTGTCCGCGCACAGCGGCATTCTCTACCTCATCGGGGGAGATTTTGCGGACAGCGCGCAGCACTTTCACTTTTTCGTCGCGCACGGCCCGGGAATTCCATTCCGAAGGCGGTTCGATCGAAATGAGGGCGAAGAGCTGCAGCAGATGGTTCTGCAACATGTCGCGCATTGCGCCGGCGGTCTCGTAGTAGCTTCCGCGCCCCTCCATCCCGAGCTGCTCTGAAGCTGTGATCTGAACGTGATCGATGTAGGTGCGATTCCAAACCGGCTCGAAGATGCCGTTCGCGAAACGAAGCGCGAAAAGGTTCTGGACGATCTCCTTGCCGAGAAAATGGTCGATGCGATATATGTCGTCCTCATCGAAGCTCCGGCCGATGTCTGCATTGAGGGAGCGCGCCGATTCGAGGTCGTGCCCGAAGGGTTTTTCCATGACGAAACGTGCCCAGCCGCCGGCGAGCGGCTTGTACGCCGTGCCCGCGAGTGTTGCGTCGCTCAGGTGCTGCATTATCGGCGCAAACACAGACGGTGGGGTCGCCAGGTAGAACATGCGTCGCACACCCGCTCCATCGTCGCCAGGTTGGTCGAACCGTCGCGCGAGTTCCGCGTAACCTTGAAGATTGTCACCATGGTATTCGGCCGCGATGTAGGACAGGCGCGCGGAGAAGCCGGCCCACGCCTCGTCGTCCCGCGGTGATGGCTCGCTGATCACCGCTGTGCGCATTCGATCACGAAACTCATCGTCGGTGAGCTTCGAGCGAGCGTAACCGATGAGCCGGAAATCAGGCGAGAGGAGTCCGCGGCGCCAAAGGCGAAAGATGGCGGGCATCACCATTCGTCGCGTCAGGTCGCCGGAAGCGCCGAAGAGTACGATGGTACACGATTCCATCACTCGGCGGCTGATTTTGTGTCGTGAGGCGGTCGGGGCGCGGTCTCCCCGGTAAGACTCGCCCAATCTGTATGGACGAATCCTGCCTCCGGCCGATCGATGCGCTGGTACGTGTGCGCACCAAAGAAATCACGCTGAGCCTGGGTCAGATTCTGCGGCAGCCGCGCGGTACGATATCCATCGAAGTACGAGAGGGCGGCCGTCATCGCCGGCAACGGAATACCGCCAGCAATGCCCGCCGATACAGTGCTCCTCCAGCCTCGCTCCGTCCCCGAGACGAGCGAGCGAATGTCGGCATCGATCAGCAGGTTCGGCAGGTCGGGGGCGCGCTCGAAGGCGTGCATCAGTGTATCGAGGAGCCGCGCGCGAATGATGCACCCGCCCTTCCAGATGCGCGCGATCTCCCGCATGTCCACGCTCCATCCATATTCCATCGATGCCACGCGCAGGAGGCTCATCCCCTGCGCGAACGAGCAGGCCATTGCCCCGTAAAGGGCGTCGCGGATGCCTGTGACCATGTCGCGCTTGTCGCCTCCAGTACGTCCCGGCGTCCCGCTCGAGATCACGGTGCTGGCAGTCACGCGTTCGGCCTTCAGGCTGGAGACGATGCGCGCGTCGATCGCCGCCGCAATCGTCGGGACCGGCACGCCGAGGTCGAACGCGGCTTCCACCGTCCACTTGCCGGTACCCTTCTGGCCTGCCTGGTCCAGGATCATGTCGACCAACGGCTTTCCCGTCTCCGGATCGCGAGCGGCGAGGACCTTGGCCGCGATGTCGACGAGGTAGGACTCGAGCGGCCCGCGATTCCACTCGCCGAAGGTGGCGGCGACCTCGTCTGCGGGGAGGGCGAGCCCGCGGTGCAGCAAATCGTACGCTTCGGCGATCAGCTGCATGATACCGTATTCGATTCCGTTATGAACCATCTTGACGAAGTGGCCCGCACCGCGCGGCCCGACGTACGTGACGCACGGTCCGGAGTCGGTCTTCGCGGAAATCGATTCGAGAATCGGACGCAGGATGTCGTACGCGGCGCGCTCGCCACCCGGCATCAGCGACGGTCCGTACCTAGCGCCGTCTTCACCACCCGAGACACCCATGCCAACGAAGTAGATTCCGTTGGCCTGCATAGTCGTCTGGCGCCGCTCCGTATCGCGGAAGAACGAGTTGCCGCCGTCGATCATTATGTCGCCTGGCGAAAGAAGCGGCGTCAGGCGCGCGACCATCTCGTCCACGGGTTCGCCGGCCTTTATCATCAGAAGGACGCGCCGGGGCAGTGCCAACGCTGCGACGAAATCTTCGAGCGATTCTGCACCGATCACATTCTGCCTGCCAGGGTGTCGCTGAAGGAATTGCCCGACCTTAGCCGAAGTGTGGGTCCACACCGCGACACGGTAGCCATGATCGGCGACATTGAGCGCGAGGTTCTCGCCCATTACCGCGAGCCCGATGACTCCGATGTCAGCCAGGGGCGACGTCTCGGCCATCAGCGCGTCCACTCGATATCTGGACCGAACGCCAGTTGCCAGGACAGGTCCCGCCTCTTGCTCATCGGATGTAACGTTGCCATGTCCCGTAGCGCTCTCCTATGTGGCCTTTAGGCAAGCTGAGCAGGATCACCAGCGTTCCGGCGGCAAGGTTGCTCCATCGTGAGGTGGCCGAGGCCCCGCTGAGGATCCACGGTGCCGCGATCACCCATGCTCCGAAGGCGAGGTTGATGAACCGCGCCGAGCGGCCCACGTCAGCCAGTGCGATCACCGCGACCGTGACAATGAGGGCGCCGAAGAGGTGATCGCTGTGCGCAGCGGAACCCGCACTTCCGAGGACGTACGGAGTCAGCATGAGCCAGACGCCGAGGACTGCGCTCAGAAGCAGGCTCCACGGCAGCGCGACTCCCCAGACCATCGCCTTTGCACTCACGACGTCGGGGCGAACGGCAACGGCTTCGGGAGCAGCGCGCAGCTTGCCGCCGAGCCAGAATAACTGCCATACCGGCTGCCCTTCGCGATGGGCCTGGACAAGGAACTGAACCATGGCTACGACCTCGTCCAGTGTCAGCGCTATCATGATGATCATCGCCAGTGCGGCGATGAGGCATGGCGTGCACCAGGCGCCGACAGCGAGCGGCTGCAGAATGATCAGTGTGATGCTGACGATTCCAAGTGGAACGACAAGGATGCCGAAGAACGTGACCATCCACGGCATCGTCCTCCACCGGCGCTTGTCACCCATGAACCCCATCAGAAACTCGACCATATACGCAACAGCGCCGAGCCCCGCATCGGCGATGGGGAAGGCGCGGGAGACTGTGGAAGTCAGCACGCTCACCGTACCCTCCCCGAAAACTGGATCGCGAAAACTGGTGATGTGGCCAAGCTGAAAGGACGCCATCTGTCGTGACAGGAAGAATCCCAGAAGTGCGAGCGCGATGATCGGCGCACGCTGCGACCAGCTCGACGGGTTGTAGGACCAGCCCTGAGGCACGTCGGGGTCCGGGTCCATGTTCATTCCCGGCGTCATCGGCATCCCGGGCGCCAGCACAGCGAATACGATGACCAAGACGCCAACGAGCGTCTCGTTGGAATACGCGGACGCCGTCGGTGCCCAGAATATGAGAGGCGCGAACAGTAGCCAAAGGCCGACGAGCGAGTTTGTCCACGGGGCCCACAGCTTCAGGAACGGGCGGTTCGAAAGCGAGAGCCCCGCCAACAGTATGACGAGTCCGCCTGTAACGACGTCGTTCACCTGCAACTGCCTGCTATCGTACGCGAGGGCGAACGCACTCGTGATCAGCCAGAAGCCAAGGGCCATGTTGGCGAAGTGCGGCCAGATGGTGCCCGTCTTGTGCGACATGTCCATCGCGGCATGATCCGCGCGATCTGCGTGGCCGGCATGTTCGGGCACAGCAGGCGTTGCATTGTCTGGCTGTGCGTCGGCGGGAGCCTCTGTCGGCTTTCTGGCTTCTTCGGACCCGGATTTCGGCACCGGCTCCAGCTCGTTTTCCTTGTACCACTCCACCGGATCAGCCTTGAGCAACGCTATCATTTTCGGCAGAGTCTCCCGAAGCGACCGCTTCGGCTCCCATTCCAGCAGCGTTCTCGCGCGTGTTATATCGAGCGCGTAGTGGTCGTTCGCCCGGTCGATCATCCACGGTTTGATGAAGGCTTCCTGCCCCGGAACATGGTCGAGCACCCAGGCGCCCGCCTTGGCCACCGGCGCCAGAGCTCCGGGGATCTCGATCGTCTCCTTGCTTTCGCCTCGAATGAGGCGAGCAATAGTGTGTTGAAGCTCGTCGTAGCTGAGAGCTTCGGGCTCGCCGAGCAGGATCGGGATCTCCGGTGGGAGTGCGGCGCGTCGATCCACTGCATGCTCGATCGCGTCCACCAGGTCATCCATGTGCATGAAGGACTGACCGTGCGCGGTCGAGCCGGAATACACCCGGCTGGTGAGATCGCGCTCGTAGATCCGCTGAATCTGGTGCGCCAGCGGAATCGAGTGGCAGCCGTCGTCGTAGACACCGGAGATGCGGAGCACCACAGCCGGTATGGAGCCACGATCGTCGTGGATCAGCTTTTCGGTCCGGACTTTGGACTCCGGGTAAGCCCACGTTGGCTCGATCGGCCAGTCTTCGGCAATGAACTCGCCGGGCTCACCCGGCTTGTGGACGAGCATGGTGCTGGAGAACACGAACTGCTCGACGTCAAATTGCAGCTCATGAAGCGCGCTTAGCAGCCGGCCCGTGCCTTTGACAGTGATCTCGTCGTACTTGGGGCTTGGCTCGCCGAAGAAGTCGTAATACGCCGCGAGATGGATTACTGATGCGATGTGTGACCCGTGGTGGTCGAGGATTGCGCGAATCCCGTCCCGCACGCTCTCATCGGAAGTGACGTCGACGGCGACCGCTACGCAGCCTTCAGGCGGTGGTTTCGGAGCTTTGCGGTCGAATCCAACTACGTGTTCGAAACGTCCGGCGAACCGCTGCATCACCGCCGTGCCGATCGTGCCGTTGGAGCCCGTGACAAGGATGATTCCTTTCTCTGGTGTCATTGCGGTCTGTTTCCCCTGCTGTCATTTCGTGGTCGGGGCGCTTCCGGGATCGTGTGACTCTGACCTGAATCTTGGCTGAGCGGAGGATGAATGGTGGAGCAATACAACATGCTTCACCATTTGCTGCTTGAACTCCGCCGGATACGGGGGTCCAACCTGCCCATCGTACACCTCCTTCTCAAAGAGTGAAGTTGTCCACGAAACCGGGTCAACTCCACTTCTCTCCGTTCGCGAGTTGAGTTGTTCACGCATGACTCAGCTTGTCCTCAGGAAACAAGTCTACCTTCCGTTAAAAGCCACGGCACGAGGAGGGACCGATGACGCGCAAAGAGAATGCCCAATGCCTCGGCGGCACCTGGAGGAGCCAATGACCAATGACCCGCCCGCCTACGGACTCTGGACGCTCGTCGTGATCAATTCATCGATCTTCCTGATCTTTGCCTTCAGCTTCACGAAGCCGAAGACCAGTCGTGACTGGCGCTCCTTCAGCGCCTTCTCGGCGTTCATCGTGGCGCTGTTCGTCGAGATGTACGGCTTTCCGCTGACGATCTATCTGCTCTCGGGCTGGCTCGGGCAGCGCTATCCCGGGCTGGATTTGACCACACACAACGCTGGCCACCTCTGGGAAACGATATTTGGCTGGAAAGGCAACCCGCACCTCAACCCTCTGCACCTGCTGAGCAACGTCCTGATTTTCGCCGGCTTCTGGGTTCTCGCGGCCGCCTGGAACGTGCTCTACAAGGCGCAACGGGCCGGTCGTCTTGCCACCACAAGTGCGTACGCCCGGGTGCGCCACCCGCAATACGGTGGCTTCGTCGTGATCATGCTCGGCTTCCTTCTTCAGTGGCCCACGCTGCTGACGCTCGCCATGTTCCCGGTGCTCGTAGCCATGTACGTCAGGCTTGCAATCCGCGAGGAAGCCGACGCGCGCGCGACGTTCGGTGAGCAGTGGCAGCGCTACGCTGCGCAGACCCCGCGCTTTTTCCCACGGTTCGGCCGCCGCGAGGAGAGCTGGTCGCTCGTGCATCCGCGGAGGCCGGTCTGACACGCGCACACGACCCGGCGCGGGAGACCACGCCGGATAAAGGCGAACCCCAAACCAGGCCGCGGGGGCCAGCGCTCGCCCATTGGCTGGTGGTCATCGCGGTGCTCGTGCTATTGCAGGCGACTCTGTCACGTCGGCACGCCGAGACCCTGGCGTACAGCGAGTTCAGGACTCTGCTTCCGCACCGATCACCCGCCGCACCCGCCGCACGCTGCCGCTCGCGAGTTGCAGCGTCCAGCCGCCGTCCGCGCGCTCCGCCCGCTTCACAGCGGCCTTCTCGAACGAGGCGCCTGCCCGCACTGCGCGCTCCAGCTGCCAGCGCGAAAGAGTGAGCCGCGCGGTGACGTACAGGGGTTCGTCGAGCGCCACGTCCAGGAAGACATCGACAGATGCTTCGAGGCGGACACGGTCGATGCGCCGGGCAAGCGGCTTGATACCGAACAGTTCGGGGAAGCCGTGGAAAGCGGATGCTGTGAGCCCGCCGCCGCACGGCTTCTCCCACGGCGCCCTCGGGTCGAGGAGCAGTACATCGGCGCCCTCGCGCGCGAGCAACTCCGCGGCGCGTGCACCCGCGGGCCCGGCTCCCACCACACCGATCTCGGCGTCGTACTTCAGTCGCTCCTCCCGTTCACTCTGCCACACCGGCGTGAATGACCGACCGTGCCGGACTTCCTGTCCGGAACGCTGGCTGGGTTGTTCAGCGATTACTCTGTGGACGCATGCCCTCTGACTGCATCCCGCGGCCGTGCTGCATCATCATGCCGCCCGGTCCGCCGCCCATCATCCGGCGCATCATTGTCGTGCTGTGCGTGAGCCTGGCGCGCTGATCCGCTGTCAGAACCGCGCTCGCTTCAACGCCGGCCCGGGCTGCCGCTACGTGCATGACGACCATGTGGTTCGCGGCCTCCTTCACTGCCGACTCGTATGCGCTCAGATCGGGCGAATCGCCCTGGAGCGATTGCAGTGCCCTCTGGTGTGCGGCCATTGCCTGCTGCATGTGCGGCTGGATTGCTTCGGTGGACTGCGTCCGCATTGCTTCGAGGCGTGTAATCTGCAGGGCACTGAGCGCCAGCTCATCGGAGGCGCGCAGGATCATCGCAGGCGAGGGCGCTCCGCTCATCATGGTCATGCCCATCTCCATCTCGCCGGCCCCCGTCATCCCCATGCACATCATGCCGTGACCCATCATGCGGGTCGAGTCCTGCGCCTGCTGACTGTGCTGGTGGCCCGCCTGTGCCTCGACAGCCTGCGCGGATACCATAAGCGCAAGTCCCAGCGTCGTCATCGCTTTGCTGATCATCGTATCTCTCCTATTGTTGTGAACCATCTCTTCGCCGTCCTTTTCAAGAAGCGCACGACTGCTTCATTCCTGTCCGCTGACTGTGCATCGCCCCTCGAACGGGCACACATTTACTCGTCAGCGTTCTGTTGAACCACTTCGGGGTTCACCTCCCTGATGTGTGCGTCTTGCGCGAGCACACGCAGTCTGGCAGCGTATTCTTCCTCGCTGATTTCACCGCTCGCGAATCGGTGGCGCAGCACCTCTTCGACGGACAGCCGGCGCACAGCGTCACGGTGCGCCTCAACACGGTCGGAATGCATGCGCCAGATCGCCCAGAGCAGTACGACAACCGTTGCGATCCAAATTCCCCACCACACCCAGTGCATTCCAAAAAACATCCCCTGACGATGCCAGGAACCCTGTGTCGAGGCAGCCTGCTGAAGCATCATCATCATGATCTGCCCCCCTTTTATAGAAGTGCTACGAGGTTCTCTTCCCCCGTGCGGATCTTCACCACGCGCTCGACGCCGGAGATGATGATGACGCCATCACCGCGCTGGCCTGTACTGGCCTTCTCACGGACGGCCGCGATGTGCCCGGCTACATCCTCCGATCGGCAGACCACCTCGATTTTGGCTTTCTTGGTGTAGGGCCCACCGTCCGCGAACTGATAGTTCTCGGCATCGACGCCACTGCCGATCGAGTGCACATGCGTTACGAAGAGGCGGGGCGCTCCCAACGCACGTAACGCTGTCACGACCGCATCGACGCGTTCCTCGCGACAAATGATTCTGAGCAGCTTCATTCAGCTCTCCTTTCTTTTGTTTGCGGATCTGGAGGTCAGTTCGTGAAACCCCGCGACGCGATGGAACAAGGCTGTCGACCGCTGCCGCAGCGCTCGATGATCAGCACCGGAACCGCCAAAACAGCATCTCCAGGCTGTTCAGTGTCTTCGATGCATGCTGTCTTTGTCATCGTCGCGAAATAGCCGCACAAACCGCTTAATGAATTATATGGGGCCCAGGTGAAGCGGACCTGAATCTCACGTGAAGGTTCCTTGCGACGCACGTCGCTTGCAAGCATCGCAACGCCACGGGTGAAAGGAGGCCCGACGGCGCGCCGCTCAGGAGCGACCAGGGCAACCTCATCCTCGACTGCGCCTTCGGTCCAATCCCGCGGCCGGCCGAAGGGGGGTGGCCATTCGCACATCCCAATCACGGCGTTGCCAATCGATCTGTTTGACCCTGCATCAGGATGTTTCCCTTCGCTGGTGTCATTGCTGTTTTCTCACTTTGCACCGCAGGTGCCTGAAGCCGATGCGGCGGCAACCGACTCGGTGATACGCTGCAAGCTATTGGGCGTGGTCACCGAGATCGACATCAAGCGCTCACGCGCGACTCAGGCAGCCCTCAGGAAGAGATCGTACCATTGGGCCAGTCCGCGGCGACGACAAACCGGAGGAGACAAATCATGGCATGGCTTACGGAAAACTGGTTCTGGGTGTTGGCCTTCATCGCTTTTATCTCGATCCACATGTTCGGTCATGGCGGACACGGCGGACACGGCGGACACGGCGGCCATGGCGGTCACGGCGGTCACGGCGGAGGCGATCGTCCACGAAGCAGGGACGAAGGAGAAGAAGACGAAGGTCAAGGCCGCGCCTCGAGCAGGAGTTCAGGCGGGCATCAGCACTGAAAGGCGGAACTCAGTCTCACTCGACTGAACGCAGTCGCACTCAGAAGTTGACGGAAGGATCTGCCACCCGTGGCTTGGCACTGAAGGACCGCGAAAGCGAAAAGGAGCAAGACCAATGTTGAATATCAGAGTCGTTACCTGGTCGCTGGGCATCTTTACCGCCATCAGCTTCGTCCTATGCGTGATCTACGGATTAATTGTGCCGCCGAGCCTACACATGTCTGCCTTCCTGGAGACGGTTTTACCGGCGTTCAAATGGCTGACGTTTGCTGGCTTCGGTCTTGGACTGATCGAGAGCTTTCTGTACGGCGCTTACGCGGGCCTGGTGTTCGTACCCGTCTACAATTTTCTTCTCAAAGCCGGGCTCCGCAACGCGACTTTCAGTGCCAACAGCCAGGAAAAGGGCGAACGATGACGGCCTTCTGGCAGAAGCGCCGGGATCTCACACGTATTGAACTGATGAATAAAGAGACAGAACGTCAACCTGGTTATCGTCGTCGCTGCTTCTTTCGGCCTCCAGGTGTGGAGCCAGCACAACGCGACTCTGGGCAGCTTTCTGAAGACGTCATCCATGCCGCTCGCGGACGGATTCTTGCTTCTCGCTATGGGCGCTATCCCGCTGTTGATTCTGGAGATGGTGAAGGTTGGACGACTGCGAAAAGTGACGCCGTGATCAGGGGGGACTTAATTGCAGGACATACAAACACAGACAAAGACGCTCGCTCCGGAACTGTTGCACCGGATGGATGCGTATTGGCGCGCCGCGAACTATCTGTCGGTCGGCCAGATTTATCTCTACGACAATCCACTGCTGCGCGAGCCGCTGAAGATCGAGCACATCAAGCGCAGGCTGCTCGGTCATTGGGGTACGACGCCGGGGCTGAATTTTATTTACGTCCACCTCAACCGTCTCATCAGGAAGAACGACCTTGACGTGATTTACGTCTGTGGCCCCGGCCACGGCGGCCCCGGCATGGTTGCCAACACCTATCTGGAGGGAACCTACAGCGAGTTTTATCCCAAGGTCTCGCAGGATGCCGAGGGGCTGAAGAAGCTCTTCACCCAGTTCTCGTTTCCCGGCGGCATTCCCAGCCACGCTTCCGCTGAGACTCCCGGTTCGATCAACGAAGGCGGGGAACTGGGTTACTCGCTGATGCATGCCTACGGCGCGGTCTTCGACAATCCTGGTTTGGTCGCAGCGTGCGTCATCGGCGACGGTGAAGCGGAGACCGGACCGCTGGCGGCCAGCTGGCATTCCAACAAATTCCTGAACCCCGTTCATGATGGCGCTGTACTTCCCATCCTGCACTTGAACGGCTACAAGATCGCCAACCCGGCCGTGCTTGCGCGACTCGGCGACAACGAGCTCGCGAACCTCCTGGCGGGCTACGGACACAAACCGCATTTCGTCGCGGGCGACGATCCCGAAACGATGCATCAGCTGATGGCCGGAACTCTCGATGCGGTGCTAGCCGAGATACACACGATCCAGCGCGAGGCGCGCGCACACGGGGTCTCGCAGCGACCACAGTGGCCGATGATCGTTCTGCGCTCGCCGAAAGGATGGACCGGCCCGAAGTTCGTCGACGGTTTACCGACTGAGAATTCGTTCCGCTCACATCAAGTCCCCTTGGCAGAGCTGGCAAGCAACCCGGAACATTTGCAGATGCTCGAGGAATGGATGCGGAGTTACAAGCCCGAAGAACTCTTTGATGAGAGCGGACGGCTGCTGCCCGAACTGGCGGAACTGGCACCGCAGGGCAAACGCCGGATGGGAGCTAACCCTCATGCAAACGGCGGGCTGCTGCTCAGAAATTTGGAGCTGCCGGATTTCCGCGACTACGCCGTCAGCGTTCCCAGGCCGGGGACGGCCGAAGCGGAAGCCACTCGCGTTATGGGATCGTTCCTGCGCGACGTGATGAAGCGCAGCGCCGACAGCCGGAATTTCCGCGTGATGGGACCGGACGAAACTGCCTCGAACCGACTGAACGCCATTTTCGAGGCGACTGACCGGGTCTTCACCGGAACTACCCTGCCGACCGACGATCACCTCTCAGCTGATGGTCGAGTGATGGAAGTGCTGAGCGAGCACCTCTGTCAGGGCTGGCTCGAAGGCTACCTCCTGACGGGTCGTCATGGCTTCTTCAACTGTTATGAAGCGTTCATCCACATCGTTGATTCGATGTTCAACCAGCACGCCAAGTGGCTGAAGACCACCGGTCACATACCGTGGCGCCGTCCCATCGCTTCGCTCAACTATTTGCTCACATCGCACGTCTGGCGGCAGGATCACAACGGCTTCAGCCACCAGGACCCCGGTTTCATCGACATCGTGATCAACAAGAAAGCGGAAGTCGTGCGCGTGTACCTTGCACCCGATGCGAATACGCTGCTCTCGGTGACGGATCATTGTCTGCGGAGCCGCAACTACGTCAATGTCATCATCGCCGGCAAGCAGCCCGCGCTCCAGTACCTCGATATGGATGCGGCGATCAGGCACACCGCTGCGGGCATCGGAGTGTGGCACTGGGCGGGTAACGATCGGGGAGGCGAACCGGACGTGGTGATGGCCTGCGCCGGCGAGGTTCCAACGCTGGAAACGCTCGCTGCGGCGGACCTTCTCCGCCAGCATCTTCCGAACTTGAAAATCCGTGTGGTGAACGTCGTTGATCTGATGACGCTCCAGCCCGAGATCGAACACCCGCACGGATTGTCCGACAAGGACTTCGATTCTCTCTTCACTACCGACAAGCCGATTATCTTCGCCTTTCACGGATACCCGTGGTTGATTCATCGCCTGACATACCGCCGCACGAACCACAGAAACCTTCATGTGCGCGGATACAAGGAAGAGGGGACGACCACCACACCGTTCGACATGACAGTGCTGAACGATCTCGACCGCTTTCACCTCGTGATGGACGTGATTGATCGCGTACCGCAACTGGGAGCGAGAGTTGCACACATCAGGCAGGCGATGCGCGACAGACTGCTCGCACATGAGCAGTACATTCGTAAATACGGTGATGACATGCCTGAGATTCGCGACTGGAAGTGGCCGTATTAAGCCGCGGATGCGTCTGCGGGCCACAAGCGGGGGAACCGTTGAGGGGCCGGAGCGAGTCGATCGCCCCCGCATTTTCGTTGGGATTGGAGAAGTAGCAAACAATCATACAGGAGAGAACATGAGCTGCTGCAGCGATGTGATGAAACCGATCGAGAAATCCTCATGCTGTACGCCACAGGACACGGCGGCTGACGCTGCCCGCGCAATGCGCAGCTCCGGATGCGGATGCTCGCCGGTGGTAGAGGATACCGAACACCTCAAACTTGTCGGCGTCGTCACCGAGCGCGACGTGTGTTGCGGCCCGGCGGCCGATGACCGACGTGCTTCAGAAGTTCGCGTGGAGCATATTATGAAGCCGGTGTCTGCCTGCTGCGGCGCGGATGAATCACTCGACAATGCTCGAGCGAAGCTCCACGAGCACGAAGCGAGGAGCCTGCCGGTCGCCGACAAAACGGGGAGTTGCTGTGGAACAGTCAGCGTTCACGAGATCTAGACACCGGATACGGCTCAGCGCGTACCGCCAGCGGTGGCCGTCGATGCGGTGCGTGAACCGAAGGCGAGCGTGCGCGCCGGCGTGCTTCAGGTCAACGAGGTGAGTGTATGACGTGGGATCATCAGCTGGCTCTGCTGCTCATTCTCCCGATTCCGATTGCGTCCATCGCGTGGACGGTGACGCACGAAGAGTTGTTTCGAGAGCCGCGTGACTGGTGCGCGGCGAAAAGCAGATCGTGCCGGCGTCTGTATGCGCGCAAGTTCTTTTACGTGTTCACCTGCGAATACTGCTTCAGTCACTATGTGACGGTGTTTATTCTGTTCATCACGCGCTTCACGCTGATGTTCGACGGATGGCGGGGTTATCTCATTTCGGGCTTCACGCTGGTCTGGCTGGCTAACGTCTACATGAGCTTCTTCGGCAGGCTTCGATTGGAGATCCGGGAAAACCGGTTGGATATTGCCGCGGCAGAATCCCACCAACGGCCCGCCGGCGTCGATGACGCGAGCGGCCCGAGCGTCAGCGGCGCCCGCTGATCCGCTGCCTCGGGCGTAACCGCGTTGCGCCCTCTTTATGCGTGTCGCACGCTCTCGGTCCACGTGAAATTCTCGTAAACGCCGCTCCAGTACATCCCAAAGGCGGCGCCGAAAGTCAGTACACCCCTGAGGGGTATGCTAACGGGGGATGAACGGCGCGTGCAACCTCCGCGGGTTCAGCGCACCGCTTCGCGGATCTTCGGCTCCATATCGGGCGTCACGACCGCCGGACGGGCGGGTAAGGGTGCGTCAGCACGGCGACCGTTTCGGTCGATGTCGTCGATCAACAGTTTCATCTCCCGGATCTCGCGCACCTGTGAAGCGATGATTTCGTCTGACCTTGTACATCGACCACATGAAGCCGAGCATCACGACGCCATGACCGAGCCCATCACAAGGGAGGCGATGAGCCGATCATCTCTTCTCCAGTTCGAGCGTCAGATTCGGGGTGTCGTGATTGCCGATTCGGAGGCGGACGCTCGGCGTCGCTCGATATGGCCTCGCCTCCCTTCACGGCTCGCGTCAGCGCGCAGAAGACCCGCGTATTTTCTTCATTCCCTGCCCGGCCATGCGATCGTGATTATGAAAGCACTGTCTTCCAGTGCCGTGACGTCGTGGAGCATGCCTCGATCGAGCGCGAGCAGACGTCCGGCGCGCAGGTTGAACGTTCTTCTGAGTGCCTTGACCTGAAGATGACCGGACAGCACGTGGATCGAGATCCGGCCCTCCGTCTTGTGCTCGGGTATGTGTTCGCTGGCTTTGAGGGCCGTGAGCACGATGCGGAGGTCGTCGTACTTGACTAGCGTCCTGGCGTTATGGCCCGTGCTCCATGTCGTCTCCGCCTGCAATCGATGCACTTCCGCGGCGAGATCGAACTCCATGAACGGATCGGCCCTCGAAGCACTGTGTGGCCGCCGATGGGGTTCATGCGGAATATTGGACACGAGAAGCCTCCGTCAGATTCTGATCGGTAGTATCGCCTGGGACTCGCTACTTCGCCATCTGCACGCGAGATAATTTCTCCGGCGAGAAGTATTCTCCCTTCGACAGCGGGCCCCGGTGTGACCAGACGGGAATCCACGCGGCCGTTTTCACCTTGCCGCGGAGACTTCGCAGATCGTCGGGCAACCGGGCGCCCCGAGCTGCTGGATCACCTCGACCCATCGCATACGAGAAGCGGTGGCCTATCTAAAGCGAACACATGCAGGATCGATCCGCCCGACATCACCGATCGGATCTGGACCGCTGGTAGACCGCCGGGTCG
Organism: Gemmatimonadaceae bacterium; assembly: GCA_051306215.1. GTDB lineage: Bacteria > Gemmatimonadota > Gemmatimonadetes > Gemmatimonadales > Gemmatimonadaceae > UBA4720. The sequence goes on along the minus strand of JBPPMU010000183.1, from coordinate 13,431 downwards.
GATAGTGAGACCCTAAGCCGGCCGTTACTAGCTCCTGCTGCAGGCGACGCAGCGCCGACGGCAGGTCGTCCAAGGGTCCGACGGGCAATGCGCCGGCGAAGAGAGAGGCGCCGTCAGGCTGGCCCGGCGCGCCCGTCTCGTGCAGCGCCTCGGGGAGCGAGCCGGCCACGAGGAGCACGTTTGCCGAGCGCGGCGAGTCGAGGAGTGTGATGCCGCTCGCGAGTCGCAGATAGTCCAGGGATGCAGGCGCGTCCGGACCGACTATGGGGAAGACGCGTGCGGGGGCGCCGAGCGCGATGCGCGCCAGTGAGCGGCGGACGGCGTTGGTCACAGTCACGTCACGACCACTCGAGCGCGCGCTCGCGCCATGCGTACAGGATGCCGAGCACCAGAATGCCGATGAACATCAACATCTCGACGAACGCCTTCGTGCCCTCTTGCACGAACACCACCGCCCATGGATACATGAAGACCATCTCCATGTCGAAGGCGAGAAACAGCAGCGCCATCGAGTAGTAGCGCGCATGGTACCGGCTCCAGGCGTGGACGGCCATGGGCTCGCCGCCGGCGAAGGGCACTCGTTGCCCGGCCGTGCCGTCGACCGGAGAGAGCACGTCGCCGAGCCAGCGTGATACGAGCCAGATTCCCACTCCTGCAAGGAAGACAGTAAGGGCCCCGCCCAGGGCGAGCATCGCGTCTACGGCTTACATACTACTCGACCCGCCGCCCGATGCACCGCCCGAGCGGACGTAGTCCTCGGGGCTGGCGTCGAACTCGATCTTGCAGTCCTTGCTGCAGAAGTAGTAGCGCTCGCCCTCGTACTCCGACGTGCCCACCGCATCCTTCTGCTCGATCATCATCCCACAGACGGGGTCTTTGACCTGTGCCACGGATTGCCTCCTTTAGACGTAATATGGTTCGTGCGTGCCAGCGCGGGCGCACGGCGCATGCCACCTCGCTTGCAGTTCAGGCCCAACGAATGAAACGCGGCATGCAGGCTTCCATGTGATAAGTCCTGTGCCCACCCGCGGCTGGGCATCTAGCGAGCTCCCGCCTGCGCGAGCCGGGCGTCGGGCTGGGCAGCGACAGACCGCCTCACCTCCCACTCTTTCCACAGCCCGTAGATCGCCGGAATCACAAGGAGTGTCAGTACAGTGCTCGAGATCATGCCGCCGATCATCGGAGCGGCAATCCGCCTCATCACACTGGCACCAGCGCCACTTCCCCACATTATCGGCAACAGGCCGCCCATGATCGCGGTAACCGTCATCATCTTGGGCCTGACCCGCTCTACCGCTCCCTCCATGATCGCTTCGTACAGATCCTTCAGGGTCGGCCGCCCGTGCTCGGCGCGTGCTTTCCATGCGTGGTCGAGATATATCAGCATCACGACCCCGGTCTCAGCCGCGACGCCCGCAAGCGCGATGAATCCGATGGCAACGGCGACAGACCAGTTGTAGCCGAGCAGCCATATGAACCAGATTCCGCCGACGAGGGCGAAGGGCAGTGAGAGCATCACGATGAGAGTCTCGCCGACACTCTTGAAGTTGAAATAGAGCAGCAGGAAGATGATAGCGAGGGTAGCCGGTATGACCAGCTTCATCCTTTCCCGCGCCCGTTCCATATACTCGAACTGACCGCTCCACACGAGGGAGTAGCCTTCGGGTACGGTCACCATTTGCTCGACCATCCGCTGCGCGTCGCGCACGTAGCCTCCGATGTCCCGCCCGGTGACATCCACGTAGACCCACGCGGTCGGCACGGCACCCTCGGTACGCACCACCATCGGCCCCGCAACCTTGCGGATCGTGGCGATCTGGCCAAGCGGAACCTGCGCAGCACCGCTTGACGCCGAGGCCGCGGCCGAACCCATCGATCCGCCCATTCCCGGGTCGGCGCCCCCCGCCTGGGAAGAATGCGCAACCGGCACCAGCACGTTCGCGAGTTTCTCGGGAGTGTCGCGCAGTTCCTGAGGATATCTCACGCGAACGCCATAGCGCTCCCTGCCCTCCACGGTCTGGGTGATAGTCATGCCCCCAATCGCCGTCGCGATCACCGTCTGGACATCCTGAATGTTGAGGCCGTGTCTAGCCGCGGCTTCGCGATCGATGTCGATATCCAGGTAGTAGCCGGATTCAGCCCGCTCGGCGAAGGCACTCCTGGTGCCGGAGACCGATTGCACCGCAGACTCGATCTGCCTCCCGATTCTCTCCAGCTCGCGGAGATCGGGGCCGAATATCTTGATGCCCACAGGAGTGCGAATACCTGTGGCGAGCATGTCGATTCGCCCCTTGATGGGCATCGTCCAGGCATTGGCTACGCCGGGCATCTTCACCGCCGAATCCATCTCGGCAATGAGGAGCTCCTGGGTCATGCCCTCGCGCCACTCGCTCCGTGGCTTGAGGGTGATGGTGGTCTCGAACATGTCGAGTCCTGCCGGATCGGTGGCCGTAGTGGCACGGCCTGCCTTCCCCCAGACCCGCTCCACTTCCGGGAACGATTTCAGTATGCCATCCTGGATGCGAAGTATCTCTCTCGCCCTCGCAACGCTGACTCCAGGGAGCGTGGTGGGCATGAAAAGAATCGTTCCTTCATCCAGCGGGGGCATGAACTCGGAACCGATCCGGCTCCAGGGAATCCAGGTGAGCATCACGAAGACGGCGGCCGCCGCGATCACCGGCCACCGATTGGCCAGCACCCTTGTTATCATCGGGCGGTACGCACGAATGAGAAACCGGTTCACCGGATTGGCCGATTCACGAAAGATGCGGCCGCGGATGAAAAGTCCCATCGAGACCGGCACGAGCGTCACCGAAAGAAGGCTCGCGGCCGCCATCGCAAATGTCTTCGTGAACGCAAGCGGCTTGAACATCCGGCCTTCCTGGCCCTCGAGCGTGAATACAGGAAGGAACGACACGGTAATGATGAGAAGGGAGAAGAAAAGAGCCGGGCCAACTTCCTTCGAGGACTGCATCACGACTCGCCACCGCTCGGTGACAGTGAGGGCGCTCGTCTGGAAAGAGCGATCCTGCGAGGTGCGGCCTGCGGCTCGCTCCTTCTCGTCGACCGCTCGCTCGAGATGCTTGTGCATGTTCTCGATCATGACAATCGCCGCGTCTATCATCGCCCCGATCGCGATCGCTATTCCTCCGAGGGACATGATGTCTGCCCCGACGCCCAGCATTCTCATGGCGATGAAAGCCATCAGAATCCCGACTGGAAGCGTGAGGACGGCAACGAGCGCGGATCGAGCGTGCATGAGAAAGATGAGACACACGAGCGCGACTACTATGCTTTCCTCGAGCAACTTCTCCTTGAGCGTGTCGATTGCCTCGAGGATAAGGCTGCTGCGGTCGTAGACCGGCGTGATCACAACACCCTCGGGCAGACTCCCCTTTACTTCCTCGAGTTTTCGTTTCACCCGCTCAATGGTCGTAAGGGCATTCTGCCCGAATCGCATCACAACGATTCCGCCGACAGCATCGCCTCGCCCATCCAGGTCAGCGACCCCTCTTCGCACCGCGGGACCCACCGTGACGCGGCCGAGCTCGGCGACTCTCACCGGTGTTCCGGCGGATGTCGCTCCGACAACGACGTTCTCGATGTCGGAGATGTTCTTCAGATAGCCAAGCCCGCGCACCATGTGCTCGCGCTCGGAGAGCTCGATGACCATGGCGCCAACGTCGTTATTGGCGTTCTGAATGGCCTGTATCACGCGAGTCACGGGAATCCTGTACGCCAGCAGCTTCGCCGGATCAATGTCAACCTGGTACTGCTTCTCGAAACCGCCGACAGTGGCGACCTCCGAAACGCCGGGGACGGCGGTCAACGCATAGCGGAGATACCAGTCCTGAATCGAGCGAAGCTCAGCGAGAGTCCTGCGGCCGGTGGTGTCCTCGATCGCGTACTGATAAATCCAGCCCAGGCCGGTCGCATCGGGACCCAGCGTAGGCGTCACACTTGGCGGCAGCTTGCCCTTGATGCCGTTCAGGTACTCGAGCACGCGGGATCTTGCCCAGTAGAGATCCGTGCCGTCCTCGAAGATCACATAGACGAACGACACGCCGAAGAACGAGTAGCCGCGCACCGTCGCCGCGCCAGGAACCTTGAGCATCTCCGCCGCAATCGGGTACGTGACCTGGTCCTCGATGATGCGCGGAGCCTGCTCGTTGTAGTCAGCCTGAACGATCACCTGCACGTCGCTCAGGTCGGGCAGCGCCTCGAGGGGTGTGCTCGAGATTGCCCAGGCACCCGCAAAAATCGCGAAGACGGTGAACAGGCCGACGATCAGCTTGTTGCTGATTGACCAGTCAATGATTCTCCTGAGCATCGCTACTCCTTGCTCGGAGACGGCTTCGTCATGTCCATGCCCGGCATGTCTCCCATGCCTCCAAGAGAGCTGCTGAGATTGGATTCCGCGTCCACGAGGAAGGTCGCTGAAGCGACAACTGTCTCACCCACATTCACGCCTGAAAGGATACGTGTGCGATCGGAAGTCGATTCGCCGATCGTGACGTTCCGCGGCTCCAGCATCCCGTCTTTTCGCCGAACGAACACGAGGGTTCGCTCTCCCGTCGAAAGAACGGCGCTCCGAGGCACGCTGACCACGCTCGTGGAGACGCCCTCGATTCGAATTGTCGCGTACATGCCCGGCTTGAGGCGCAAGCCCGGGTTGGCCAGTGCAACACGGATTCGAGCGGTCCGCGTCTCGGCGTTGAGGGTCGGGTAGATGTACGTGATCCGGCCGCTGCGATTCCCGCCAGGAATCGCGTCGAGCTCCGCGGTGACAGTCGCGCCGAGGCGCACCGCCGGCAGGTCGCGCTCGAACACCTCTCCTTCCACCCATACTGTGCTGAGGTCGGCCACCTTGTAAAGGGCATCTCCGGCCATTATGCGCTGGCCGCCAAGGACATTCTTTTCGATCACAACACCGCTTACCGGAGAGCGAAGCGTCAGTGTTCTCCTGACCTGCCCGGTACGCTGAATACGGTCTATGTCGGCTGCCGGGATGTCCCAGTACAGAAGCCGGCGTCGCGCTGCGGCTTCGAGATCGGTGACACCGGTGCGGGCATCCACTGCCGCTCCAGACAGTGACTGCGTGAGCTTCGACGCAAGAAGGAGCTCTTCCTGAGCCGACACGAGCATGGGAGAATACACGGTGAGCAGTGCCTGGCCGACCGATACGGGCTGTCCGGTGTAGTTCACGAACAGCTGCTCGACCCAGCCGTCTATTTTCGGCGAGATGCTCTTCACTCGCGTCTCGTCGTACGTGACCTGGGCGACAGTTCTGATTTCCCTGCTCAGCGGCGCAAGCACGACCGGCGCGAACGTAACACCAATGCGCTGGGCGTCCGCCGCCGAAATCATGACGGGGTCGGAAGACTGCGCAGCCGGCGCCGCTCCGTGGGCGGCGTGCGCATCGTCCGCTGCCGCGCCGTCATTCGCGCCGCGAGAGAACAGGAAGACCGCCGCGACCGCGACGAGGACAATGGCCGAAACAACGATGAGATTGCGGCGTGCTGAGCCAGGCGTGGATCCGAACGGGCTGGGTTCGCGTTTCGCTTCCGAATGTTCCGTCATTGTCCCGCCCTCGCGGTCTGCGCCGGATCGAAGAGCTCGCGCCCGAGCAGCATCTCGATTTCAGCAATGGCCTTTCCCTGAGTCGCCTCGAGCGCAATGAGCTCCTGGCGGTATCTGTTCACTGTCATCTGGTTGTCCAGTAGAGTCATGAGGTTCACGCTGCCGACGCGATAAGCGCTGAACGATGCCGTGACAGCACCGTCGGCCTGCGGCAACACGGTCGTGCGATAGAGCGTGAGAAGATTCCGCGCTCTCGTGAAATCGGCGTACAACTCCGCCATGCGGCCGCGCGTATCCGCGCGCATCGCTCTTACATCTGCCGCGGCCATTGCGCGCATCGCGCCCGCCTCCTCGCGCATTCGTAGCTGCCGGCTGCGCGCATATACCGGCACTGTCGCGCCGAGCATGAGACTTCCCATTCGCTCGGTGCCCATTGCGCCACCGCGCCATCCGTACTGAAGGCCCAGTTGCAGGTCGGGCCAGATCTCCCGGTGGGCGAGGCGTTCTCCCGCCGTTGCCGCGGCAAGCTCACGTTCGCCCGCTGCAATCATCGGCCGGTTCCGCTCGGCCTCATGCATCAGGTCGGCGAGCGGGGGAAGGGAATCAGGAAAGCGCGGGAGGATCGGAATCGGAAGTGCGGTGTCCCCGCGGAGATCGAGCGTCGACGCGAGACGGCCCGACATGGAGGAGCGCATGCTCTCCATTCGCGTGATCTCCTCGGTCATTCTCGCGACCTCCACTTGAGCCCGCAGCACATCGGCCTGCGTTGCATCTCCCACGGAATACATCACCTGCGAAACTTTAGCGATGTCCTGCACGAGCGCTTTCGTCTGCCGCATGATGACGAGCTGCGCGTCGGCGACGTGCAGCTCGTAGAATGACATCGCGGCTCGTGCCCGCGCGTCCCATTGGACGTCGTCGACTCGAGCTTTAGCCGCCGCAGCAGTCTCCGACGCGATCCGGCCCGCGAGGCCGAGCTTGCCTGGCGTCGGAATCATCTGCATCAGCTGGATCTGCGTCATTCCAAGCGGAACCATGGGTGCGAGTGAAGGCAGCTCCCGATTCATGAATCCGAGCTGGAGCTCCGGATCAGGCGGGCGTTTCGCGGAGGCTATGCGCGCATCGGCAGCGGCGGCGAGTGCCGTCGCCGCGCCGACTCTGGGGCTCACTACCGCGAGCCTGTAGACCTCATCGAGCGTAAGCCTTCGACTCTGCGCCTCGACCGCGTGAAATGCCGGTGAAATCGCGAGAGTTATTGCCGCGGCATAGATCGAACGACGGGCATTTGGCCCGCACTGTATCCATTTCATTTGAAAGGGGCTGCCGTGCCTGCGTGTCGCCGCGCCCTGTTGCGCAGCGATCCCTGCGAGAGAGGTCTAGCCTCGGGGAGGGGGCAGGTCGGGGCGATTCGGACGAATGCGCTGGGAGGTCGCGGGTGCTGGAAGGTCGGTCGCGCCGACCTCCGCAACAAAGACTGGCAACGTCGGATTCAGCACCGCGGTCGCGTTTCCGCAACTTCCAGCCAGAATGCACGTGGAGGACGGTGGTGCATTCATCTGCGTGCCATCCTCAGAAGTCAGCCTCCCCCCTGGCACTTCATGATGCCCGTGACTGGCAGCCATTGAGGCGCCTGCACCGCTATCGCCACTCATGTTCATTTGTGCGCAATGCAGCATCTGCCCCTGTACAGCCTGGGAGGTCAGGGCAATCGCGATAGCCGCGGCGACGATGCGGCGACAAAACCTGAGCATGCCTGAAATGTAGCTCTAAGCGCGGGATGGCGAGTCAGGGATCGTCCGGAATCGTGTCGGAGAAAGCCCGACTCGCCGCTGACCGAGAAGCCACGCCACCTATCCTGCAGGGAACACCGAGATGCTGGAGACGCCGAGCGAGCTCGCTCATCTCATGCGGGTTTCGCCGGAGCCGTTGCTGCGGCTGCATGTCGTCCGGGGGAACAAGCAGCATGCGGTGACGCTGAGGTGGTGATCAGAGATTCGTGCGGAATTCCCGCATCTTGAAGAGCGGGGAAACCGGGGGAGTGTAGAGACCAGTCAGAGGTGCGGGAGACCGGTGACGAAAGAACTGCTGATTGATCCCCGCATCGTACCGGTCAGACGGCAAATCCTCTTTTTGGGTGAAACCAGGGGAACGATTTTTCACTGGTCTCCCGTTTCTCACCGGTCTCTCCACTCCCGTGGATTTGCCTGACCCGCCCGGCCGCATGTCCACTAATCCAGCTTCGGTCCCTCCGGGACAAGCGATGCGTGAATCGCCTATCGCGAAATACAGCCGGTGGCAGTCGAGCTGCATCCCGTGCGAGAGGGCACCAACTCATCGGGTGGTGGCTGCTCCTGCCATTTTCTCGCAGGACTCTGCGCACCGCGCGCGGCGCAGTCGAGCATTGTCGCGATGTGCGAGGCCTCCGCGTGTGCGCCGCCCATGGTGAGGCAGTGCTCATGGGCTTCGATTGTGCCTCCGGTTACCTTTTACCTTTACAGACCGAATTCGGGCCGGCTCCGAAAACTGCTTGAATCGCCGCGAAGATGCTGAAGGACGCGATCAAGCCCACAACGAAAGTCAAAGCGAAAACGGCGGCAAAGCCCAATGCGAAGCCAAAGTCACCGCCGTAGGTCAATCCGCCCGCAGGAATGAAGCGCTGGTCTCCCAAACAATCAGACGAGGCCGTCAATGAGATTTGCACCCCGGTTTGCCTTTGCCTCTTGCGCGTTCTTCGCGTTCTTCGCGTTCTTCGCGGTCAATGCCGTTCATGCCCAAGGTGGTGCGTCAGCCGACTCGGCAGCGGTAGCGAAGACGGTCGACGACTATCACGCCGCACTTTCGGGCGGTGATAGCACCCGCGCGATGGCACTGCTGGCGCCGGATGCCGTGATCCTCGAGAGCGGCGGGATGGAAACAAGAGCCGAGTATCGCTCGCATCACCTGGCTGGCGACATGGCGTTCGCGAAAGCTGTTAAGTCCGACCGCAGTCCGCTCGTCGTGAGGATCGACGGCAACACCGCGTGGACATCATCCACGAGCGTCACACATGGGACGTTCAACGGGCGGGCGATCAATTCGTCCGGCGCCGAGTCCATGGTGCTGACGAATGGACCGGACGGATGGCGCATCCGCGCTATTCACTGGTCATCCCGCACCCGCCGCCCGCCCGCGACCTGACCCCATAATGAAGAGCACGGCGACCACCTGCCGATTCCCCAGCCGCGAATGCCAGCCACCGAGAAAATCCTGGAGCGTAGCGCCGGTGCGACGACAGCCTTGCGTGCTCCCGGATACCCTGGTCGACGGCGTAATCCGGGAGAAAGTGATCGCTCATCATGAAAAAGCCCTCAAAATGATAGCCGACTATGCAGCTCGGATCACCAAGCCGGCCCGGCCAACGATGGCTGCGAATGATGAAGTCGGACCAGCACAAGGAGATCGCCAGGCTCAAGTCGGAGCTCGGGCGAGCATAGCTGCGCTACCCGACGGCCGAAATCAGTCTCCACGTATCACGGGCGATGAGGAGTTCCTCGTCCGTCGGGATCACCCAGAGCTCCACGCGTGAGCCGGTCCTGTCGATGCGGCCTTCCTTGCCCTCTGAAGTGCCGGCGTTGGCAGCCTCGTCGACCTCGATGCCGAGCCACGCGAGATTTGCGCAGATGCGTGCCCGTATCGTTGAAGAGTTCTCCCCGATCCCGCCCGTGAACACGATCGCGTCCGCTCCGTCGAGCGCTGCAATGTAGGCTCCGATGTATTTTCTGGCGCGGTAACAAAAGATGTCGATCGCCAGCTTTGCGCGCCTGTCGGCATGCTCGGCCTCTTCGGCGAGCAGTTCGCGCATGTCGCCAGTGAGGCCGGAAATACCAAGCAGGCCCGAATGTTTGTTGAGCAGGGACTCGACATCGCGGAGCGCGAGCCCCTCTTTCGACGCGATGAAGTCTACAATCGCGGGATCCACGTCCCCGGACCTCGTGCCCATGACCAGGCCTTCGAGGGGCGTGAACCCCATTGAGGTATCCACCGATTGCCCTCCTGCGATTGCGCAGGCCGATGCTCCGTTCCCAAGGTGCAGAGTGATGATCCGCGTGTCATCGTGACTGCGGCCAGTGAGTTGACGGTAGCGGTGTGCAACGTACCTGTGGGAAGTGCCGTGAAAGCCGTAGCGGCGCACTCGATGCCTCCGGTACAACTGGTACGGAATCGCGTATATGTGGGCTCTCTCCGGCAACGTGTGATGGAACGCTGTGTCGAACACCGCGACGTTTGGGATCCCTGCGCCGAGGGCCGACCGTGACGCTTTGATGCCGGAGATGTTGTGGGGGTTGTGGAGAGGTGCGAGATCGATGAGGTCCTCGAGCTCGGCCAGAACTTGCTCATCGACGAGAGTCGACTCTGCGAACCGCTCACCGCCATGAACCACGCGGTGTCCCACTGCGTCCACGGTCGCGAGTCCTTCAGACTCAAGCCAAGCGATTATGTGCGCAACGGCTTCGGCGTGATTGCGTAACGGTGCCGCGTCTTTGGTCGTCCCTCTGCCCGTGTCGAACGCTATTACAGCTTCGCCGCCAATGCGCTCTATCTGGCCGCGGGCAAGCCTTTTATCGCTGCTGGCGGCGATTGCCGCTTCGCCTGTCCCGATCAGCTGAAATTTCAGCGATGCCGAGCCCGCGTTCAGCACTAGCACTCGCATCTCGTCCGTCATTTCGTCGAGGATGCTGGCGGGACATTCTGCATCATTTCCTCATCCATCGCTGTTGGTGTGGCGACGAGGACAGCAGTCACAGCGAGAACCAGAATGGCAATAACCAGCTCGATCGTTGCCGACTGCTTCAGCCGGCCGGTCGACTGTGGTTGTCCAAGCGCAGGTCTCACGCGCAGCCAGTTGTAGGCTCCGGTGAGAGCGACGACCGAAAGGACACCAAGCTTGAGCAGAAGGGTCCGGCCGTACCCTGTTTCCCATAGGTTCGGAATTGACCCAACGTGTAACCAGGCAGCCAACACACCTGTCACCACCGTGATCCCGGCAAACGTCAGAGCCGTTGGAGAAAACGCGTTGACGAGATTGGCGACCGCTGCCCCTCGCTGATCTCGTTCCAGTCTGATCGCGGCGGGTATGCCAATGACGACAACAATGAGGAGACTACCTAACCACCCGCTTGCACCGATGACGTGGATAGCATCTGACACCACGGCGATAAACGCGTACCGGGGTGTGGAAGCAGCATGACCCGACAACGCCGGGGTGAACGCGAGGGCAATTGCACCAATTGTCGCGAGCCACCATCCCTCCTTCCTGCGGCGGGCAACGCCAAGCCCCGCTATCACCAGGCCGCAACCAGCAAGCTGAAGCAGCCACCCGAGTCCCCATACTGTTCCGGTGATCATGGGCAGCATTACGGAGAAGACAGGCTGATCCTCACCGTGCATCGCATACGACTGAGCGATGAGGCGAGCCATTGCCAGAAAGACAAGCGACCACGCTGCAAGCGTGGCGACTCTTGCGGCGCCGTCCGGCGCGCTGCCCAACAGCGGCGACGCCGGATCCCGTCCTCGAAGCAAGCCGAGAACGCCGTAACAGAAAGCAAACGCGCCCAGCAGCGTGACCAGAGCGATGAACTGAGCAAGACGGATGGCGGCATAGCCTCGCGACGCGGAACCAAATGATCTCCCGTCCGGCATGGCGGCCGAATCGTGGTGCATCTCCATTGGGGCCATGGCTCCCGGTGCCGCACCGTCGGCAACTCCGGATAGCGGAGCAGAGCCCGCTGCACCTCGAGCCACGGAAAACGAAAACTCGCCAGTTACGGGATGCCCATCGCGGCCAGCGGTTTTCCATGCCACCGAGTAGCGACCTGGCGAAAGGATCGCTTCGAGAGGAACAACGAGGGTATTACCCGTCAGCGAATATTGGCCCAGTTCGACCGCAGCCCCTGCCGGGCCGATAATCCGGATGGTGGTGAAGGCCAGTTCAGGTTTCTCGGTAAACTCCAGGCGAACTTCCCGCATTGGCTTCGTGACGACCTCGTCGCGCGCCGGAGCCGAGCTCTTCAAACCTCCGTGCGCGGATGCGGACACTGGAAAGGAAAGCATAAACGCAGCGAATGCGACAGGCGCGATGCGGCCCGTAACCTTCGACTGCATCCGCCGCACAGCGCGTGTAAAGCGTACTATCACAGCATCCTGCGTGTCATGACGATTCATCGTGGTCAGCAGGTCAGGTTTGACGGCGTCACGAATTCGTTGTCGAAGTTGCGGAGCTGGTCAGCCTCGCGTGCAACGGCACCCGCATCTGCGCAAAGTAGGCCTCGAGTCAGTCCCAGATTGCACAATGTGGTGTGCAGGACGGGCAGCGACCAGTCGATGGGCCCCAACCAGCCCGTCTGCCGCACGGATGAGCGCTAGCCTGGGTGCAGCCCGGGGCGCTTCCCGGATCTCCTCGACAGTGACGCGCCCAGTGGTTTCCACAATTGCAAAATGGATGTGGCTCAGGTTGAACGGTCCAGCACCAGCGAGCGCTGTGATGTTCAATCCTGGAATCACCGTCTGCACGTCCGGTCCCTGGTGATTTGGTACTTTCGTTTCAGGGACCCTGTGTTGATCATGCCGTTCGTGTGCGACTCCCAGGGATCTGTGCCACGTCGGAGAAGCACTGCACGGACGCGCTTGACCCAGCCGTGCGTGGATGACTCTGCTGAGCGCTGTGGTGTTACATGAGACCACCCGGGTAAATTCGCGGTGTAACGCCCCCGCATTGATTTTCCCCCATGAGCTTGCTGGTGATTTCCGATGTTCCGTGCTGCCGAACTCACAGTGCCGGATCCGGCGCGGCAGCAGACGCTTTTCGCAGGAATTGCGTCATCACTGAGGCCACGCAGAAGGAACCCTGAACGCCGCGGCAGCTTGGTGTTCCCCTACACAGGTCCGGGCATTCACCCGACCGCAGGCTCCGTTCAATGCGCGTAGCGTATTTCATTGCTACTCCGGACGCGACTGAATACCACTCGCGTTCCATGTCCGAGGGCACAAGCAAAGGGGACACGCACATGGGCAGCGCTCTTGTGGGAGAATCCCCGACTACTCCAGTCGCCGCCGTCTGTTCTAGAACGCCAGGCTAAACCCCGTGATGAAGCGTGCCTGATCCCGGTCGAGATCCCAGCCGGATTCTCCCATCAGTCGCACGTTGCGCCGAAGCAGGTAGTGAAGCCCGACCGTGCCTGTGCGGTAGCGAGTGAGATAACCGGGAGACGAGTCTTGCTCGCCGAGCCTGAGCGAGATCACCGGCTCGTCGGCGTCGATCCAGTTGAAGAGTCCAGTCACGAATAACCGGCCGCCTTCTCCCTGCGGCCAGACGATGAGTTCAGCCATCGCGGCATCAACTGAGGTGCTGAACCGCGACGTCTCGCCGCCGGGACACGGTTCGGCGATCGAGCATGAACCGAGGAATGGGTCGCTGTCCTTGCGCCGGAGCAACTGTAGGTTGAGCTCCCCTTTCGTCCCGATGGGTAGACTCATGTCGGGACCGAAGACGCGGATCGTGCTGCGTGATCCGTCCGCGCTCTCGCGGCCGAAGTATCCGAACCCGCCGACTCGCAGCGGACCGAGATCGTGCGAGAGCCGGAACGCGAAATTCTTGTACGGGTCGGCGTCGTATTGCCTGTTCGATGACGCCTCTCTCAGGCCCTGCCCATTCACGACCTGGGCCGAGAAATCTGTCCCGTCCCGCGGTGACCAGACCGCCATCACGCCGCGATCATAAGTGAGGTCCGCGCGGCTGAGACCGACGCGCACGCGGTACGGCTGATAATCCTCGTAGTGAAGTCGCAGCTCGCGCTTGAACAACGGATCCGAGAC
>JBPPMU010000182.1:0-29482 GCA_051306215.1 Gemmatimonadaceae bacterium | reverse complement strand
ACCGTGATACTGACGGTGAAGCTCGTTGTCGATCGCGGCGATCCGCCCGACCACGCGATCGCCGCTCCGGGCTACGAATAACTCGACTGCGGCGTGGCGGTGAAAAGGGTGGCGTTCGGGGTCGATCAGCTCATGGATGTCGCGGCGCAGCGGCGGCACCCAGTTCGGATCGTCGCTGTAAAGTCTGAATGGCAGCTCGACAAGCTGACGCCGATCGCGCTTCGAGCGCACTGGCTCGACTCGAATCGTGCGGCTGGCGGCGGTCAGATCAGATTCATCTCCCGGCCGACGCGCTGGAATGCATCGAGCACCTGATCGAGCTGGGCCTCCGTGTGCGTCGCCATATAGGACGTGCGAATCCTTCCTGACGTCGCGGGCACCGCCGGGGCTATGACGGGATTCGTGAAAACACCGGCGTCAAGCAGGCGCTTCCAGAACTCGAAAGTCCTGAGCGTTCCGCCGACGATGACGGGCACGATCGGAGACTCGCTGCCGAAAGTGTCGAAGCCGAGCCCGGAGAGCTCCCGCTGCATGCGGCGCGCATTCTCCCACAGGCGCACCCGGCGCTCCGGTTCCTGCCGCATGATCTCGATGGCCGCAAGAACTGTCGCGCAGGCGGAGGCCGGAATGGAGGCGCTGAATATCAGACTGCGCGCGGTGTGACGCAGGAAGGAGATCACGGCCTCGTCTCCTACTACGAATCCGCCGATTGACGCAAACGACTTGCTGAAGGTCCCGACTATCAGGTCGACCCGCGACGTCATGCCGAAATGCTCGCAGACCCCTGCCCCGGTTTCCCCGAAAACGCCGACGCCGTGCGCATCGTCAACGATCAGGCGCGCCGAATGAGCGTCGCACATGTCGGCGATGCGCGGAACGTCAGCGAGGTCTCCCTCCATGCTGAAGACCCCGTCAACTATTACCATTTTCGGTCTGCCCGCGGCGCGGGTGAGCCGCGCCTCCAGGTGCTTCAAGTCGCCGTGCCTGAAGCGCACAACTTCAGCCCCCGAAAGCGTTGCGCCGTCTACCATGCTCGCATGATTCAGCTTGTCGATCAGCAGCACATCGCCCGGTCCGGCAAGCGCTGAGATCACGCCCAGGTTCGCCTGATAGCCGGTGGGAAAAACGAGCGCCGCATCCTTGCCCATGAGCTGAGCGAGCTCGACCTCGAGTCGCTCGTGAAGGTCGGTGTTGCCGTTGAGGAAGCGGCTTCCGGTGCATGCGCTTCCATACTTCTGAAGTGCCGCCGCCGCTGCTTCGAGCACCCTCGGATCGTTGGTCAGCCCGAGGTAGTTGTTCGACCCGACCATGATCCGGCTCCTGCCCTCCACCATCACCTCGGTCGCATCTGACTGCTCGACCGGGATGAAGTACGGATACAGTCCGAGAGCCCTTACTTCCTGCGGACGGGAGTAGGCGTAGGCCTTGGCGAGCATGTCTGTATTTGTTGCAATATTCGCCGCCGGCGAGCCCTCGTCAGGACTCGACACGTCGGCAAAGCGCATTCTGCGCTGGGGACTTGGATTCAAAAGGTTTCAGCCTCCGCCTTGCGGGCTAGGTATCGGATCGGTGTCCGCAGTATGATAACCCAGCCTAATTATATGAGAATTCCTGATTTGCGCATCGCGCTATTTACTGGCGCCTACAATCACATAGCCGACGGCGTGTCTCTCACCCTCAACCGGCTTGTGGATTATCTGGGTCACAAGGGTGCCGAAGTGAGGGTTTACGCCCCGACAATCCCGCAGCCGGCGCTCCAGCACTCAGGCACGCTGGTTCCGGTCCGGTCGATCCAGGCCCCGGGCAGGCCCGACTACCGGGTCTCCCTGGGTTTGTCCGGAGCGGCTCGTGAGAACCTTACTAGCTTCCGCCCCGATCTGTTTCATATAGCCACCCCCGACTTTCTGGGACTTGCGGCGCTCAGGCGGGCGACGAGAGCGGGAACCACAGTTGTGGCCTCCTATCATACTCATTTCGCCTCGTACCTGGACTACTACCGGCTCGGGGCACTCGAGGCGGCGACCTGGAGGTACCTCAAGTGGTTCTACGACCAGTGTGCGCAAGTGTACGTTCCAACACCTTCGATGCTTTCTGTCCTGAAGCATCATTCGGTAACCAGTGATCTGCGCCTCTGGCCCCGCGGCGTCGAATCAGATCATTTCAACCCGGCCCGCCGGTCTCGCGAGTGGCGGCGCTCGCGCGGGATATCCGACGACGAGGTGGTGGTGGCATTCGTCAGCCGTCTCGTTGCCGAAAAGGGCCTCGGCGTTGTCGCTGATGTCGCGAGGGGCCTCAGACACACCGGGATCGGGCACCGCATTCTGATCGTTGGCGATGGACCCGAGCGCGAATCACTCGCGCGCGCGATCCCAGGAGCGATTTTCGAAGGGCAGCTCCGGGGTGAAGCGCTCGCAACCGCCTATGCATCGTCAGACGTGTTTCTCTTTCCCAGCGAGACAGAGACCTTCGGCAACGTCACCCTCGAGGCGATGTCCTCCGGCCTTCCCGCGGTGGTGGCCGACGCGACGGGGAGCAATACGCTCGTCCAACATGACATCACCGGGTTTCTCGCACCGCCGCGTGATTCGTCGAGCTTTCTCGAGCACGTCACGTCGCTCATTCGCGACCCCGCTCTGCGAAGTCGAATAGGCACCGCGGCCCGCAATTCCGCCGAGAACTATGAGTGGAGCCGGATACTCGCCCAGATTGCCGGCTACTATGAGGAGCTTTGACAGGTGAGGCTTCTTTTCGTTTCCCACTCCCTGCCGCCGGAGGACAGGCCGATGGACAACATCGGCGGCATGCAGCGGGTCGCGGCAGATCTGCACGAGTCCCTGCTTTCCCACGGCGGTGGGGAGGTAAGCACACTTGTTCTCCGCAGTCCGTGGAGCCAGCGGCTTTGGAGAACCCCTGTCTTCATGGCGGGGGCGATTCGCCGCATACGGAAGATGGTCGCGGAGAACGAGATCGACGCCGTGCTTTTCTCATCGATGGTGACTGCCTCGCTGGTCGTGCCGCTCAGGCGTCATCTCTCGAAGCACGGAGTCATATCGGCGGCGATCGCCAACGGTCTCGACGCCACGACGCCGACCTGGCCATATCCGCATTTCGTGCGGAAGGTGTTCGAATCGCTCGACCTGGTCCTCCCGATCAGTAACGCCACCGCCGCCGCGTGTCGTGAACGAGGACTGTCGCAGGAGAAATGTTCGGTCGTTCTGCTCGGCATAAGGCTCGACCGGTTCAGCGCACCTCTGGCGCGGGCGGAAGCGAAGGCTCGAATGCTGGCGAAGTTCGTTTCGCGACGTGTCGAGCCCAGGCTCGTGCTCTGTAGCGTTGGGCGGCTCGTTCCAAGAAAGGGTGTAGCGTGGTTCATCGAACAAGTGATGCCGGCGCTTCCCGAAGATGTCTGCTTCCTCGTCGCCGGCGAGGGACCGGAACGCGGGAGAATCACCGACGCGATCCGCCGCCACGGCCTCGAGCATCGCGTGAAGCTGCTCGGAGCCATCAGTGATTCCGACGTCGAGCTGCTCTACCAGGGATCTGATTTATTCGTCATGCCCAATGTCCCCGTAGCGGGTGACATGGAAGGTTTCGGGCTTGTGCTCGTCGAAGCGGGACTTTGCGGATTGCCCGCAGTTGCCGCGCACCTCGAGGGGATCGTCGACGTCGTGACGGAGGGCGAGAACGGTTTTCTGGTGGAATCCGGGAACGTGGCCGGATTCAGGAACGCTGTAATGACATAC
Source organism: Gemmatimonadaceae bacterium (assembly GCA_051306215.1). Classification (GTDB taxonomy): domain Bacteria; phylum Gemmatimonadota; class Gemmatimonadetes; order Gemmatimonadales; family Gemmatimonadaceae; genus UBA4720. Next base: position 25,739 of record JBPPMU010000182.1, on the reverse strand, counting down.
TACGACTCGCCGGACGCGTTGAGTGACGCCTCAGATCGCGCCAGACGGCACACAGCGGCGACTTTCGGTTGGGACCGGGTGACTCAGCGGTACCTCACGATTCTCGAAACGCGGGCCCGGCGCGGCTGACCGCAGCGCCGGCTGCGCGTTGTTGCGCTGCAGGCGGGCAAAACCCAATTTCGGACTCCCCCAACCCCCAACGACGATGCTCAGCCGAGCCTTATTGACTCTCGCCGCCGGTCTGGCCGTGTGCGCCACGCCCTCCCGGTCAGCAGCGCAGGCGCGCCCAATCGACTGGGATGCTCTGGCCAAAGAGGGTCAGCTGATTCTCGCCGACTATCTCCGCATCGACACGTCGAATCCGCCGGGGAACGAACTTCCGGCGGCGCGGTTTCTCAAGGCGATACTCGACAAGGAAGGAATCGAGGCGCACATCCTCGACTCGGCGGCGTTCGACGGAAAGCACGCGAATCTTTATGCGCGCCTGAAGGGCAACGGATCAAAGAAGGCGATAGCACTCGTCAATCACATGGACGTCGTGCCGGCAACTGCCTCGGAATGGAGCGTAGGTCCGTTTTCCGGTGAAGTCAGGGACGGCTACATCTGGGGACGCGGCGCGATCGACATGAAGGGGGAGGCGATTGCTCACCTCATGGCGATGATTGCGCTCAAACGCTCGGGTGAGACACTGAATCGCGACCTCGTCTTCATCGCCAACGCCGACGAAGAGAACACCTCGACGGGGGCGATAATGTTCGTGAAGAACAACGCGGACCTCCTGAAGGATGTCGAGTACATAATCACCGAGGCGACAGAAAACTCCGTCGTGGACGGGAAGATCCGCTACTTCTCCGTAGGAGTGGCGGAAAAGCGGACGTTCTGGCAGAAGCTCACCGTCAAGGGCGTTCCATCTCATGGCTCGCGACCCACGAAACAGAATCCTGTTCCCCGCCTGATCGCAGCGCTCGACAAGATCGGCAAGTATGAGACGCCACTTCATGTCACTCCGGGAATCGACAAGTTCTTCCGGGATATATCGAGACTCTATCCCGAGCCGAGGAGAAGCTGGCTAGCCGATGTTCAAAAAGCGGTAGAGAATCCGGAGGCGCGCGAGTGGATACTGAGCGACGTCTATTGGAACGCGTATCTGCGAAACACGATTTCACTGACCGGTGTAACCGGATCCAACAAGACCAATGTCATTCCGCCTGAGGCCACGGCCGAGGTCGACATCCGGCTGCTGCCCGACACCGACCCGGGTCAGCTCCTCGCCACGCTGAAGGAACTGGTGGACGATACCGCTGTGCACTGGAATACGATTCTGGAGCCCAAGACACCCCTGGAGAGCCCGATTGACACCGAGCTGTTCCGTGCGATCGAGAGGGCGGCAAGAGACCGGGCTCCCGATGCATTCGTTACCACTCCAATGCAGACTGGCGCAACGGACCGTCCCACTTACAGGAAACTCGGAATCATCACGTATGCGATAGATCCGTTCCTCACCGAGCAGGCCGAGCGGCAGAAGGGGGTGCACGGAAACAACGAACGGCTTTCGGTGGCGAACGTCGGCTTCGGCATACGCTACGTTTACGATATCCTGCGCTACGCGCAGTAGCTCGGAAACTTTACCAGCGGGGAAGCGATGCGATTACGAATTACCGGGCGGCTGCTGGCGATGGCCATGCTCGTCACAGCTTCATGCGGTAGGCTTGGAGGCGGCAGCTTCGAGGAGGTTCCGGAGCCGGTCCCGAATCTTTCATCGGCCGACGAGCAGGCGATTCGCGCCGTCATCCGCAACCAGACCGAGGCGTGGGGGAGGCAGGATGCCGTCGCCTATTCACGCGATTTTGCGCAGGACGGGATCTACACGAACATCCGCGGCGAATCGATGAGGGGTTACGACGCTTTCCTTCAGCAGCACGAAACCGTGTTCAGGACATTGTTCCGCAATACGTCGGTTGCCCAGGACATCACCGTGCTCGTCTCGCCTGAGCCGGGAGTCGCGCTGGTGGAAACGGTGACTGCGGTCAGCGGGCTTTCCCAGTCGCCACCCGGAATCGTGCTCGATGACCGCGGCCGGCTTCGGACCCGGCTGCTCCAGGTTCTGGTGAAGCGGGGCGGGCTCTGGAAGGTTGTGGCTTATCACAACGTGGACGTGAAACGCGGCGTGAGTGTCCCCGAGCCGCGGCGAAACGACTGATCGTGCCGGAAGCCTGGCTGACCGGGCCGGTTGCCTGGGTTCCTCCCCTGCTTCAGCCGGTGGCTCACGCGCTGCTCAATGCGAAGGAGCAGATCGTTGAGGCGATAGATGCTCTGGATGGGGAACGGCTTGCGGCGCGGCCGGGCGGCGCGGCTTCAATCGCCTGGCACATAACGCATGCGGCAGGGAGTCTTGACCGCCTCTTCACATATGCGCGTGGTGAAACGCTCTCTGATCTTCAGCGCACCGCGCTTGCGGGGGAGCAGCAGCCGCCGGAGTCCATGCCGAACGCTGCCTGGTTGATCGCGGATTTCGCGATGTCCGTGGAACGGGCTATCGGCCAGCTTTGCGAGACAGATGAGACAACGCTGCTCGAGGTCCGCGAGGTGGGGCGCGCCCGGCTTCCGTCAAACGTGCTGGGGCTGCTGTTTCACGGCGGCGAGCACACGGCGAGGCACGCTGGCCAGGTCGTGACTACCGCGAAACTCGTGAGTGAAGCGGGCTAGCTCTTGTGGCGGAAGGTGATTCTGCCGCGGGTCAGGTCGTACGGGGATACCTCGAGAGTCACGCGATCCCCGGCGAGTACCCTGATGCGGAACCGGCGCATCTTGCCCGCGATCGTCGCATGAACGTCATGCCCGTTCGACACCAGCACGCGAAACGTCGCGTCGGGCAGCACTTCTGTCACGGTCCCTTCCAGCTCGATTGCCTCTTCTTTGGCCATAAATCTCCGTTGCGGGGTTATGAAACGATGAAAGAAAGGGCCACCCTGGTCAATCCAGAGTGGCCCTTCCCCTATCCTGCTCTTGCTGCGAGTGGGATCAACGAACCTTCGTCACGTTCTCCGCGGCGGGACCCTTCTGGCCCTGCACGACGTCGAACTCGACCTTCTCGCCCTCGGCGAGCGACTTGAAGCCGCTACCGTTGATGGCGGAGTGGTGAACGAAACAATCCTTCTGGCCGTTCTCCGGGGTGATGAATCCAAAACCCTTTGCATCGTTGAACCACTTCACAGTTCCTGTGGTACGCATTCTGGTACTTCCTCGTGTTGGTGTTCGTCGGAAGTCCGGAAATTGCCGTACCCGCCGACCTTGTTCTGACTCGCCAAACTGAAAAGAGACCCGGTATTATCCAGGTCCCAATTGTGTGTTCGCTGGCTCGTCGTGCGCACGCATGTGTGCGACAGTCTTAGAAGATACCCAATAGATATGGGGAAGTCAATGTGAGCCTGCCCATCGAGCCCCCCTACCCTCCCATGGAGGCAAAGACTGTCGAGTCAATCCCGGAGGGCCCAGGATGGCTTTACGAGCCAAAATGGGACGGCTTCAGGTGTCTGGCCTTCAGGGACGGGGACGAGATCAGGCTTCAATCGAAGTCGGGCCAGCCCCTCGAGCGGTATTTCCCCGAGCTTGTTGACGCCCTGCGGGCCCTCGGCGCGGCAAAGTTCGTCCTCGACGGCGAGATAATCGTCCCCGTTGACGGCTCTCTATCGTTCGATGCCCTTCTCCAGCGCATCCACCCCGCCGAGAGCCGCATCAGGAAGCTGTCCGTCGAGACGGCGGCGCAGCTGGTCGTGTTCGACCTGCTGGTTGACGCCCAGGGAGTTGGGCTCGTGTCGATGCCCCTCGACGAGCGCCGCCCGCTCACCGAGGCGTTCGCAAAACGGTTCATGGGTAAGAATCAGATTATCCGGCTCTCACCCGCGACTACCGAGAGACAAATCGTGCTCGACTGGTTCGAGAAAGTCGGAAGCGGTCTCGACGGCGTCATCGCGAAACGACTCGACAAGGCTTACATGTCGGGCGAGCGAACCGGAATGGTGAAAGTAAAGAACAAGCGAACGGCCGACTGCGTTATTGGCGGCTTCAGGTATGCGGAGAAAGTCCCGGTCGCCGGCTCGATGCTCCTCGGCTTATACGACGAGGACGGACTCCTTCACCATGTGGGTTTCACGTCAAGTTTTACATCGGCATTTCGCCAGAAGCTCACACCGAAGCTCGAGGCACTCATTGAGCCGCCGGGGTTTACGGGTCAGTCACCCGGGGGCCCGAGCAGGTGGAGCACCAAGCGGTCAGCCGAGTGGGAACCGCTCTCCCCGATGCTGGTGGCGGAGATCGAATACGATCACTTCACGAGCGGGAGATTCAGGCACGGAACGAAGTTTCTGCGCTGGCGGCCCGACAAGGCGCCGGATCAATGCACTCTCGATCAGGTTGGGCCGGAGAAGGAGTCTCCGCTCCGGCTGCTCGAAACAAGAGGGAAAAAATGACTGACGAAACCGGTACACGAAGAAACTTTGGCTCGGGCGTGAAATGGGAGCCCCTGGTGGGATACTCGAGAGCCGTTCGGGTTGGAGCGCACGTTCACGTCTCGGGAACGACAGCCACGGCGGACTCGGGCGAAATAGTCGGCCCCGGCAACCCGCACGCGCAGACGGTTCAGACCATTTCCAACATCCGGCGCGCGCTCGAAGCGCTCGGTGCCACGCTCGAGGACGTGGTCCGGACGCGGATCTACGTCACCAACATCGCTCACTGGGAGGAAGTAGGACGCGCGCACGGGGATGCCTTTCGGGAAATCCGTCCAGCGACCTCGATGGTGGAGGTGAGCGCGCTGATCTCACCGGAAATGCTGGTCGAGATCGAGGCCGACGCGTTCATCGTCCCGGGTCTCGAGAATCCCGCTCCGCCCGCGCACTGATGAGCTACGTCTTCCATACGGCCGACGTTTTCACAGACCATGCGTTCGGGGGAAATCAGCTCGCTGTCCTTCCCGATGCGCGAGGGTTGTCCGCGGAGCAGATGATGCAGATCGCGAAGGAGTTCAACTTCTCGGAAACCATCTTTGTGCTTCCGCCGGAAGATCCCGCGAATACGCGCCGTGTAAGAATATTCACGCCGGGAGCTGAGCTCCCTTTCGCGGGTCATCCGACAGTTGGCGCGGCGTACGTCCTCGCGATCACCGGCGAGATCGATCTCGACGGCGAGGAAACGAGAATAGTTCTCGAGGAAGGAGTTGGCCCCGTCCCGGTCCTGATAAGGTCGCGGGAAGGCAAGCCGTATTTCACCCAGCTGACCGCGGCGAAAATTCCCGAGCTGATCCGGAACGACTTCAGCCCCGAGGCAATTGCGCGCGGGCTCTCCCTCGAGGTCGGTGATCTCGACCTCGACAGCGGCTACTCGAGCGAAGTCGTGTCGGCAGGTGTTCCATTCCTCATAGTGCCCTTGAAAACGGTTGAGGCCCTGGGCCGAGCAAGACTGGACGAAAGGGCGTGGGAAGCCGTTATCATGAGCGGAGGAACCGCGGAAGTCTTCATCTTCACCGAAGACGAAACATCGAAAGCGCGCGATGGCGTGCGCGGGGGGGATGCCGTGCTGCGCGCGAGGATGTTCGCACCGACCTTCGGGATTCCCGAAGATCCGGCCACCGGCGGCGCCTGCGCATGTCTCGGGGGTTATCTCGCTTGGCGGTCTTCGGTGCGGGATGGAACCCTTCGCTATTCCGTCAATCAGGGCGTCGAGATGGGCCGGCCAAGCCTGCTCGAGATCGAAACTGACGTCGAGCGTGGACGCGTCACGGAGGTACGGGTCGGTGGGAGCTCCGTGCTGATGACTACCGGGACTCTGCACTTTCCCTGAAATCGCGCATCCCTGGCTCGAGTATCTGCTGCTCGGGCCAGGGCCCCCGCCCTACTGTATGAAGTTGTAAAGACCGTAAAGGCCCACGGCGGCGCCAGTCACGGCAATGAGGATACCCGCAGTGCCGCCGATTGCGGCGCCGATGATGAGAGCGGCACCACCGACGACCATGAGGGCAACGTTTCGGCCGGCTCCCAGCCGCGCTTCCTGCATTGGAGCGGCGGCGTTGGCTGTTGACGTGCGCTGAATGCCAACTGCGGCATTACTGACGGTAGGACCCGCCTGTGTGGCCGAGTAGGCCGGTGCGGGTGCCTGTACCGGGGCCTGTACCGGGGCCTGAGCCGCGGCGAACGAGACTGGCGCAACCATGCCGAGAGCAGCGATGGCGGCTAGCGTAACAAGTTTCCGTTTCAAAACAGAACTCCTGAACGGGTGAATGACTGTCGTAATCGACCGGAGATTCAAGTTCCGCGCCGCTTTCGCTCAGGAATGCTCACGGTGCCTTTGACCGTGTCGTGGGTGATGCCTCCGCTGCCTGCGCTCCGGACGATGAAATCGCCCGCCACGCGGCTGACGTCGATGCTTCCCGAGCCATCGTCCTCGATCCGGACGGTGCCGCCCACACCCCCGATGTCGATGTCGCCCGACCCGTCATCGTCAACTACGACGTCTCCAGTGACGTTCGACACCCGAACTTCCCCCGAGCCGTCATTGAGCCATACGCTGCCTTCGACTCCATCGATGACGATCTCACCTGAGCCGTCGACGACCCTGACGTCGCCCCGGGTTCCGCGAATCTCGATCGAGCCTGAGCCGTCTTCGAGCGTCAGGGGCCCGGTCCCAAGAAATGCCGCGTCACCGCTCCCGTCGTCAACATCGAGGGCAAGCGTTATCGGAACCTCGATCACCAGATCGAGCGCCATGAAGAAGTTGCCCCTGAACATCTGCCAGCCGCGCTCGTGAGGGATCTCCGACTTGATGAAGATCTCGGCGCCGCGGCGCTCGGCGATGAGCTTGATGTCCGCGAGACGCTCACGCTGTGAGCTCCGGGCGACTCCGCGAACGCGAACCTGGCTGATTCCAGGGACACCCTCTACCCGCAGAGATCCGGCGCCCGCTTCGATCCGTGCGGAGCGCGCCCCGGAGATATCGATGCTTGCGTTGCGGGCTTCACTGAATCCGCCCTGTGCCTGTGCCCTGACGGGGCCGAACGAAGCGGCGACTACGAACAGCGCCGCAAGCGTGCTGGCGCGGAGGGATGAAGCAGGCATGGCGATCTCCGGTTGGGGCGAGCGGGTTCTGGCGTCGGTTCTATTTGGACGCCCCTTCCGGCCCTACGGTTTGATTGCTGCCGGGTTTCAGTCTGACAGGGCTTTGAGAATCGCAGGCTCGAGGTTCTGGCGACCGCCGATGCCGGTGTAAACGACTGTCCCTTTGCGGTTAACGACAACTACGTATGACGTCCCGGGAACGTCGTAGGCTTCGGTCGCCTGTCCATCGGTATCGAACAATGTCTCGTGACGATACTTGTACTTGGTGGTGTATGCCTTTACGCGCTCCGGGGACTGGCTCACCGAGACTGCAACGCCGATGAACTTGAGGCGCGATCCGTATTTGCGCTCCATTGCTGCAAACGTTGACTCGAGCTCCTTGCAGCTCGAGCACCAGCTTGCCCAGAACTCGATTACTATCGGCACCTTCCCCACCCAGGATCCGATGTCGACCGGCTTGCCGTCGAGGGTCTTGACGAGCGCGGAAGGTGCCCGGGTTCCCACAGGGATCCCCGACTCCTGGCCGCCCACCGCATCGACGTGCAGGACGAGGAACAACGCATTGAGCAGAATCGTTGCGTACTTCATCCCTTCGAGTCTATCTGGCGGCACGGCTTCGTGCCAGTTGGCATTAGCATCGAATGCCTCCATTCCAACGCGACCATTATTCGAAGCGCGATGAATCAATGTTGATAAGCGCCAATGCAGTTGGGAAGCATATGCCGAAACTGAGTGTTCCCGGGGGCGAGACGTGGTTGATTCCAGCAGTTCTGACTGTTCTCCACGTCACGCTCGCCGCATTCGCGTTCAGCCCCGCGCCGCACCCGGGAGGGGATGATGCGGCCTATCTGGCCCTCGCGCGCTCCCTGATCGAACGGCACGACTATACGAACATCTGGCATCCGGGGCTTTCAGCCCACACGGTTTACCCGCCGGTTTTTCCGGCAATTGTCGCCGTCGGCCTGTCGATGGGCCTTAGCGCCTCGATTGGCCTGAAGCTCATGATGTCAGCGATTACCGCAGCCGCCGTCTTCGCGAGCTGCTTCTGGATCCGTCGGGCCACAACGCCGGGAATCGCCTTAGTCGCGGGCTTGTTCGTTGCCATCTCTCCGGAGCTGCTGCGAATCGGTCGCGACCTCCTGTCGGATATCCCATTCTGGCTATTCACGATCCTTGCACTCGTCGTATGGCGTAAGGCCGCCTCGACCGATCATTCGGACGGGGAGAGCCGCAGCGGAATGGAGATCCGGTGGGTAACATTCGCGAGCGGACTGAGTCTCATCGCCTACTTCACGCGATCCGCGGGCGCTCCGCTGCTTGCGGCGGCGTGCGTCTGGCTCGCGATCCGCCGGGACTGGCGAGCCTTGATGGTTCTTGCGGGTTTCGGAGCTCCGCTCGTATTCGCGTGGTGGCTGCGCGGACACACCCTGGAGGCCGGCGGCTACCTGGCGCCATTCCTTTCTGTCGACCCCTACGACCCCCTGTCGGGGACTGTCGCATTCACAGATCTGCTGGTCAGGGTAGAGGAGAACATTCGACACTACGTCGTGAGGCACGTTCCGCGGCTCTTTACAGGGACGCTTGTGAACGGAAGCGTCGTGGGAGGTCTCGTCTGCGCGGTCGCCCTCGTCGGCTGGCTGCGCCGACTTCGCAAGCCATCACTGGCGGAGATTTTTGTTCCTGTTTATCTGGTCCTGATTCTCCTCTGGCCATCCACCTGGTCGGGCCCGCGGCTGCTGCTCCCGGTCGTCCCGCTGATTGCCCTATACGCGACGGAACTGATCGCCGCGATTACTGCAAGATCGACATGGCCGCGAGTCGCGGCGACCTTGACACTGATCGGGGCGACTGCATTGGTCGTGCCCGAAGTGGTCCATCGGATTACAGACGCAGCGGCGTGCCGCGCTGAATTTGCGAAAGGCAATCTGTTTCCGTGCACTGACAGGCCATTTCGCGAGTTTCTCGAAGTAGCAACCGCATCGAAAGGAAAGCTTCCTGAAGGCTCAGTCGTTCTCTCCCGAAAGCCCACGGTTTTCTTCCTTCACTCTGGCTACCGGAGCGCAGTCTATCCCTTCTCTGCCGAGCCTGACTCTTTCTTTCTTGTTGCAACCCGCAGTGGTGCTCGATTTGTGGTCGTAGATCAGTTATCAAGCGTCGCCACGCGCCACCTGCAGCCAGTTTTGCACGCTCGAAGCAGCCGATTCTGTCAGGTTGAGGGGCTCGCCCATGGAAAGACATCCGTGATGAAAATCGGCGCCGAGGCAGGCAGCCTGGAGAGTAAGTGCAATCCGTTCCGCCCTTGAGGGCGGCTCAGATGAGTAGCTTGCCCATCTGAACCAGATAGTATTGCGACACTCCAAGCATGACGATGGCGAAGCCACGTTTCACCCAGACCATCCAGCTGCCAGCCCTCGGAAGCCTCGTTGCAACGCCGCTGAAGAGGCCCACGGCAACGAGCAGGGCGCACATTCCGAGAGAGAAGCTGAGCAGGTAGATGAACCCCATCCCGGCCTGCTGGGTTGTTGTCACCCACGTCAGCACGGCCGCCATCACAGGAGCCGAGCACGGTGCGGCGACGAGGCCTGATGCCGCTCCCATGATGAACGCGCCCGAAGCGCGTCCGGCTGTCCCTGCTGTCGCCGCCCGCGAGACGAGGGCTGACGGCAGCCGGATCGGGATCACATCGAGCATCGAGAGCGCCGCCAGCAGAAGCAGGTTCGCCATGAAGAAGTAGAGCCACGGATTCGTGCTCACTGTCCCGAACATCGTGCCGGTCATCCCCGCGAGCACGCCAAGCATGGCGTAGACGATTGCGAGGCCGCTGACGTATGACAGCGTGAGAAGCGCGGCCCTGCTGCGCGGCGGGGGACTTTCTCCCACCGTCTGTCCACCGACGATCGCCGCCGTGATCGGAATCATGGGGTAGATGCACGGATTGAGGCTCGTCAGGACCCCTGCGAGGAACAGGAGGGGAACCGCAAGCGCGGGTTGAGTCGTGAGCTGCGACTGGATCCCCGTGAAGTCCATCGCAATAAGGTAGTTAAGGACCGAGGTTTGAGGAGTTTGCGGCCTCAGGACTCACAACAATTGCAGATCTACGATTAAGTGAGGATCGAGGACAAGGGAGGACCGTCCTCGATAGTCCTCAAGCCTCCCTTAGTCGCGACTCTGCAATGGCCGTGAGTCCTGAGGCCGCAAAGTCCTCGCTTCGCAATCCGCAAATCGCGGGAAGGTCATTACGCTCATTGCGCGGTGGTGGGAGAGGCAAGGCCCCCGGTGTAGATTTGTTGGCTTGGCGGGACCGAGAAGCAGGAACCTTTTCGAAAAGGCGATGACAGCAGCCAACACCCGATCGATTTCCCGTACAGCCACCTCCCAGAAGGTGGCGCCTGATTCCCATTCGACTTACGAGCCGTCATACAAGGGCGCGGCGATCGCGGCCCTGGCCGTTTTCACGCTCTATTACATAACGCTTTCGCCGTCTGCATGGATGTGGGATACGGGCGAGTACATGGCGGCCGCCAAAGTACTTGGCCTTCCGCACCCTCCGGGCAACCCGTTCTTCATGCTCGTAGCGCATGTGTTCGGCGAGCTTCCGCTTCCGGGAAGCTACGCGCAGCGCATAAACACGATGGCTGCACTGGCGAGCGCGCTTTCGGCCGGGTTCTGGTTCCTTATCACCGAGCGGATTCTTTCAGGGTGGCTGCCGAAGAGCTGGCAGCGCTACGTCGGCGCGGGCCTGGCGACGCTGATTGGTGCGACAGCGTTCACTGTCTGGAACCAGAGCGTCGTGAACGAGAAGGTCTACACCCTCTCGCTGTTTTTTTTCGCCGCGGTGTCGTGGCTGATGATCTCGTGGGCAGACGACCCTGACGGCCCGAAGGCAGAGCGACGACTCGTGCTTGTGGCGTTCCTCCTCGGCCTCGGATACTCGAATCACCCGGCTGGCTTCCTGCCAATCCCGGCGGTCGGCGTTGTCATCCTCGTGCGCCGCTGGCAGACCTTTCTCAACTGGCGGCTGCTGGTCAAGAGCCTTCTCGTAATCGCGATCGGGCTCACGCCTTTCATCTACGAGCCGATCAGGGCGGCGCATTTCCCGCCGATCAATGAAGGCGAGCCGACGGCGTGCCTCGAGAAGATCGAGTGGGACTGCACCTTCAGCGAGCTTACGAGAAAGCGGCTGATGGACAACATCAACCGCGAGCAATACGGCAAGAAGCTGGAGCGCGGGGCGCCGTATACGGCGCAGGTCGGAATGTGGTGGCTCTATTTCAAGTGGCAGTGGCTGCGGGACGCGTACAACGAGCAACCTGCGCTGCAGGCGATACTCGCCGTCCTCTTCCTCTCACTCGGTCTCATAGGAGGGTACGTCCACTGGGCGAACGAGCGACGAACCTTCTGGTACTTCGGGCCGCTGATGTTCACCCTGACATTGGCGCTCATTTACTACATGAATTTCAAGTACGGGTGGTCACAGGCGCCCGGTCTCGGGGACTCAGTCCAGCGTGAAGTGCGTGACCGCGACTACTTCTACATCTGGAGCTTTTCCGCGTGGGGAGTCTGGGCGGCGATAGGCCTGGTCTACATATGGCAGTCAGTCGCGCAGATTCTCGATCGAACTGACGACCAGCCGCTCGACAAGGCGGGTTATGCGACGAAGCGGTCATGGCTTCTTGCAACACCGCTGCTCATCATCGCCTGCGCTCCGCTGGCGGGGAACTGGACCGCGGCATCCCATCGCGGTGACACGTTTGCGGCAGACTGGGGCGCGGACATGCTCAACTCAGTCGAGCCGTACGGGATCCTGATCACCAACGGCGACAACGACACGTTCCCCCTCTGGTACGCCCAGGAGGTCGAGGGGGTGAGGCAGGACGTCCTCGTGCTCGTAACGTCGTATCTCAACACCGACTGGTTCGTGCGGCAGATAATCCGGAATCCCGTGCGTGAGTACGATGCAGCGAAGGGACCCGCGCTGTATCGCGGAAAGGAGTGGCCGAAGCCTAAAGGCCCGCCACTCGCAATGACGTACGCTGAAGCAGACGCACAGCCTGACTATATCGAGATCCGCGAGCCGCAGCTGTTCAGGCAGCGAAACATCACAGCTACGATTCAGCCAGGTTACCTGACCCGCGATCAGATCATCACGCTGAGCCTGATCAAGGACGCGTATCCCGAGCGCACAGTCTATTTCTCCACGGGCGGCTACGGGAGGACGCTTGGGCTCTCGAACTACACGCTGAGGCAGGGTCTGGTGGAGAAGCTCGTCGAGAACCCGATCATCCCGAACAAGGACACGGTCCAGGTCGGCGATGGATTCCTCGACATCGCGACGAGCAACACGCTGTGGACGGAGGTATACAAGGGTCCGTCAACGCTGATCAAGCTCGGCAACTGGATCGACCGGCCGTCGTTCGGAATTCCGTACACCTATGCGGTCACCGGGTACGTGCTCGCTGAAGCGCTGGGGGCGCAGGGCCGGGAGCCTGAGTCGCAGAAGATCATGGACGATGTGAGGAACGTTGCGGTGGCGGCGAAAATAACCGACGTCATCTCGGCCATGGATAACTAGAGACGCAGAGCGCTGCGCGACGCAGAGGCCCAGAACGGAAAATGCCGCTAGCGTCGCAGCAGCTCCTCGAAGAAGGAGACGGCTCTCGGATCGTTCGTCTGGCCAAGCCAGAAGAGGGCGGTTCTCCTCACGTCGGGGTCGCGATTCCTGCGCGCGACCTCGATCAGAGTCGGGACCGATGCGCCGCCTTTCTGCTGTGACAGCGCGAATACTGCTTGTTTCTTCACCTCCGTCTGGGGATCAGACTTTTCACTGCGGCCCCCGGCGGTGTGATCGCCGGCTTCCTGCGCGAGCCAGAACAACGCCTGCTTTCTCGTCGCGGACGGCCTCGATTCATCTCGTGCGATTCTCGCCAGCGCAGGCCAGACTGTCACGCTGTCAGCCAGTGTCGCCGCCATTATCGCGTTGTGTGAGGCAGATCCGCCGTTACCTGAAGCAAGTTGCAGGAGGTAGTCCGTCGCGGCCTTCACCGGGACAGTGCCGAGGTCGGTCGCAGTCGCATCGGGTCTCCACCTGCCGCCGACATAGGTTCGCAGTTTCGTTACGTCGCCCTGCCTCACCTGGAGAACTACACGCACGGGCGAGCCGCTGCATTCACTCTCGTACTCGACATCAGCCGACCTTTCCGATGACCAGTTGAATCGCGAAGATCCGCCGCGGGAAATGGAATTGTTGAACCCGCAGACGCCCGGCTTGGCGGCAAAGCTGAATCGCACCTTGCCGTCCTGGGTCCTCCCAACCTGCTGCGCGATCGACTGAGCATCGACGCTCTTTGGCACGACACACGCAACGATGATCAGAGTTGCCGCGATGGCGGCCGTTCTTTCATATCGCATTGTCGCCTCTACTGGTTGATTATGTCGAGAAGCATCGTCGCCACCCGTGGATCCTTCGACTGGCCGAGCCAGAACATCGCTTTGCGGCGGGCTTCCCTGTCCGTGTCGTTTCTTGCGATGTCCATGAGCTTGTCGATCGCGGCCGCATCCCTCTTCTGCGCGAGCGCGAAGATCAACTGGTCCTTCATCTCCCGCTCGGTCATCCTCGAGTAGAGCGACGCCAGCATTGCTGTCGTTGTACTGCCCTGACCCGCCCAGAAAAGCGCCTTCTTCCGCATCTCCATCGGCTCCGACCTGTTCGACACGAGGTCGAGGAGCCATTTCTCGCTTTCCGGGCCTTTCTGCTGCGATATCGCGAAGATCACCTTGTCCTTGAGCGCCTCGCCCTTCACCCGCGAATAAAGAGCGCGAAGATATTCGGGACTCTCGCCCCGCCTTCCCTGCCCCAGCCAGAAGATCGCCTGGCCTCTCAGCTTGTCTGATCCGCCCTCCTGCACGGCGAAGTCGCGCAGGATCGTCTGCGCGCGATCGCTGTCGTGCTGGGAAAGGCCGAAGATCGCCTTGTCCTGTATCCTCTCATCGCGCGAATCGCGGAGAATGCGCTCGAGGTATCCGGCAATTCGCTCGTCGGGGATCTGCGACATCCAGAAGATCGCCTGCTCGCGCGCCTCCCTGGGCTTCGAACCGTCTCTCGCGAAATCGTTGAGGGCCGGACCCATGTCGACGCTGTCGGCGAGTGTCGACGCAAAGATCGCCGGAGATGCAACCTTGCTCGTGCCTCTCCCCGCGACGCTGAGCAGCCAACTCGACGCCTCGCGCGTGCCAACAGTGCCGATGTCAGTAACACCGGAGGCCGCGCGCCAGCGCCCTCCAACGTACGCCCTCAACGCAACCGGCTGGCCTCCGCTCATGTCAACGACGACTCGCGCCGGACCATCACTGCACTCGACGTCGTACTCCACGTCCTGTGAGCGTTCGCGCGACCACGTGTTGCGGTTGCCGGGGCGTGTAGAGATGCCGTTGTGGAACCCGCAGATCCCGTCTCTCGCCGCGAACGACATTCTCACCTGCCCGTCGCGGACCGCCGAGACGCGGTTCGCGAGCGACTGGGCATCCGCCGTCTGGCCCGCCACGATGACAAGCGTCGCTCCGGCAAGTATTCCCCTGATGTTCATCGCGCACCCCTACTGGTTGATGATGTCGAGAAGGAACTGCTGGACGCGCGGGTCGCGGGACTGGCCGAGCCAGAAGATCGCCTTCTTGCGAAGCTCCGGATCCTTGTCGTTTTTGGCGATGTCGAAGAGCTTGTCCATCGCCTGCCCGCTTCTGCGCTGCGCCAGGACGAAGATCATCTGCTCCTTCATCTCGCGGTCGGCGAGCTTTTCATAGAACGGAAGGAGCTCCTCGATGCTGGCGCCGCCCTGCCCGGCCCAGAAAAGCGCCTTCTTTCGCATCTCTATGCTCTCGCGCGGGTTCGTGACTATGTCCATCATCCACTTCTCGTTGCCCATTCCTTTTCGCTGCGAGAGCGAGAAGATCACCTTGTCCTTCAGCTCGTCGCTGCTGAGCCGTGTATAGAGGGAGCGCAGGAACTGGTTGTTCTCGGCGGATGCACGCTGCCCGAGCCAGAAGATCGCCTGGCCGCGCAGCTCTTCCGAGGTTCCGTCGCGCTCAGCGAACTCGCGGAGGATCGCCGCGCCGCGGCCGCTCTTGTGCTGCGACAGCGCGAAGAGCGCCTTGTTCTGCAGGCCCTCGTCATTCGAGTTGCGCAGGATCTGCTGCAGCATGTCGACAGCGCGCTCGTCGGAGACCTGCGAGAGCCAGAACACCGCCTGCTCACGCGTCTCCTTGTCGGGATCGTTCCGCGCAATGTCGAGAAGCATATCGGCCGTTTCGGGGCTTCGCTTCTGTGATACGAGGAACACTGCCTTCCGGCGCAGGACTGCGGAGCAAGCATCCCGACGCTCAAGAACCCTCTTCAACACCGGCAGGGCGCGCTCGGAATCCATCTGGAGCAGTGCGTTGAGCGCGGCTATGCGCTCATCGTTCTCATCGTCCTCCCCCGGGCACCCGCCAACCACATTCGAGCGGGTGCGGTTGCTGATCTCTGCAGCGCACTGCTCGTCTCCGCGTCGCGCGAGCTCACCGCAGATCCGCGTGCGGAGCGCCGCGGGCTCTCCCCTCGCAAGGCCGGGATATCTCGACCTGAGCTGCGTGAGAACGTCCCTGGCCGCCTTGAGCTTGTCGTCTCCGCCCAGACGGTAGAGGGAGAATGCCTGATAATAGGCGGCGCTCTCCGCGACCTTCGCCGTCGGATACCGCTCGATAACGCTTGCATAAAGCTCCGCGGCGCGAGCGTACTCGCCGCGGCTCATCGCCTGCTGGGCCGAGCGGTACAGTGCATCCGACGGATCCTGGATCGCGATGGGCATCAAGCTCGACTCGACTGCCTTCGCCGGCACCGGCGCCAGTCCTGTGACGGGGGCTTCCCTGGCTGGTCCGGCGCTCAGCGCGACGGTCACCACGATCATTGCAATTCCTTTCATTGTCTCTCCGTTATCTCTCTCGGCTGCTCAGCGGGAATCGCCGAGCGCAGTCGTGTCATCACAAGTCCGTTCTGGATGCTTCCCTGGACGATCTCACGCTCGGCCGCCGGGGCCTCGGGTGAGAGTTGTACTATCTGCGCCAGCACAAGCTCGAGATCCTGGAGCAGCTTCGCGCGCCGCGGATCTTCTCCAGCCGGTGAATCGAGCAGCAGGCGGGTGTTCGACAGCAGTCCCTTCGCCCATCCGGCAAAGCGCGCGTTCATCCGCTCATCGCGCGACTCCAGTGTGAACGATGTGAGCAGCGTCTCCGCGTCCTGCAGATGCTGCTGAGTCGCTACCTGATATGAAACGAGCTCGACTCCATCGGTCGACGGCGTGGCCGGCGGCCCGTCGCTCACCGCGACGAGTCTACCGGTGCCTGTAACGACTGGGTTGCGCCGAATATCATCCCGCGTCCTTGCGGTGCGGGGGCCACTTGGCCGCGAATCACCCGATGCCGCGGAAGCCGGCGTGGAGGTTGAAGGCGCAGGCTCCGGAGTACGCTCACTGCCGGGCTCGCGCACAACCTCCCCATCCCCGGTGACGACCGGTGCACTGTTTGAAGGCGCATCGGCGACCTGGATGGTTGCGGGCGAAGGGGCCGAGCTCGTCCAGCGCCCGATGCCGACGCCTGTTGCAACGAGCAGCACTGCGGCAGCGGCAAGCCCGTACCACGCGAAGCGCGGGGTCGAACGGGGGGCAGCATTCCCCGATCGAGCTGTCCCGGCTGCCGCGCCACCGGCGACTATGCGGAGCGCCGGACCCGATGCGGCGGTTTTCTGCGCAGCCTGGATGGCGTTCCACATTTCATCGCGCGGAGTCGCGGGCGGGCGATTGTAGTCGCTCGCCGCAGCCCTGATGCTCTCGTCAATGCGGTTGTCGTCGTTCATCAAGTCCACTCCCCTCTGAAGTCCGCCAGCTCTGCGCGAAGCTTCGCCCTTCCCTGAAAGAGCCTCGTCTTCGAAGTACCCGGCGGTATGCCGAGCGCGGCTCCTATCTCTTCGTGTGTGTAACCTTCGACATCATGCATCAGGAAAACCGTTCGATATTTTTCGCCAAGGGCGTCAATCGCCGCCGCAAGCCGCATCTTCAGATCGGGCTCGGCTTCGCGGGTCGTCGTCCCGATCGATGATGCTGCTTCGATTGGCGCTTCGCGGCTGCGCGAGGTCTTCACTTTCCTCAGTCCGTTGAGTGCGATCGAGACACCTATGGTGTGGAGCCAGGTTGAAAGCGACGACTCGAACCTGAAGTCGGCGATCTTCTCGAAGGCCCTGATGAACGTGAGCTGCGTGAAATCACGGGCGAGCTCATCTTCGCCGGCCAGACGGTAGGCGAGGCGATACACCTTGTCCACGTGGGAGTCGTACAGCTCCCGCTGGGCCCGGGCATCGCCTTGTTTCACCCGCTCGATGAGGTGCCGTTCGCTCACCCTTCCTCGGGGGTCAGGGACTGTGAGTGCGGTCATCGGGAACTCTGACACGCACGGCCTGAAAATGGTTCGGTAAGTTATCTCATGACAACGCGGGTCCTGGTCGGAATCCTCTTCGCGATCGGCGTATTCCTCCGCCTTTACGGGCTGGAGAGTTATCCGCTTCCGGTTCAGCAGGACGAGTTGTCGAACATCTACGACAGCTACTCGATCCTCGAGACGGGGGCCGACAGAGCGGGCAGCCGTTTTCCTGTGGTAGTGCGCGGGTTTGGCCAGAACGATTTCCGGCCGGCGCTCATGGTCTATCTGACCGCTATCCCAGTTTCGGTCGCCGGCTTATCCGTGGGAGCGGGGCGCGCCGCTGCCGGAGCCCTCAGCTCACTCAGCCTGTTGTTGATCTTCCTGCTGGCGAGAGGCTTGGCCGGTGTGCGATTCGCGACCGTGGCGCTCGCTTTTGCCGCCCTTTCCCCGTGGTTGATTCTCAACGGGAGGATCGCTCACGAAGGCGCATCGCTGGCGCCCTTCTTCGTGATCCTCGCCCTCTGGGTCTGGCATCGGGCGGCGGCGAGAGATTATCCGCTGATTCGCACCGCGCTTGTCGGGCTCGCGCTTGGTTTCTCGGCCAACGCCTACCAGTCGAACCGGCTGATCGGACCGCTGCTCCTGATCGTCGTTGCGATCGATCTCCTGCGAACCCGGCGCAGGCCTGATCGCTCTCTCGCGGCTTTGTTCGTCGCGGCATTTCTCGGCGCCGCGCCCCAGATCTGGGTTATGGTTATCGCGCCTGATCAGTTTTTCGGGCGGGCGGCGAGTGCTTTCTCTAGCGAGTTGACCACGGGCAACCCTGTTTTCACGCTGGTGCGCTCGATCGCGGCGAACTTCGCGCCCAGGTACCTGTTCTGGCCTGATCTTACGGAGGTGTTTCTCACAACGATAAGGCTGCTTCCGGTCGAGGCGGTTTTTCTCCCGGTCGGGCTCCTCACGTTGTGGCGGCTCGAGGGATGGAAGATCCCAGGGTTCAGGCCCTTTCTATATGTAGCGCTGCTGATTGCCGTGCTTCCGGCGGCGATCACCTTCCCGAATCCTCACTCCCTCCGCGCCGCATCCTCCGCGATCCTCTTCCCGTTTTTCTCGGCTGCCGGCGTAATCGCCATCCACGACCTGCTGTCTTCGCGGCGGTCACTGGCCCGCGCCTTTGCCGGACTTGCAGGGCTGGGTATCACTGCGAGCTTCAGCTTCGCGGCATACATGTACGTATTCAGTCCGGCGGCGAAGGATTTCAGGATGCAGAACGCGCTGGTGCAGGCGGCGCAAAAGGTTTCGCGACATCAAGGCAACTATGATCGCGTCTTCATTTCGCATGAGGGGGTGTCGATGCCCTACATATACTATGTCGCCTTCACGGGAATGACGCCCCGCGAGTACCAGTCAGCTCCGAAGGAATTCGCCACCGTCGATGGATGGGATGCAGCACGGCGGGTGGGGCGATTCTACTTCCTGACCGACAGCGAGCTCGTGTCCCAGGCCGCGGATGCATCGCCCACTGACCTGTTCGTGAGCCGCCATCCGCTGCCGGGCAGTCGCCTGCTCGACAGCGTTGACTGGCACTGGGACCGCTACTACGTCGCTGACTACCCCAAATAAAACGACGCGCCGAGCGCTACGCGACGCTGAATGCGCAGACAAAACCCCATGTCAGATGCTCGAGGCGATTCTCCTGCGGCCGACCATCAGGAAGTAGACCAGTGTCTCGATCACGAGCATCGCTGCGAGGGCGACGAACTCTTCGCGCGTTGACGCTGTCATCAGCCAGACGACGATTGCGATAGCCAGGATCGGCACTATCGGGCCGCCCGGGACCTTGAACGGAAGCGCTCCCTCGGTCCGCACGTCCATCCGCCGGAGCTGGATCGTCGCAAGGCAGCAGATCAGGTAAACGATCAGCGTCGCAAGGGTTGCAACGACCATAAGGCCGACGAAGCTGCCGGTGAGCGCGAATCCAAGCGCAAGCACCCCGTGAATCAGGATCGCCACATATGGCGTCCGGAACTTCGGGTGAATCAGCGCGGTCTGCTTCGGGAACAGGCCATCGCGCCCAAGCGAATAGATGCTCCGCGGTGAAGCGAGCATGTCGCCGGCGACATATCCGAAAGTGGAGACGGCGGCGCCAACCAGCATCAGCATCTGCCCGCCGTTTCCGAGCACGACGCGCGCGGTCTCCGCCAGCGGTGCAGTGGTGTTCGTGGCCAGCGCGGGGCCGAGGACTCCCTGCGCGACGAATTGGATCGCCATATAGAGCAGGGTCACCAGGATCAGGGTCGATAGAATTGCGCGCGGGACCGTCCGCGCCGGATCCTTCACCTCGCCGCTCGGAGTCAACGCGGATTCAATGCCGAGGAATGCGAAGATCAGCATCACAGTGGTGCGGGCGATTGCGTCCCCGGATGGCAATCCCGGCCAGGCGAGGTTCTGCACGTTGACCGCGAAGACTCCGAATGCAACAAGTATCAGGAGGGGCGTGAGCTTGGCCAGCGTCACTGTCTGCACCGCGCGGCTTCCGAGCTTCACTCCGCGGATATTGATAGTCGCGAACAACGCGTACATCAAAATGAGGACAACCGCCCTTGCGGTCCTGTTTCCGAATACGGGCGAGATGGTTGCCATGGTGTCGACGAAGACGTTCGCGACTGCCGCGCTCGCCAGGACATTCGCGCCAAACCAGAGCGAGGTGGCGACGATGAAGCCGATGTAGGGTCCGAAGGCGACCTCGGCGTAAGCGTAGGTTCCACCGGAGAGCGAGACACGGCTCCCTGCATCGGCGAAACAGGCGACGATGAGAGCCATGGCGATTGCGCAAATAACATAGATGAGCCATGCGGCGCCGCCGACGTTTGCAGCGACAACGGCAGGAAGCACAAAAATCCCGGCGCCGATCATGTAGTTGATCATTCCGGCCGTCAGGCCGCGAACGCCAACAGCCCGCACGAGTCCTTCGTCAGTTTTCATTTGACAGTATTTACGGTGAGTCGAGCGTTGGCATCCGCCTGGGCACGAAGCCGGATCGCGGTGCGTCGTGCGTGGACGGAGAGTCCCTGCACCTGCTGCACTTCGGCGGCGAGCCTCACTCCCGGTGCGAGGTCGCGGTTGAGGCCCTTCTCGAGCTGCTCCTTTCCGGTCTGCATCACGTCGCCGACCGACCAGCGGGCGTTGTCACGGAAGAAGTTCCGGATCTCGTCGTGCTTCACCCACTCGACGCCGCTGACGAGAAGACTTCTCGAGCCGACATCATAGTCGAGGTCCGGAACGAAAAGCTCGTTAGTACTCGCGTCATAACGGGGCGTACCGACAAAGTATATGTGTCCGGCTACATCACCACCGAAGCGGAGCTCGAGGGCGAGCCTGCCCCCTCCTATCCCGAAGAGCCGGACGTCCCGGACCTGCAGCGTCTGCCCCGCCCGCTCGATCTTCCTCCCTTTGAGATGCTTGCGCAGCAGGTCGGTCGCGAGATCGTAAGAGATGACGCCCTCGAGAAGGATGTGCAGTCCATCGCCTACTGCGGCCTCAGCGAGCGGCGGCAGCGGAGACGGCGTTACGACGGGCTTGGCGCCAGTTATCACCACCGGGGAAGCGGAAAACCCAAGTGCGGTGACGAGCGTCCGCTTGACACCAACATTCTGCCCCATTCGCACGGCGGATGGCCGGATGAGCAGCCACACGCTGTCCGTGAGCTGGATCGGCTGCTCCAGAAGGTGCCACCAGTTCTCGAAGCGGGTCTTTACATCGAGCGAGGCGATCCGTCTGTCGATCTCTGGCCGCTGTTTCTCGAGTGCGCTGCGAGTGGCATTGATCACCCGCTCGGTCACGTCGATCCTGAACGCGGTGACTCGGCACTGATCGCGCCTGTCCTCACTGTACGGCGCCACGCTTGCGATCCGGGTCCGGCCCCGCAGCCTCCATTCCGGCGTGATCCTGAGATTCGTGGCGATGGATATCCGCGCACGCGGCTGCTCGTCGCTGATTCCACATGAGCTCGAGATGTTCGGGCCGACGCGCGGATTGTAGAATCCACGCCCCTTGTAAGTGACGACTGATGTGATGCGCGCCGTCTGGCCGTCCAGCGACACGGTGAAAGGGCTCCGTGTCGCCTCGTAGGCGATCTGCATCCGCGGGTTCGGAAGCTGCTTCCGCTCGTCGATGTCCCCGAACTTCCTCGGCACCGCGCCTTCGAGCGCGCGAACGATCGGCGTCAGGTCGTAGGTCAGAGGGATGTCGAGAGTCGACGTCGGGAGCGTGGGAAGCGTGTCGGTGTCGGCCATCATAGCCGGCGGCGGGGCATCGACGGCAAGGCGCGCATCACACGCCTGGAGGAGTGCGGTGAACGCCAGCAGCGCCGGGGGCGCAAATCGAAACAGTCGGGGCACGCGACTCGTAATATCCCGTGGCAGGCGGATTTTCAATAGCTCCTCACTGCCGTTGCGCTATCTTTCATGGAGGGACGCGGCGCGATCCGCGCAGGTTGCTGACAATCAAGCTCCGGGAGGAGTTAGATGTTCACGATTGTACTTCTCATTCTGGTCGCTGGGGTCATTTTCTTCGGAATCAGTGCGTACAACCGGCTGATATCGCTCAAGAACCAGGTCGCCAACGCCTGGAAGCAGATCGACGTGCAGCTCAAGCGCCGTCACGACCTTATCCCGAACCTCATTGAGACAGTGAAGGGCGCGATGAGCTTTGAGCGCCAGACACTCGAGGCAGTCGTAGCCGCGCGCAACACGGCGATCGCCGCGTCAACGACCGGCAACGTCGCGGCAACGGCGCAGGCGGAGACCCAGCTCACCGGAGCTCTTTCGCGGCTGCTCGCCGTCGTCGAGGCGTACCCGGACCTCAAGGCCACCGGCAACGTCGCCCAGCTCCAGGAAGAGCTTACCGCCACCGAGAACAAGATCAGCTTCTCGCGGCAGCTCTACAACGACACGGCAACGCAGTACAATACCGCGCAGCAGACTTTCCCGACCATGCTGTTCGCTGGAATGGCTGGCGCTTCGCCGGCAACTCTCTGGGAGATCACCGATGAGAGCGAGCGTGCGGTGCCGAAAGTCGACCTGTCATTAGGAACGCCAACGGGATGACGACAGGTGGCAACCTGTTCGCCCAGCAGGAGGCGAACAGGAAGGCCAGCCGCCGGCTAGTCGCCGGCTTCATTCTGTTCATCGCCTGGCTCGGATTCGGCGGCGACCTGGTCTGGTATCTCGCGACCCGCGACGCCGTCAACGCCTACGGCCAGAGCGCAACGCATGTTGTGCCCTGGGTCGGAATGCTGCTGACGGCGATCGCTGCCGCGATGGCATGGGGCGGTTACCGCTTCGGTCCGGTCGCGCTTCTGAAGGCGACCGGCGCGAGAGAGATAGACACACCGGGTAACGAGCTCGAGCAGCGGCTCGTCAACGTCGTCGAGGAGATGGCGATCGCTTCGGGAGCGCCGCGGCCCGGCATATGGATTGTGCCCGACGAGCATCCGAACGCGTTCGCAACGGGCATCAAGGTTCACCAGTCTTACGTCGCGGTCACCGAAGGTCTGCTCAACCAGCTGACTCGCGAAGAGCTGCAGGCCGTTGTCGCGCACGAGATGGGGCACATCGTCAATCTCGACGTCAGGCTCATGACGCTTCTCACTGCGCTCGTCGGCGCAGTCGCGATCCTGCACCAGGGCGGCTTCAGGATGATGCTCCACGGCGGCGGGAGACGATCAAGATCGAGCAACGACAGGGGCGGCGGCGGTGGACCTCTCGTCGTGATACTGCTGGTGCTCTGGATAGCGAGCTGGATAATCGCCCCTCTCGTCACCCGCTTCATGGTCATGAAGGTCGGCCGGTCACGCGAGTATCTCGCAGATGCGATGAGCGCTCAGTTCACGAGAAACCCGGGAGCGCTCGCGTCGGCACTCACGAAACTCGGCACCTCCACCATCCGCCCGACCGCGATTCCGAAGAGCTCGGCGGCGCTCTGTATCTCCGATCCCTACCACTCGAAGTGGGACGAGCGAGAGGGGAGAATGGCGAACCTCATGGCCACGCACCCGCCACTCCGGGAGCGCGTCCACCGACTCGAGCAGATGGCCTATCTCAGAGCTGGCGGGGAGGCTGAGGCACCCCCATCTCCTCCAGCGGCGACGTTGGCTCAGGCGTGAAATCCTCGCCGGGATTGATGAACCGGTCGCGCTCGACTCCGTACTGCTTGTCGTAAAGATGCCGGTAGCGCCCGTGAAGTGTCATCAGCTCGCTGTGCGTGCCGCGCTCGACTATCTCTCCCGCTTCAAGCACGAGAATCTGGTCTGCGCTTTCGATTGTAGACAACCGGTGGGCGATGACGAATGTGGTTCTTCCCTTCCGCAGTGAGCGGAGCCCGTCCCGTATCATCGCCTCGCTCTCGCTGTCGAGACTCGAAGTAGCCTCGTCGAGAATCAGGATTCGCGGATCGGCCAGAATTGCGCGCGCTATCGCAACACGCTGCCGCTGCCCGCCCGAGAGCTTGACGCCGCGCTCGCCTACAATCGTGTCGTAGCCCTTCTCAAATCCGCTGACGAACTCGTCGCAGTGAGCGATGCGGCTCACCTCGCGGACCTCTTCTTCGGTCGCCTCCGGCCTGGCGAACGCGATGTTCTCGCGGACCGTTCCGTCGAAAAGGAAATTGTCCTGGAGAACCACACCAAGCTGTGATCGATAATCACGCAGTCTGAGGCCGTCGAGATTACGGCCATCCACGAGAAGTTCACCACTGTCAGGACGGTTGAATGCCATCACAAGCCCGATCAGCGTGCTCTTGCCTGAGCCGCTCGATCCCACGAGCGCCGTCGTCGATCCAGCTTCAGCCACGAACGAGACGCCCTTCAGCACCGGCGTGTCCTTCACGTACTCGAATCGAACATCCCGGAACTCGACCCTTCCCTCAAGCTCGCCGAGCGGCTCGAGCTTTTCGTCCTGTTTGTCCTCCGTCGTCATGTCACGGATCTCGCGAATCCGGTCGAGACCGGCGAACGCCTCGCTGATCTGGGTCCCCACTGACGCGATCTGAACCAGCGGCGCGGCTACGAGACCGACGAAGAAGATGTACATGACGAGACTGCCCAGCGTCATCGATCCGTCGAGAATTGCCCGGCCGCCGATGATGATGATAAGCACCCCGATCGTACCTATGATGAGCGTGGCGCCAGTGCCGACAATCGAAGTCCCCGTGATCGAGCGTTTCACATTGGCGAAGAGCCGCATCACGCCTTCGCCGAACAGGCGTTCCTCACGATGTTCCGCGACATAAACCTTGAGAATCCTGATTCCGCCGAGTGATTCTGCGAGTCTCCCTGTCACCTCGGCGTTAATTACGCTGCGCTCGCGGAACAGCGGCCGCAGTCGCGCGAAAGCGAAAGCCATGAGGGCTCCGAACGCCATCAGGACGACAATCATTACCGCCGTGAGCTGCCAGTTTAGCACGAACAGAACAACGATCCCGATGAGCGCGGTAAGAACGCCGCCTG
This sequence comes from Gemmatimonadaceae bacterium, assembly GCA_051306215.1. Lineage (GTDB taxonomy): Bacteria > Gemmatimonadota > Gemmatimonadetes > Gemmatimonadales > Gemmatimonadaceae > UBA4720. The sequence continues at coordinate 680 of JBPPMU010000182.1, read as the reverse complement.
TGAGCTGGATCAGCCCCGTCCCGACGAGATTTCTAACACCCTCCGCATCGGTCATGACGCGTGAGATCAGGACGCCAGTCTTGGTCGAATCGAAATAGGAGACGGGCAGATGGAGGACGTGCTTCTGGACGCTCATGCGCATGTCCGCGATCGCGCGCTGTGCGGCGATGCTCACTACCTGTGAAAGCGCGTAAGTCGTAACCGCCTGGACGATGACCGCCGCTGCTGCCGCCGCTGCTATTGGAAAAAGCAGGTCCGGCCGGTTCATCGTGAGCACATCGTCGATCAGGTACTTCGAGCTCGCGGGGAGGACCAGGCCGGACAGCCTGTTGACGAGCATCAGCGCGAGACCCACCACCAGCGAGCGCCTGTGCCGCCACACGAGCTCACGGGCCTCAGCCCAGGCTCGCTCGTAGTCTATCTTCTTTTTCTTCGGGTCTGACACAGCCCTACATTAACGAATTAGCGCCGGGGCGGTACTCAGGTTTCACGCGGCTGGACGTACGCGGAGTCTCCGTCAAGCGCGGCAATCAGCAGCTCCTTGATCCCCTCCTTCGTGACAGGTCGCGGATTCGGATACTCGCGCTCACTGGCCAGCCGCGCAGCAGGCTCGACATCCCGCTCGCTGAATCCAAGCTCCCTGAGCGTTTGAGGAGCTCCCGTGGTTTTCGCCAGATCGA
>JBPPMU010000181.1:0-12098 GCA_051306215.1 Gemmatimonadaceae bacterium | reverse complement strand
CCAAGGCCTGACAAGACGGATGAGCGTTACAACCCGCGAGCGGCTGAAGCGGCGTACTGGCTGCTGGCGTCGGGGACTGCGGTGCGGCTGGCGGGGGAGATTCTGCGCGATTTCTCCGCTTCGATGCCCCTGCGCTGGATCGTGGTACTGGCCGGTCTTTCGCAGATCGTCGGGATAGGATTGTTCTTTTTTACGATGTGGTCGCGTATCCGGCCAGTCGGAAGCCAGATCCGGGAAGCGCGGGGCGAGCGTTTCTAGGCATGCCTGATCCGGCTGGCGACTGGTTCAAGCCCCCCGATGACGCCATTTTTCAGCGGTACTTCACCCGCAAACGAGAAGAGCCGAACAGATGACAGCCCCAGCCGCTCCCGCACCGACAACCATCGAAGAGTCCCGCGCCCGAATCAAGGATGCGCTGATGAATGCGACGAAGGTCGCGGTAGGAACCCATGCCGGCGAAGAAGTGCGCGTGAGGATGATGCATCCCGGCGCCTGGATTCCCGATGACGACGACGCGCGTCCGCTCATTTACCTCGCCTCGATGAAGAACGACCCGAAGGTTCGCGAGATGACGACGCGGCCCGAGGTCGCGCTGCTCCTGCACGAGTCGCCTACCGGTGAAGAGCATACGAGCTGGGAGATGGAGGTGACCGGCCGCGCCGAAGTCGTGCGTGATGCCTGGGAGCGCGAGCGGGCGAAGCAGGCGACGATGCGCACTTCGTCGATAGTTCAGTATCTCGAGTCGATCGGCCAGATCGACATCCTCGCGTTCGTCCGGGTTACCCCGCGGTTCATGAAGCACAGGGTCTTCGGCGAGATTGTCGCAGGGCGGCCGCCTTCGATTCTCGATTTCGGTGACCAGTATGCTGATGCGGAGACCGACTCGAGCCTGCTGCGGAGAAAGCTCGGCGTGTGGAAGGAGACGATCCGCTGGGCTTCCCTGACGGCAAGCGCTGCGTCAGTCGCGGTGGGAATCGCTGCCGCATTCGCCGTTACGGGAAACGTTCACTGGGGCTGGGCGTTCCTTACGATTGTGGCCGCAGTGTCCCTGCAGGCATGCACGAACATCAAGAACGATCTCGATGACCAGGTTTCAGGCGCTGATGACAAGAACCGGACGCCGGTGCTTGGCTTCACCGGAGGATCGCGGGTGATGCAGCGCGGTCTGGCTACACGGGGCGAGCTGCTTGTCGCTATGCTCGTGTTCGGCGTTCTGAGCACTGCGATCGGCGCTTACTTCGCGCTCGCCGGCCGTCCGTGGGTTCTTCTGTTCGGGCTTGCAGGGCTCATCATCGGTTTCGTCTACACGGGTGCGCCTTTCAAGCTCGCCAATCGCGGGCTCGGTGAGGTCGCCGTTGCCGTCGCATTCGGTATTGGAATCGTATGCGGAAGCGCGTACGTGCAGGCCGGCTTCGTGCCGCAGATGGCTCTGTGGGCTTCGATTCCGGTTTCGGTACTCGTCTCACTCATTCTTTTCATAAACGGATTCCAGGACTCGGTGAGCGACGACGAGGTCGCCAAGCGAACCGCCGTCGTCCGGCTCGGCAACGAGCGGGCGAGCCGGGTTTATCCGCTGATCGCTGCCGGCGCGACGCTCGCCCTGGTGCTCTTCGTAGTCCTCGGATTTCTGCCTACGTTCGCGCTTCTCGGTCTCGCCGGAGTTCCGCTGTTCATCAAGGCGGCAAACGTCGCGCGAAAGAGTTACAACGAGCCGATGGAGCTAGTTCCGGCAAATGCGTACACGGCTGTCGGCCACCTGGCCAGCGCACTTGGCCTTGCGATCGGCTTGACGTGGGCGGGCGTGGGTGGCGGAGTCAACGCGCCGCTCATCCTCGTTGCGATCGCGGGAGTGCTGGTGATTCTCTACTACAACCGGTCGATCGGTCGTCTCGCGAAGGCTTTCTACGGTGTGAAGGACGCGGTCGCGCGAACCTGAAGTTCCGCGCACAGCATCCGCGCTGTGATTCGCAAACCGGTTTTTTTATCTCTCGCCGGCATCTGCCTGATTGCCGGCGGGTCATCTGATGTAATGGCCCAGGAATCCCGCCCGCGCGCTCGTGACATCGGACTGACGGTCGGGATATTCCAACCCGGTGCCCGGAATGCGATCACCGATGTAGCGGGCGTCAAGGTGGGTCAGGTGACGCTTCACTCAGGCGACTCGGTTCATACCGGCGTCACGGCGGTGATTCCTCACGGGGGCAATGTCTTCGACGAGCGAGTACCGGCTGCCGTGTTCGTCGGCAACGGGTACGGTAAGCTCACTGGAATCAGCCAGGTGCGGGAGCTCGGCGAGCTCGAGACTCCGATTGTCCTTACCTGCACGCTCTGCGTCTGGCGCGCCGCCGATGCAATGGCGCAGTGGATGATCGCGAAACCGGGGATGGAGGGTGTCAGGTCAGTGAACCCGGTCGTCGGCGAAACCAACGACGGCTCGCTCAATGACATCCGCAACCCGGCGATAGATGCCTCGCATGTCGTACGCGCTCTCGACAGCGCGACAACTGGAGATATCGCGGAGGGATCTGTAGGCGCGGGGGCGGGCACGATGGCGTTCGGGTGGAAGGGCGGGATCGGAACGAGCTCGCGTGTTCTTCCGGAAAGCCTTGGCGGATACAGCATTGGCGTGCTCGTGCAGAGCAACTTCGGCGGAGTCCTGTCGATGAATGGCGCGCCGGTAGGCCGGGAGCTCGGTCGCTACTCTTTCCGCGACGCGGTTGAGGGTGGTGACGCGCGCGATGATAACGGCGACGGCAGCATAATGATCGTCGTCGCCACCGATGCTCCGCTCGACAGCCGCAATCTCGAGCGGCTTGCATCGAGGGCGATCGTCGGGCTGGGAAGAACCGGCAGCAACATGTCGAACGGTTCAGGCGACTACGTCATCGCGTTCTCCACCGCCGAATCCGTGCGGAGACGCAGGGCACCGGCAGTGCGGCCAGTTCAGGAGCTCGGCAATGAAGGCATGTCGCCGCTCTTCCAGGCGGTGATCGAGGCAACGGAGGAGGCGATCTACAACTCGCTGCTGAAGGCGACGACTGTGAAGGGATATCGCGCCACCGCTGAGGCGCTCCCGCTCGATCGCATGATTGAAATTCTTACCAGGTACAAGGCGCTCGATGCAGCTCGGAATCTACACGTTCGCTGAAACGACCCCTGATCCAGCAACCGGTCAGACGGTAAGCGCCGAACGGCGCCTGAGCGATCTCATGGAAGAGATCGAGCTTGCGGACCAGGCAGGGCTCGACGTCTTCGGTGTGGGCGAGCACCACCGAACGGACTTCTCGGTTTCATCGCCCGCCGTGGTGCTCGCGGCGGCAGCGGCGCGCACGAAAAATATCCGGCTCACGAGCGCAGTCACTGTCCTCAGCTCTGACGATCCGGTGCGGGTGTTCCAGGATTTCGCCACGCTCGACCTTCTGTCAGGTGGACGCGCGGAGATCATGGCAGGTCGTGGATCGTTCATCGAATCATATCCTCTCTTCGGATACAGTCTCGATGACTATGACGAGCTTTTCGCCGAGAAGCTGGGGATGCTGCTTGCGATAAGGTCGAGCGAGCGGGTGACTTGGATGGGGAAGCACACGCAGTCACTCGACAACCTTGGCGTCTATCCACGGCCAATCCAGGATCCGCTGCCCGTCTGGATCGCCGTCGGCGGAACACCGCAGTCGGTTATTCGTGCCGGAACGCTCGGACTTCCGCTGGCTATAGCGATAATCGGTGGAGCACCGGAGAGGTTCGTCCAGTTTGCCGATCTTTACCGCGAGAGCGCGCGGCGCGCGGGCCATGATCCCTCAAAGCTCGAGCTCAGCATCAACTCGCATGGACTGATCGCCGACTCGTCGCAGGAGGCCGCCGACACCGCTTTTCCGGCGTACGCGATAACGATGGGAAGAATCGGTCGCGAGCGCGGATGGCCTCCTCCGACGCGTCACCAGTTCGACGCGGAGCGATCACCCCGCGGGTCGATGGTGCTCGGCAGCCCTCAGGAGGTGATCGACAAGATTCTCTATGAGCATGAGCTGTTCGGGATGACCCGGTTTCTCATTCAGTTCACGGTCGGGACGCTTCCTCACCCCGTCGTAATGAAGTCGATCGAGCTTTTTGGGACTCAGGTCGCTCCCGCTGTCCGCTCGGCACTATCAGCCCGGCGGACGGCGGGCTGACAGTATGCGCACTCGCGGCTCCGTGCTTGTAAACGAGCTCGCCGCCCGTATGGCCGACGTAAGCCGCGCCTGCGATAAGGCCTGCGGCGCCGACTGCCGTGGTTACCCGCGCAAGCCTGCCGGCAATGCCGGGAGCGAGGCCGGCCGCAGCCACCAGCAGTACGACACCGGATCCCAGGAGAAACGACTCAGCTGCTTCTTCGTGTGTTTCGAGAGGCCGATCCCCGACGATCCGCTCAACCTTGTCTTCGTCCGTCTCCCCTGTCTCCGCTGAAACCCAGGAACTCAGGGTGAGCGCGGCGGCCAGGGCGAGCGGAGCCAGCCACGCGCGCGTCGCCCGCGAACCCCGGCGGATTGTCCAGATTGCCACAGCAGCGGAGATTGGAAGAAGGAAAGCGAGAACTATCGGAAAATGTACGACGGCGGGATGAAGTGGATCGGGCAGCATTGCGGCTCCTTGTTGAGGTTGCGAGTGCAAGCTGCGAAGGTCCGCATCGCGGATGTATCGGGCATTTGCCAATCTGGCATCCGGCATTTGCCGGATTGCCCGCGTTAGGCCCTGAACGGGGCGGCTGACTCTCAGTCGGAGGGCACTAAATGGAAGATCGCGCGGGCGGGTCCGACAGGACATTGCGGCTGGTACTTGGTGGGGTTCTCCTCGCCACGATGATCGGCGGCGCCGTGGATCTTTATCTCGACTCGCCCGAAACCCTCTGGTCGCCGCACGTTATCTACGAAGTGATGCTTGTCGCCGCTGCAATGATCGGGTTCGTGTATCTCTGGAGCGGCTGGTGGGGGGCCAGATACGAACTTCGCGTAACGCGGAAGCTTCTCGGCGAGCAGGCGGCGGAGCGTGATGCCTGGAGATCGAGTGCGGAGGTGGCGCTCGCTGGCCTCGGGCAGGCAATCGATGGCCGGTTCAAGGCGTGGGGCCTGACCCCGGTTGAAAGCGAGATCGCATTACTCCTGCTGAAAGGGCGTAGTCACAAGGAAATCGCCTACACGACGTCGAGGAGCGAGCGGACGGTTCGGCAGCATGCCGTTTCGATCTATCAGAAATCGAAGCTGGGCGGGCGGGCGGAGCTGGCTGCCTTTTTCCTCGATGGGTTACTTCTGCCACCAGTGGCTCCCGGCACCGAATCAGCGGGCTTGGAAAATGCCCTCTGAGTGAACGATCACATTTTTCCGGGGAACCGATGAAAGGCTATCTGACGAACATCGAAGAGGACACACTCACTAACGATGACTACAGGCGTGTCCTGTTCACGGGTGAGCACACCCAGCTGGTTCTGATGACGATCCAGCCCGGTGATGAAATCGGCCGCGAGAAGCACGAAGGTCACGACCAGTTCATCCGCATCGAGTCGGGGACCGGTGAGGTGTTGATGGATGGAAGGGTGCAGCCGGTCTATGACGGGAGCGCTTTCATCATTCCATCGGGCGTCGAGCACAACGTGACGAACACCTCCGCCGATGAGCCACTGCGGCTTTATACGCTCTACAGCCCGCCGGAGCATCCCGACGGAACAGTGCAGCATGCCAAGGAGGACGAGCGGGCGGCGAAATCACAGGCTTGACGATATCCCTGCGGGCGGCGCAGACTCTGTAGCCGCCCGATGAAACAAAACGACATCCGCACATCAACCCCCGCCGATAATCCGGGGCCCGACCCGGAATATGCCTCCCCGGTTCCATGGCGGGCGCGACTCCACGAGATCGTTTTCGAGGCGGACACACCCGAAGGCCGCTTCTTCGACATCGCGCTTATCGTCGTCATCATGGTGAGCGTCGCGACTGTTATGCTCGACAGCTCTCCCGGCACGGCCGCGAGATACGGAAGCATGCTGAGGACGGCAGAATGGGGTTTCACCGCAGTGTTCACTGTCGAATACGTGGTGCGGCTTCTCGCGGTGAAACGACCGCTCAGGTATGCGCTGAGCTTCTACGGTATCGTTGACCTTCTCGCGCTTCTTCCCTCGTACATAAGTCTCGTGCTTCCGACCGGCCGTTACCTGATGATCGTCAGGGTGCTGCGACTGCTCCGGATCTTCAGGGTTCTCAAACTCGGCAAGTTCTTGTCCGAGGGCGCCATCCTCGGACAAGCGCTTCGGGCCAGCCGCCACAAGATTTCGATCTTTCTCTCCACTGTGTTGACGCTAGTGGTTCTCATCGGCGCCCTGATGTACGTCGTTGAAGGCGAGAGCAACGGGTTTACGAGTATTCCGACGAGCATGTACTGGGCGATCGTCACGCTTACAACGGTGGGCTACGGCGACATCGCTCCACAAACCGCGATCGGAAAGATGCTCGCGAGCCTCGTGATGATCATCGGATACGGCATCATCGCCGTGCCCACTGGCATAGTGACTTCCGAGCTCGTGCAGGTTTCACGAGACAGCGCGTTGAACCCACAGTCGTGCCCGACCTGCGGGACCCGCGGTCATCTCGCCGATGCGACATTCTGCCGGAAATGCGGCTCTGCCCTCTCTCCCCTCGCAAACACCGATGCGACTCAATAGAACGATTTTCGTCCTGCTCGCTGCAATCGCCTGCGCCCCGGCGGGCACAGGGGTGAGGTCAGGGTTCGTCGAACCTCGCTGCTGCTCCGCTGAAGGTCATGCAGTTTCTGACCGGCACCGTGTGGCATCCATCGGATCACGCCGCTTCAACCATGCGGAGTTCTGGTCGGCACTCGAGCCGTCGCTCAGATCCGGCTCGCTAAGCGTCAGCGAAGTCGGGCGCTCAGTTCACGGCAGGCCTATCCGCACGGTCGAGTTCGGCCGCGGGCCAGTCACTGTTCTTCTGTGGTCGCAGATGCATGGTGACGAGTCGACCGCGACGATGTCGCTGGCCGACATCATCGCATGGTTCGCAAGCCAGTCGCCTGCCGAGGGGCAGTTGAGGGAGCGGCTCGCATCGCAGCTGAGGATCGTGATGATACCGATGCTCAACCCCGATGGGGCGGAGCTCTTTCAGCGGGAGAATGCGATCGGAATCGACGTCAATCGCGACGCGCGGAATCTCGTCACACCCGAGGCACGGACGCTCAAGTCGGTCAGGGATTCGTTACGCCCGCAGTTCGGCTTCAACCTCCACGATCAGAACGCGCGCATAACCGCCGGCAACAGCGGCAATCAGGTAGCGATCGCTCTCCTCTCTCCGGCTGCCGACGAACAGCGCAGCTATGGACCCACGCGAAGCACTGCCCGGCTCGTGGCCTCCGTCATCGCTTCAGTGCTCCAGAAGGAAATTCCCGGTCGCCTCGCGAGATACAGCGACGCTTTCGAGCCGCGCGCCTTCGGCGACCTCATGCAGCAGTGGGGAACGAGCACTGTGCTGATCGAAAGCGGCGCGATGCCTGACGATCCGGACAAGCAGAAGTTGCGGGCACTGAACGTCGTCGCGATACTTTCGGCACTGGATGCGATGGCGACAGGTTCATGGCGCAACACTGACCCGGCAGCTTACGAGAGCGTGCCGACCAACTCCCGCTCGGCAGTCGATGTGCTGGTGCGCGGCGGGAGCCTCGTGCTTCCGGGGGGTCAACCTGTTCGCGCTGATCTCGCGATGAATTACGAAGAGCCGGTTGCCCGCCAGCAGCCGCGGGTTCGCGATGTGGGAGACCTTGCCGCATTGATTTCGATAGATACAATCGACGTCAGCGGGCTCTTTCTTCATCCCCAGCCGTCGATGCTCACGCGCCGGCAGAATGCAATCTGGATTCGCTTCGATACGACGGCGGCCTTAGCCGTGCGACGTGGACCATCGGCAACGAGTGAGCTCGTCAGGATGATTGGGGAGAGATAAGATGAGCTTTACGACTCGCAGGAGATTTCTCGGCACCGCGACAAAGCTGGCGGCAGCTGTGTCCAGCGGGCTCGCGATTCCATTTTCGGTCAGTGATGCTGATTCCCTCGAGGACTGGCTTGCGTCGGAAGGCTCATCCTCACTCGCCGACCCGCGGCCGGACGATGTGGTTGCCCGCGATGAAACCTACTGGGCGCGTGTGCGGGCGCTGTATACCCTCGACAAAGATGTCCTGAACTTCGACCACGGCTGGACCAACCCTGCGCCGGCCGCAGCCGTCGATGAACTTGCACGAAAAGCTCGCCTGCTCGAAGCGCTTCCCGCCGAGCACTTGCCTGGAATGTGGGAAGGCGTGAGTACGACGAAGTTGCGCGCAGCGCTCGCTTCTATCATGAGCGTGTCGCCGGACGAGATTTCCCTGCTCCGCAACGCAACCGAAGCGCTCGATACGGTGTTGCTCGGCTTCCCCCTCGAGCCTGGAGACGAAATCGTTTGCTCGGTGCATGACTACTACGCGATGATCGATGCCCTCCACCAGAGGCGGTTGCGCGATCGTGTCGTGCTTCGGACTATCGAACCGCCAATCCCGGCGTCTCTCGGGTCGATCGAGACCCTGTATGCTACCGCTATCGGCGAACGCACCCGGCTTGTGTTGCTGACTCATCCAAGCAACCTCACGGGACAGCTTCTGCCGGTTCAGCGAATCGCGGCCATGGCTCACGCGGTCGGGGCGAAGGTCGTCGTCGACGGGGCTCAGTCCCTTGGAGTGCTGGCCGACCCGGTGCTTTCTCTTGGATGTGATTTCTACGGTGCGAGCGCGCACAAGTGGCTGGGCGCACCCGTCGGTCTCGGTGTATTGTGGATGAAGACGGAGCTCATGCAGTCTGTCTGGCCGCTCATACCGTCTCCGGCGGAGGAGAAGGGGAGGGCCCGCTTTGAATGGATCGGAACCGCCCCGGAGTACATAAATGTTGCATCGCTGCCTGCGCTCGCGGTGCATGATCAGATTGGAGCGGAAAGAAAGGCGGCGCGTCTTCGTTACCTTGCCACCATCTTCCGCGATTCTCTCTCGAAAAGGCTGCCGGGCGTGAAGTTCTACGCTTCGTCACCGGCGATGACCCTCGGCCTCACCACCTTCGAGATAGATGGTGTCGACTCGGCAAAGCTTCAGCAGGGGCTGCGGAACAAGCAGAACATCCTGGTCCAGGCAATGACTGGGATCAGGAGCGACCCTCGGATCAGGGGCATTCGGGTTTCACCCAACGTTTATTCGACGCCGGCCGAGGTTGAAAGGGTGGTCAGAGCGATCACAGTTGAGTCGCGAAGCGCGCGCGCGACCTGATTTATCCCGGCTCTCTTGCGAGGCACTCCGGCGTGAGCTGGTCGATCCTCGAATGGCCTGACAGCGCAAGTGTCAGGTCGAGCTCGCTAATCATGTTGCGGATTACCTCGCTCACTCCCTCTTCGCCTGCTATCGCAAGACCGTACGCGTAGGGCCGGCCAATACACACCGCCTTTGCGCCAAGCGCGAGGGCCTTGAAGATGTCGGCGCCGCCTCTAATTCCGCTGTCGAATAAAACAGGAATTCTTCCGCCAGCTGCTTCAACGACTCCCGGAAGCGCGTCCAGTGAGCCGATCGCTCCATCGACCTGCCGCCCTCCGTGGTTCGATACGATGATGCCGTCAAGTCCGCGGGCCACGGCTTCGCGCGCATCGTCAGGATGTTGAATTCCCTTCACGAGAATCGGGAGGGAAGTGAGATCGCGCAGGAACGAAAGATTTTCCCAGGTGAGCGACGGCCGCGAGAACGTCGCGAAGAATCTCTGAACCGCGGCGCGAGGCGCGCCGGAGGTCAGCTTCCTACGCATGCCGCCGGGATAACTCCGGATCATCTTCGCAGCAGCGCCGAGTGTGCTGAGGTTGAGCGGCGGCTTGACTGCGGGCTGCTGGTCGAGCGGCTGTGATAACATTGCGCGGAAGACCGGGTCGCTCGTGTATTGCGCGATTCCGAGCCCACGAAGAAACGGCAGATACGCAAGGTCGAGGTCGCGGGTTCGCCAGCCCAGGTACATCGTGTCAACCGTCACGACAATCGCCTCGCATCCGCACGACTCTGCCCGCGAGACAAAACTTCGGACGAGGTTGTCGCTCCGGTTCCAGTAAAGCTGAAACCAGCGAGGGCTTTCACCCATCGCCGCGGCACACTCCTCCATCGGCACCGATGCCTGGCTCGAGAAGATGAAGGGAACTCCTTCAGCCGCGGCAGCCCGTGCGACGGCGAGATCGGCCTCGCGATGAGCCAGCCCAAGAACGCCGACAGGCGCTAGCAGGATCGGCGCGGTCAGCTTGCGTCCGAACAGCGTCACGGAGAGATCGCGATCCGATATATCCCGGAGGACCCGCGGAACGATTCTCCAGCGCTCGAAGGCGCGGCGATTCGCGTCGACGGTGCTTTCACGTCCCGCCCCTCCGGCGAAGTAGGCGAATGCCTCGGCTGACATAACCTCTTTCGCTCGCTCGAGCAGCCGCGTCGGCTCGACCGGCACGGGAGGCAGCTTGCCGCCGAGCCCGCGGGCGAAGATTGCTGCCTGACGCTGTCTTCCCCTGTCTTCCATGATGGAAAATCTGGCGTCCCGCCGTTGTTACGACAGGACGGGGTGGCGCAATTCGGCGGCTTGCGACATATTCGCCTTAACGAATATGAAATCAATAGCCACAGCCGTGCCGGAGAGTAAGGGGGAATCCGCCCGGGTTACGGTCGTCGAGCTCGACGAGCTGTTCAGGGGCTTCGCCGATCCGACCCGGATCCGTATTCTCAGCATTCTTGCCGCGGGTGAGCTCTGCGTCTGCGACATCGTCGAGCTTCTCGGCCTTCCGCAGCCGGCCGTGTCGCGGCACCTGGGTTATCTCCGCCGGTCAGGGCTGGTGGAAGTCACCCGCGAAAGAAAGTTCGCCCACTATCGCCTCGCCCTTCCGCGGAGCACCGTGCACCGGAACCTCATCGACTGCGTCCGCAGCTGTTTCACTGGAATCGCATCGCTCGACGACGAGCGCCGGAGTGCCGAGCGTCGCGTTGAAGCGCGCACCGGCGACCTGTGCGAATGATGCGCCTCCACGCCGTCACCGAACACTGAGGTCTGACAATGCGATACGCTCTGATATCCGACATACACGCCAACCTCCCGGCACTCGAGGCCGTGCTCGCCGACATCGCGGCGCGCCCCGACATCACGGCGACCTATCACCTCGGTGACCTCGTCGGGTACAGTCCGTGGCCGAACGAGGTAATAAGCGCGATAAGAGACGCGCGCATCCCCGGGGCTGCGGGCAATTACGACTCCACTGTCGCGACAGACTACAAACATTGCGGCTGCCGGGCGGAGACAGCACGCGATGAGGAGCTGGCGCACGAGAGCTACGAGTGGACGCGCACGAATATCTCGCCTGAATCCAAGACGTGGCTTGGCGGACTGCCCTTCAGAATCGACCTGAAGCCGCTCGGCGGTCATGTCGCGGGTCAGACGGTGACACTGGTTCACGCGACACCGACAAACAATCTCGTTTACGTGACCGAGGACAGGTCTGACGCGTTCCTCACGAAGATGGCGGAGCAGGCCGGGCTCAAGTCAGGCGACGCTATCTGCTTCGGGCACACCCACAAGCCGTGGCATCGGGTGGTGGACGGAGTGACGTTCGTGAATACGGGGAGTGTCGGGAGGCCGAAGGATGGGGACCCCAGGGCGGGGTATGTGCTACTGTCTGCCGGTCAGGTTGGCTTTGAGATAGAAGTCGTTCGCGTCGAGTACGATGTTGATATTGCTGCCGACGCTGTGATCGAGGCGGGACTTCCCGCCGAGCTGGCGGCGTTTCTCAGGGCCGGCGGGAAAAGCTGAACTGCTGGTCTCCTCCACCCAGCAGTTAGGAAGTTCGCGGGGTAGGCCAACGATATCGCGGTGCCGCGCGTAAAGGGTTTGAGCATTGTATAGAGGGATAAACGCTCGGAAGTGGCCCATGTCCGCCGGAGTTCCTGATGTTTCGTTCGCTTGTCGCCCGTTGTCTCCCCGCAGCGATGCTGATCACCGCCATCGCAGCAAACCCTGCCACCACTAACGCCCAGATCGG
>JBPPMU010000180.1:0-2761 GCA_051306215.1 Gemmatimonadaceae bacterium | reverse complement strand
TAGCCGCCTGGGATGTCGACGGCTGGGGGGCCACGATGACGGCCGCGAGCATCACGACGGCCAGGGCCCTGAGTTTGCGATACTGCATCTTGTCGGGTTGAAGCGTTCAGTGCGCCGCGGCGCATTCTCTATCTACACCATGGAACGCGAAATTCACACCAGTTTCGCGCCGGATGGCCGCTGCCTAGGCAAATTCGGCCCGGATCGGTAACTTCCCGCTAATGACCGCACTCGAGAGGAAAACCGATGGCTGAACGGCATAATACAGTCCGTGAGGGAATCATCGCCGGATTCATCGGCGCGACAGTCATCGCCCTCTGGTTTGCGGTAATAGACATCACCTCGGCCGGCGCTTTCCACACTCCCGCGACGCTCGGGGCGGGGTTGCTCAGCATACTGGGCAGGCCCGCAATGATGCCGGATACGACGATGACGAACGTCATCATCTACACGATCTTCCACTACGCCGCGTTCGCCGTTGTCGGAGTGATCATCGCGGGCATCGTGCATCAGTCGGCGCGGACCCCCGCGATTCTCGCCGGATTCCTCATCGCGTTCGTGGCGTTCGAACTGGGCGCGATCGGGCTCACGACATTGCTTGCCGAGTCGAGTCTCGGAACCCTTGCCTGGTATCAGATCTTCATAGCGAACCTGCTGGCGGTGGCGGCGATGTTCTTCTACATGTGGCGCAGGCACCCGAACCTTAAACGCGACATCGACCGGGCCTTGACCGGGACTGACGATCATCAGGCCAGAAGAGCTGACGAGCCGATGACCCGGCCCTAGGCGGCGCTTCGTTTCCAGTCCACCTGCGCGGAGGCCGTGTCGTCCTCCCCGCGTGCCGCCCATTTGAAGAATACCACTGTCATGATGATCATGAAGATCACGCCTCCGGGCACCCACATGATCAGCCCGCCGAGCATCTGATCTTCCATCGGCGACAGATTCATGATCCTTGGCGCTGACGCGTAGTACGGATAGAGGATTGTGTCGGCCATCACGATGTACACCGCGATGACTGACATCGGGATGATCATCAGGAAGCTGTACAGCATCTGTCCCGGATAGGGGAGGCGCGGAAGCTCCGGGAGCTGGCTGGCGAGCGGCCACCACATCAGCACTGCCGCGGCCATGAACATCAGGTGCTCGAGAATGTGGATGTCATGACTTTCCATCGCCGCATTGTAGAGGGCGGGCACGTGCCACCCCGCGATGACCACGTTGAAGATCAGGAAGCAAACAATCGGCCGGGTGATGCGGGTCGCGATGGCCCGGATCGCCCTGAAACGCAGAAGGGGCCGCAGCATCCACCCCGGAACGCCGGCGAGCATCAGGGGCGGCATGAGCATGGTGAGCAGGAGATGCTGCACCATGTGGCCGCTGAAGAGATAGTTGTCGCTGAGGTCGTGAATCGGACCGTTCAGGGAGCCGAATATCACGAAGAGCGCGGCGAAGAATGAGAGCTTTCTCCAGCCGCTTACCTGCTCACCCGGCCCGCCTGTTTCCGCCCGGACGAGGTAGATGGCAGCGAGAACGAGCAATCCGATGACGGTGCTCGGGTGAAGCGACCACTCCAGCCAGCTGAACTGGGTGAAGGGATGGAGCATTGCGAAGAACATTTATCCCTCTATACCCGACTCTTGGTCCGCAGTCCGCAGTGTCAGCCCGGACCGAACCTCGCCACCAGCTGACCGAAGAGGAAGAGCAGTGCAACCCCCGTCAGCGCCGCAATCAGGAGTGGTCCGGTAAAGAGCGCGCGGAACAGCTTATGGTCGTACTTGAGGTGCATGTAGAACATCACGACGATCGCGAACTTCAGGCCCGAGAGAATCAGCAGCATGGGGACGAAGATCCGCGAAGCGACGAGCGACGGGATGTAGTATGCCCAGACTTCCCAGATCGTGATGACCGTGAGAATTACCGCAACCTTCCAGTACGTCGACCATCCGGGGTGGTGCTGGACTTCGCCGCCAGCGTGGCCGTCGGCAGCCGCCTGTTCCGTGTGACCTGGATCGTGTGCCATGACTCTAGCCTACTGGATGAGGTAAACGACGGTGAAGATCACGATCCACACGACGTCGACGAAGTGCCAGTACAGTGCAGCTATGTCGACGTTGAGCGCGTCAGCCGGACCGAGTCCGCGGCGGTAATCGATCGCGAGCAGCGTGAGGAGCCAGATCACGCCTGCCGTAACGTGCGCACCGTGAAACCCTGTCAGCGTGAAGAACGAAGATCCGAACAGGTTCGTGCTGAGCGTCAGGCCTTCGTGCACGAACGAAGTGAACTCGTACGCCTGAAAACCGAGGAAGGTCGTGCCAAGCAGTGCAGTCATCCACAGCCACAGCTTCGACGAGCCGAGGATCCTGTCCCCTCTCGTGTGTTTCGGGAGATTCTTGTTCTGGACCGCCGACAGCGCCAGCACCATCGCCAGCGATGACATGAGAAGCACGAAGGTGGAAGCCGACGTGATGGGAATGTCGAGGATCGGCTCGAAATGCCTTCCGTCCGGGCTTGTCCATTCCTCGTGCGGAAACGGGCCGACGATGCTCCGGCCCTTGTAGATCAGGTACGTCGAGATGAGCGATATGAACAGCATGCACTCCGAGCCGATGAAGGCCCAGATCGCGATTTTTTTGCTGTCGAGACCGGTCGAGGTGTAGTGGTGCGCGGCTGGTGCTGACATGGTTTAGTGGTGCTCCGGCTCGAGCGGGCTCAGGAGCCAGCTGTACAGTGCAACGACCATGATGGCCGCGCCGAGGAA
>JBPPMU010000179.1:0-2034 GCA_051306215.1 Gemmatimonadaceae bacterium | reverse complement strand
TAATCGTGTATTGGTGCATCGCTCCCGCCGGCACCAACCATGAGTCTCCGGCTTTTAGATTCAGAGTCTGTCCTTCCAGATCGAGTCTTGCGCTGCCCGAGATGACATAGCCCACAGTTTCGTAATCCCTCATCGTGGGCGCTTTGAGCTTACCACCTGGTTCTTTCACCCAGAGGCGCATCGAAACGCGCTTGCCGGCGACGAGATACTTTTGGCCCATCTCACCCTGCGGCGAAGAGCCAGCCTCCACCTTCTTAATAGTTGTATCTGGCATGATCGGACCTTCTCGCTGCGGAAAGCATCAGTCTGCCTCGTCCATCGACGCAGCGTTCGAGCTTCCCATGTTAGATCAAAGCCGACCCATGAGAAGCAGTACGAGGAGGACGATCAGGATGAGGCCGATAACACCCATGCCGCCGTGACCGAAGCCATAGCCGTACCCGCCGAAGCGGCCACTGAAGCCACCAAGCAAGAAAATGACGAGGATGATGATGAGTATCAGTCCGATCGACATGATCTGTCTCCCATTTGAACTGTCCCTGAATCCGTTCGGTTGGTTTCCTTAAGCTAGCGGTGCGTATGGTCTAAACTCCGCGGAGCAAATTGCCGGCAGCAAGTACCAGATAGCCCACTAGCAGGACAGCGAAGCCGCTATGAACCTGCGGAATCGAGATATGAGCATAGTGAATGAGTACGGCGATCACGGCTATAACGACCGAGATTATGAACGTGATAATCCTGGGTGCTGAGAGTTCGAGTTTCATTTGTCCCCCCATCAGAGCCCTGCGGTGGGCTGAAGAGCCAGTTTAGCCTTTCCCGCAAGATATGGCGAACAACATTGGCGTCGGCTTGGCGCCCTTAATGTCAGACCGCTTCTGTTACCTAGGAACCCCCTCGGGGGCTCCTAGCATTTTCAGCCGATTCCGGATTTGCGGATGTGTGTGAAGGCCTTTCGAACGTCCGTTGTTGGCACATAGCAGACCTCGCGATGGGCTCAGCGCCAGGTCCGCCAATGACCGATGCTGTCGATAAAGTCGGCGGCGTAACCGGCTTGGTCCCCCTCGCTGCTGCGAGGCTGAGGTGGTTCTTGCCTTTCATCCGCACCCCAGTTGGGGTGGCGGGTCTACACCGATGCTACGGGACGCCACTGGCACCGTCTCTCACGCAGCTTACGCGACCGCGAGGTCTGGCGGCGGCCACACCGATCGCAGCGCCATTGTCTTGAGGTTCTGGACGATGGCTGCGAGGTGGAACTCGTCGCGTGCGCCGGAGAGCCCGCGTAGCCGCAACCGCTCGAAGCCGTGGTGGGTCTTCAAGTGTGCAAAGCGCATCTCGACGCGCTTCCTCTCGTCACGCGACCTGGCGAACGCCTTGGTCTTCATCTTCTGGCGGGCCACATCGCGGGCATCCTCGTGGAGATCGCGAGGGATCTTGCGGGCCGCATCCCTCGTGCAGCACCTCGACCTCAGAGGACAGACATCGCAGTCTCGCTTCGAGGCGCGATAGAGCAGCGTGCGCCCGTCGTGCACCGTGCCGCTGGTGCGGAGCGGCTTCCCGTTGGGGCAGATGTAGTGGCCATGCCGCTTGTCCCAGATGAAGTCAGCCCGCGAGAAGATGCCGTCCGCTCGATCGCTCTTCTCCCAGACCGGGATGTGCGGTGTGATCCCTTTGTCGTTGACCAGCCAGCCGAGGAACTTACCCGTCCCGTAGGCGGTGTCGGCGGCAAGCCGCTTGGGCCTCAGCGCGAAGCACCGCTCGGTCCGGTCGATCATGGTCTTCGTCGCAGCCACCTCGTCGTAGGTTCTGGCCGGCGTTGCCTCGACATCGACGATGACGGCGTTCTCGATGTCGATCAGATAGTTGAGCCCATAGCCGAACTGAACCCGCTTGTTGGCCTTGGCCGTCCATGCCGAAGAGGGATCGGACGGCGAGATCACCTTCGGCACCTTGCGGTCGGGGTTCGGCTCGGCCGCCTCGTCGAGGGCTGCAAGGTACTCGGCGACGGCGCGGGTCTGCCGCTGCTTCTCGGACCAG
>JBPPMU010000178.1:0-2095 GCA_051306215.1 Gemmatimonadaceae bacterium | reverse complement strand
CTAGAAACAATTACAGAGTCGCGACTAAGTGAGGACTGAGGATTATCGAGGACCGTCCTCCCTTGTCCGAAATCCTCAATTCGTCGCGACTCTTCAATGGGTTTTGGTCCTGAGGCCGCAAAGTCCTCAATCCGAAATCGCAGGTAAACCAGCTGAGCAGGCACTTGACGGGCAGCGAGGATCTATTATCCTTATATCCGGATATAATGCTACAAGCCGCCGACCTTTTCGACCGCATGACCGCGCTGGCCGACTCCACAAGGAGCCGGCTTCTCGTGCTGCTCGAGCGGCACGAGCTGACCGTCAACGAGCTCAAGTCGATTCTCCAACTCCCCCAGTCCACCGTCAGCCGCCATCTGAAAGTCCTCGGCGACCACCAATGGGTCGTCTCACGGGCCGACGGAACAAGCCGGCGCTACCGCGGGAGCGCGGATCTTGACCCATCGAGCAGGCGGCTCTGGCAGATCGTCCGCGAGCAGGTAGCGGGCTCTTCTGCTGTCGCCCAGGATGCCCGCCGCCTCCAGACGGTGCTCGCTCACCGCCGCAGCCGGTCGGAGAAGTTTTTCTCCTCCGCCGCGGGACAGTGGGACCGGCTGCGGCTCGAGCTTTTTGGCTCGCGCGCGGACCTCATCGGGTTGCTCGGACTGCTCGACGACCGGTGGACGGTTGGCGACCTCGGGTGCGGAACCGGGCAGCTCGCGGAGATGATCTCGCCTTTCGTAGCCGGCGTGATCGCGATAGACGATTCACCTGCGATGCTCAGCGCCGCGCGGAAGCGGCTCGGCACGCTGCCGAATGCGGAGGTCCGTGCGGGCCGGCTCGAGTCGCTTCCGATCGAGGATGGCTCGCTCGATGCAGCGTTGCTGTTTCTCGTGCTTCATTACGTTCCCGAACCCGAGGCGGCAATCGCCGAGGCCTTCAGGGCGCTCAAGCCCGGCGGGAGATTGCTGGTTGTTGACATGATGCCGCACGACAGGGAAGACCTGATTCACGACATGGGGCATGTGTGGCGCGGGTTTCCGCGCGACCAGATCGACGAGATGTTTCGCACCGCCGGCTTCGAGGGCGGCAACTATAACCCGCTCCCCGCCGACGAAGACGCGAAGGGGCCGACACTGTTTGCGGCAGGCGCACGCAAACCCGACGTGATCGCCGTGACCGACGACGCGCCTGCGGACCAGGAAAAGATCGCAAAGCTCACTTTGACAGCCTGACCACTCAACTTTCCAGGAACAAGAGAAACGATGACTAGCGTAGCCGAACTTCCAGTGACAAGAGACTCCGCCACCGCGGGCCGCGATCGCTTCGCGGTGAAAGACGGTCGCCTTCCCTTCAAGGTGAAGGACATTTCGCTCGCCGAATACGGGCGCAACGAGATCCGCCTCGCCGAGCACGAGATGCCCGGACTCATGTCCCTGAGGGACGAATACAGGGACTCGCAGCCGCTGGCTGGCGCGAAGATAATGGGGTCGCTCCACATGACCGTACAGACGGCCGTGCTGATCGAAACGCTCACGGAGCTCGGCGCGGACGTCCGCTGGGTTTCCTGCAACATATTCTCGACGCAGGATCACGCCGCAGCGGCTGCCGTTGTCGGCAAGGACGGAACGGCCGAAGATCCTCGCGGCGTTCCGGTTTATGCGTGGAAAGGCGAGACGCTCGAGGAGTACTGGTGGTGCACCGACCAGGCGCTCGTATGGCCCGATGGCTCGGGTCCCAACCTTCTTCTCGATGACGGTGGCGACGCGACACTTCTCGTCCACAAGGGAGTCGAGTTCGAGAAAGCGGGCGTCGTGCCGAATTTCGACGAAGAGCGCGACTCCGAGGAGTACGGCGTGATTCTCGACCTGCTTCGCGCCGAGTACGCGAAAGATCCATCGCGCTGGACGACGATGGCGAAGGATCTGCGCGGCGTCTCGGAAGAGACGACGACGGGCGTGCACCGCCTCTATCAGATGATGGAGGCGGGCCAGCTCCTGTTCTGCGCGATAAACGTCAACGATTCAGTCACCAAGTCGAAGTTCGACAACCTCTACGGCTGCCGTCACTCACTCACCGACGGAATCCTCCGCGCATCAGATGTGATGCTGGCGGG
>JBPPMU010000177.1:0-16990 GCA_051306215.1 Gemmatimonadaceae bacterium | reverse complement strand
GAGCAGGTAATCATGCTCGCGGACAACCGGTTCCTTCCCGATGGATCGATAGACCTTCCCGAGATGGGGTCGCACCAAGCGACAATCGATGAGGAGAACGGCCGGGAAGGTGATGTGCTGTTCGTGAACGGACAGGTTTTGCCGACAATCACCGTGGGCAGCGGTGAAGTGCAGCGATGGCGCGTGATAAACGCGTCGGCATCGAGAGTCTACAGGCTCGCAATCCCGGGCCAGACGATGCTCCACGTTGGAAGCGATGGCGGCTTGTTCGAGAAGCCGGTGAGCGTGAGCGAGATAACAGTCGCGAACGGTGAGCGCATCGAGCTTCTCGTGAAGGGTGCCGGGAAGCCTGGCGAGCAGACAGTCCTTCAGGCACTGCCGTATGACCGGTACATCCACCAGACGCGGCCGAAGGAATGGGAGACGACGCACGATCTCCTGACCGTGCAGTACACCGCGCCATTGGCGCGCGGCGCACCGGCGATTCCCCCGACACTCCGTCCTGTACCCGTCCTCGACACCGCCGATGCGTCAGTGACGCGCGTCGTCACCCTGTCGCAGGGGATGATAAACGGAAAGATGATGGACATGAATCGCATTGACTTCACGGCGAAGCTCGACGCCACTGAGATATGGGAGATAGAGAACATCGTGGGGATGGACCACCCGTTTCACCTGCACGGCTTCCAGTTTCAGGTCATCGACCGCAACGGCGTTCCGGAACCGTTCAGGAGCTGGAAGGACCTGGTGAACGTGCCGAAGCACCAGACGGCGCGGATAATCGTCCGCTTCGCCAACTATCCCGGGAAGTGGATGTTCCACTGTCACATCCTCGATCACGAGGATCACGGCATGATGGGAATTCTGGAAGTCAAACAATAACGGAGGCGGAATGAATCGATCAGCCAGTGGCTCGAGTGTCCTACCGTTCCTGCTTGTTCTCCTCGCGGCGTGCATGAGCCAGTCCAGCACGCCAGCAGCGTCTCCGGGTGCATCGGGTGCGTCCGCGGTCACGACCGCCCGCCCGCTAGCAGACCGGGTGGCGCACGGTCGCTTCGTCGTAATGACTACCGCCTGCAGCGACTGCCACGGCGGAGGCACGAATCCGGAGTCGGAGAACTGGCTCGTCGGGGCCAGGCCGGGGACCGACAGCTTCCCAGTTGGGCCGTTCAAGACATATCCGCGCAACCTGACGCCGGACATGACTGGGGTCGGCAGGTATACCGAGCGGCAGATCTTCAACGCGCTGCGGTACGGGCTACGGCCCGACAAGACGCCTGACGTCACGATAACGGCGAGCACTCCGGGACAGGGAAATTTCCCGGCCGAACCTCATTTTCTGGCGCCGAGTATGCCTTGGATGGTGTGGCGTCACCTGAGCGACGACGACATATGGTCCATCGCTGCGTACCTTAAGCACGGCGTGAGGCCCGTGAGGAACGAGCCGCCGGCAAGCGAAGGTCCGCCCGATAACTGGCGTGAAGCGGCGAGCTCCCCTGACTTCGGTCCGTACCCGGCGGTCGCCCACCCGACGGAAAACGAGACGGCTGTCTCGACTCCGCAGATTCTTCGCGGCAGGCAGCTGATAATCGAGAAGGCGTGCAGCGGATGTCACGGAGGAGGTCCGAACCCCGCCGCAAAAGGGTTCCTGGCTGGCGTGACAGATACGGCGCGGGATGAATTCCAGATTGGCCAGTTCCGGACTCGGCCCCGCAATCTCACACCCGATAACACAACCGGAATTGGAAGGTTCAGCGAGCGCCAGATCTTCAATGCTCTCCGTTATGGATTGCGGCCGGGAGAAACTCCCGATGTCGAGATAACGTCTACCACGCCTGGGCAAGGCAACCACCCGGCTCGCCCCAAGTATCTCGCTCCTCCAATGCCCTGGCCATCGTGGAGACACCTTCCCGATTCCGATCTCTGGGCGATCGCAGCATACCTGAAGAACGGTGTCAAGCCTGTGTCGAACCGGGTGGCGGACAGCGAAGGACCGCCCGACTTCTGGGCAAGCGCGTACACTGTCGACATAATCGGGCCATATCCGGCAAAGCCATATCCGACGTCAAGGGAGAAGCTCCCGACAGGTATGGACTAGTGAGGAAGAGCTAAAACCAGGGGGTAACCGGATTGGGCGGATTTTACGGATCGAGCGCGTTGTAGAGACTGCATGTCGCCGCTTCGCCACATCGCCCGGAAAAACCGGCATCTCTTTCTGTTCTGCAAAAAAAATGAGCGAAGGGATTTTCCCTACAGGATCATCCGCCATTCCGGGGAGCATCTGCCCCCCGGAGTGGTTGATCCGCCCAATTCGTAAAATCCGCCCAATCCGTTCCCCCCTGGGTTTTGCTCTGCGTCAAAGTCCTCATCCGCTATCTTGTTCGCGAATCTTTTCTTCCGGAGGACGGGTTTTCCATCTCTTGTGAAACCAGAAGTACTGCTCGGGTGCGACTCTCACCTCACGCTCGAGCCGCGCCGCAAGCTCGGCAGTCAGCGCCTGAACGTCCGCATCGAGAATTCCTGAGGGAGTGAACATCACCCGCTCGCCGCGCACCTCATAACGAACAGCGTCACCCGGCAGGCGGCGCGCGACGCAAGTGAAAACCGGCGCACCAAGACGAAGCGCGAACAAGGCGGGTCCGCGGTAAGTGGAGGCGGCACGCCCGAAGTACTGAACGAATACTCCCGAACGCCTCGCGTTCTGATCGCCGACGATTCCGACGACCCCGTTTGCCCGGAGAATCCGCGGCACCCTCGAAGGCGCTTCCCCCTGATATATCGTCTCCACGCCGAGCTTGTGGCGCATTGCCTGGAGTCGCTCGTCGACGAGCCGGTTGCCCTGCCTTCGCACAATTGCGGCGATGGGTATCCCCCGCGAGGCGAAGGTTGCCGCGGCCATCTCCCAGTTCCCGTAGTGTCCGGTCACGAGCAGGACTCCTCGCCCAAGAGCACGGGCTTCCTCGAGTTCTTCCCAGCCGACTGTGAGAGTGCGCTCGATGACTGCCGCGTCGTCCAGCTTCGACAGGCGCATTATCGCTGCGACTTCACGGCCAAGGTGCTCGTAAGCCGCAAGCATGGTTCGCGCAATCCACTTCTCATCGCGGTCCGGGAACGCCAGCCGGAGATTCGACTCGACGACCTTGCGACGGATCCCCGCCAGGTGAAGCGACCTTCCAACGGCTCGGCCTAGACGGTCCGCGGCGCCCTCAGGGAGAGCCGAAACGGCATGCTCGAGGGATCTCGCTGCTGCGAACTCGAGCCGATGTGCTGGAGAATGTCGTTGTTTCGGCGCAGTCTGTTCAGGCCGGTCGGACTGACTCATTCGCGGAAGCTAATGGTGAACGAAACACAAAGTGTTAAACACCCGTACAGTGACCTTACACCTGGCTGATGTTTGTCGGGATAAAATTGTCGGCTTGCTGAAAATCCGGCATCCGGAAATCGCCAACCCCCCGATCATGAAATTCCCCGCACTTGTTCTCTTCGTCGCCGCCTCGACTTCGGCGATTGCTCAGCAGCCTGCAGCTCGCCCGGCAGAGGATCGTCTCCGCGACGCCCCGAGCGCGACGGCCGCAAGGCTCGAGGGGACAATCCGGATAGATGGCGTGCTGAACGAATCGCAATGGAGCGCGGCGCAGCCATTGGGCGAGTTCAGGCAGCTCGACCCGCAGGAGGGAAGCCCCGCCACCGAGAGGAGTGACATCCGGTTCCTCTACGACGACGAAGCGCTCTACATCGGGGCGATGTTATATGATCGGGAGAACGTGAGGGGCCGTCTTGGCCGCCGGGACATGAACATGACCGCCTCCGACTGGCTCACGGTGATTCTCGACACGAGTCACGACCACCGTACAGCAGTCGGCTTCGAGGTGAATCCCCTCGGCGTAAAGCGCGACCAGACCCGTTCGCCCGACAATGAGGACGACTCGTGGGAGCCCGTCTGGGAGGTGCAGACGAGCATCACCGATTCCGGCTGGGTTGCCGAGATGCGGATTCCGTTCAGCCAGCTTCGGTTTACGGGAAGGACGAACCTCGAGTGGGGGCTCCAGGTTGAGCGGCAGATAGCGCGCAACCAGGAGTTCTCGGTATGGTCGTTTACGCCGCGTGACCAGCCCGGCGGTATTCCTCGATTCGGACATCTTTCCGGAATGAGTGATCTCGCTTCGGGAAGGCGACTGGAGATAATGCCCTACGTTGTGGGAAGGTCGGAGAACGTGAACCGTGGCGGGAACCCGTTCCGTGACAACCGCGAGCTCGGCGCGGATGCCGGCGTCGACCTGAAGTACAGGGTGACGAGCAACATGACGCTCGACGCCACAGTCAACCCCGACTTCGGCCAGGTGGAGGTCGATCCGGCCGTCATAAACCTCACCGCGTTCGAGACTTTCTTTCCCGAGCGAAGGCCGTTTTTTGTCGAGGGTTCCGAGCTCTTCAATTTCGGCACTGATGGCACGAACAGCGTGTTCTATTCGCGGCGCATCGGACGCCAGCCGTCACGGGTTCCATCGTATGCGGAGCGTGACGTCCCCGACGCATCGAGAATTCTCGGTGCTGTGAAGCTGACTGGCCGGACCGCCGGCGGTTGGGCGATGGGGGTGCTGAATGCGGTGACAAACGAGGAGACAGCCCGCTTCAGGACTCCCGAGGGTGAGGAGGGCGAGATGGTTGCGGAGCCGCTCACGAACTTCTTCGCCGGGCGGCTGCGCAAGGAGACACGGGCGGGGCAGACGGCGATCGGCACTTTCCTGGGAGCGGTGAACCGCGATAACCTCGATGGCGATCTCGCCGGCCTGCTTCGGAAGTCCGCTTACACGGGGGGAGTCGATTATTCGCATCAGTGGGCGCAGCGCACGTGGACGCTGCAGGGCTTTATCGCATCGAGCCACGTCCGCGGGGACCGTGCGGCCATAGTAGCGACGCAGCGTCTCCCGTATCACTACTTCCAGCGACCCGATGCCGACCATCTCGAGGTGGACAGCCTTGCGACTTCCCTCACGGGCTTTGCCGGATCGGCGATTCTTTCGCACCGCATCGGGCGTCACTGGAACATGAGCGGCATGCTCAACACGATGAGTCCCGACTATGAGATCAGCGACCTCGGATTTCAGCGCCGGGCGGACAGGATCGACGGGCAGCTCAACGTCAATTACACGGAAACTCGGCCCGGCCGGTTCAGGCGTTATCAGGGCTCCGCGACTGCGCTCGTCGAGCACAACTACGCGTGGGAGAATATCTCGAACCGTCTCTTCCTGAACGGCAACGTGCAACTCCTGAATTACTGGTCGGCGGGCGTGAACATTGGGATCGGCCCGTCTGGCACTGTCGATGACCGGTTGACCCGCGGCGGTCCTGCTGCATATCGCCCGGGCTATGCCTCGCTATCCACCAACATTTCGTCTGATCCGCGGAAGTCGGTGGTCGCCTATTTCGGGACTTACAACCAGACCGGACCCGGCGACGGCCGCAATGCGGCGATCTTCGGGGAACTGCAGGTGAATCCGCGACCCCATATCGAGCTCTCGCTCGGACCATCGATAAGCTGGGACAGGTCCGAAGCGCAGTTCCTCGGCCGCATCGTCGATCCGCTGGCGGTAGAGACCTACGGCGCGCGTTACATCTTCGCCAACGTGGACCAGACGACGATAGCGCTCGACACGCGGCTCAACTACACGTTCAGCCCCCGGCTGACCCTCCAGGTCTTCGCGCAGCCGTTCATCGCAACGGGCGACTACGGGCCCGTGAAGGAGTTTGCGCAACCGGGCAAGTTCGATTTCCTGGTATACGGCCGCGATGTCGGCGAGATCTCAGATGGTCGTGTGTACCCATCGGGGCAGGGTTCCGGAGTGTCGTTCGCGGTGCCGCAGCCTGACTTCAACGTCGCTTCGTTGCGCGGCAACGCGGTGCTGCGGTGGGAGTGGCGTCCGGGCTCGACGATGTATTTCGCATGGCAGCAAACACGGTCGGATTTCAGGCCGGTCGGCGACTTCGAGTTCGGCCGTGGCGTCGACACGCTTTTCGGCGCCGCGCCAGACAACATTTTCCTCCTGAAGGTCAGCTACTGGCTCAACCCCTGAAACTAGAGACGCAGAGGAGCTTCGCTCACGCAGAAGCGCAGAAGACACCTGGCCTTGGCCTCTCGCCATTCCCGAGTGCATTTGTGTCACTGCGTGGGCGTAGCCCCTCTGCGCCCTCTATTTTGAATGATGCGATATGAACTGATTCTCGCCGCTGCCTTCGTGGCGGCGCCGGCGGCGGCGCAGGGGCCGGCGTTGACGGCTTCGCCAACGCGGCCCGCACCGGGCTCGCTCGTGCAGATGACTCTCGAGGGAGTGGCGGCTGACGCTGACTCGGTGGTTGGAGTGTCGGGCCGCATGAGCGGCGAGCCGCTTCATTTCTCCCGGTCCGCATCCGGCGCGTGGCGGGCCATCGGACCCGTCACAGTCGACGCCGTCGACAGCGTAGGCGCGCGCATAGCAGTCACGCGTGCGTCGGGGGCTGTCGACAGTCTCTCGGTCTTTGTGAGTTTGCCGAAAAGGCCCGCTCCGGCTGCTCCAGGACGGGCAAGGCAGCTTGCAGTGAATCCGAGGTTCACGCGGCCGATGAGCGCGGAGCTGCAGGCGAGGATCGCGAGGGAGAACGAACGCGCGCGCGAAGCTGGACGAAAGGCGCACGACACACGGGCCATGTGGACAGAACCCTTCATCAATCCGCGGCCGTCGTCGATAACGAGCCGGTTCGGATCGGGGAGGATGTTCAACGGTACCGTTGCGAGCCGGCATCTCGGTGTTGACTTCTCAGGCGCGGTGGGGACTTTCGTGAGAGCCGCAAATCGCGGCGTGGTTACCCTGGTTGACGAATTCTACCTCGCCGGAAACGTCGTCTACGTCGATCACGGCGAAGGCATCGTCACGGGCTACTTTCATCTCAGCAAGTCGCTTGTCGCCGCCGGCGACACCGTCGAGCGAGGCCAGCAGATCGGCCTCGTCGGGGCAACCGGCCGTGTCACCGGACCGCATCTTCACTGGAATGCACGTTATGGCGCGGTGACCGTCAATCCGCTCGACCTGGTCAGGATCGGATCGAAGTAGCCCGGTCCCCCGACTATGTTTAATCGCTGATCCCACAACACTCACCGCTGACAGATGAGAAAAACGCTCAAGAAGATCCTTGCCGAGTACGGCGCAATTGCCGTCGTCATTTATCTGACGGTCTTTTTTGTCGTGTTCGTCGGAGCGTATTTCGCGATAAGCCTCGGCTGGGCTCCTGAGAGCGTTGCGGGCACTGCGGGGGCATGGACGGCGGCATATATCGTCACGAAAATCACTCAGCCCCTCCGGATAGCAGGCACGATCGTCCTGACGACGTTCCTCGGCAAACTCTGGGACCGGCGCCGGAAGCCCGAAACGGCGGCATAGAAGGGGAAAACCATCGGCCGCAGTTCGCTGTCACTTCGCTGAAGTGAAGGAATGGGCAGCCGGATTCTAAACGTCCGTTTATAATCCGTACGAAACTGCACTCGCTGAAAAAACATTACAAATCGCGGACGCTCCCCGCTGAAACTCGCCGCTACGTTGCTCGTAATGGCGACATAGAGCGCTCCCACGCATGCGAGCAGCGGTCATAGCAATTCAACAATCTGCAACGAGCTCGGTATGAAGAAATTCCTTTCGGCGGTAGTTGGAACTTTCCTGTTCGCCAGCGCGAGCCCTGTTATTGCGCAGGGTCCCGGCGGCCCCGGCGCTGGCGGCCCACCGCCGGCAGCACCTGGTGAAGTTCGCGGTACTGTGGTCGATGCGGATGCCAACGCTGGCGTCGCGCGCGCGTCGGTCGCAGTGCGCACGCCACAGGGAGCGCTTATCACCGGCGCCATCGCCAACTCGGACGGGACGTTCCGAATCCAGGGACTGCGTCCCGGCACGTACCAGCTTCGCGTCACCTACATCGGTTATGGACCGAAGGTGCAGGAGTTCACCGTGACTCCCGCCGCCCCCGTCGTAGCCATCGGCAATATCGGCATCTCGAGAGTCGCAGTCGCGCTCGAGGGAGTGCAAGTGACGGCCGAACGCGAGGCGGTGACGATCGAGCCCGACAGGAATTCATACAAGTCGAAGGATGTGGCGCCGGCAGCCAACAACGCGTCCGAGGTCCTCGAGAACGTTCCTTCGGTCGAAGTCGACGGAGAGGGCAAGGTAAGCCTTCGCGGCAACGAGAACGTGGCGATCCAGATCAACGGCCGTCCCGCTCCGATCCGCGGCGCCCAGCTCGCTGCATACCTCAAGCAGATCCCGGCGAACGTCCTCGACCGCGTTGAGGTGATCCCGAATCCCTCGGCGAAGTACGATCCGGAAGGAATGGCGGGAATCGTGAACATCGTTCTGAAGTCGAACGTCGATCTCGGCGTGAGCGGCGGATTCAATGTGTCAGGCGCAACCGCTGACAGGTTCAATACGTCCGGGAACGTCGGATACCAGGTAGGGCCGTACACGCTCTTCTCGAGCTACGGCTACAACTCCGACAAGCGCGGCATGTGGGGAATCAACGATCGCGAGCGTTACGACGCCTTGAGCGCGCCGCTCTCGTTCACCGAGCAGGACCTGGACGGCAGCAATTACAATTCCGGCCATAACTTCACGACGAACTTCGACTACAAGGTAAACACGCGGGACGTTCTCTCGAACTCGCTGCTTTTCAACAAGCGGCAGAACGGTGACGACCTGCGCTCGCTGTACACGGAGCTCGATGGAAATCGGAACCCGCTCGACACCTACGACCGGATCCGCGATCGCGGTGCGGACTCATGGATGATCGACTACACGCTCGCGTTCAAGCGCACCCTCGAGCCGCGGAAGCATGAGGTCTCGAGCGAGATTCGCTACAACCGCTCGACCGATGACGATGTCACCACGCTGTGGAGACAGCCGCTCGACGGCATCGCCCAGACGGAGATCGAGAGAAACACGGCCGACAACCTTACGCAGTCGGTGAACGCGCAGCTCGATTACACGCGCACTCTGGCCGAGAGGACAAAGCTGGAGACCGGGTACAAGGGCACCGCGCGCTGGCTGAACCGCGACTACCTGGTCGAGAAGGACATGCTCGGAAGCGGCCAGTGGGTCAGGAGCAACCTCAGCAACGACTTCGAGTTCGACGAGACAGTGCAGGCCGCGTACGGCGTGCTCAGCCGCGGCCTCGGCAAGTGGGACCTCCAGGGCGGTCTGCGCGCGGAGTATGCGAGCCGCGACTTCTCGCTCGGTTCCACCGGTGAGAGCTTCCCGAAGACCTACACCAGCCTGTTTCCGAGTGGAGTCGCGAGTTACAAGTTCAACGACAACCTCAACGGCAAGCTGAGCTACTCGAGACGCATCCGCCGGCCGGGAACCCAGGAGCTCAACCCGTTCCCGCAGTTCATGGACGCGCAGAACGTGTTCATCGGCAACGCGTCGCTGAATCCCGAGTACACGCATGCGATCGAGGGCGGACTCACGCGCACCGGCAAGCTCGGGACGCTTCAGTTTTCGCCCTTCTACCGCCACACCACTGATGTCATCCGCATCGACATCAACACCGACGACATCGTCGATGGGCGCAACGTCACGTCGGTGAGCTTCACGAACCTCGCGACGAGCGATTCGTACGGCGCCGACATGAACGGCACGCTGCGGCTCGGCCCCAAATTCTCGGGGTTCGCTGCGTTCAATGTCTTCAGGATCGTCACTGACGGCGGCTCGGAGTCATCCCTGTCATCAGACGCGGTGACATGGGCAACGCGGTACAACCTCACGTTCAACCCGACCGACAAGCTCACCCTGCAGGGCAGCTGGAACTACCGTGCGCCGATCAACGTCGAGCGCGGCCGGTTTGCAGGATCGCAGAACGCCGCATTTGCCGGGCGCTACAAGGTCCTCGGCGACAAGGCGACGGTTGCGCTTCGCGTCATCGATCCGTTCAACACGATCGGCTTCAAGATCCGCACTGGCGACGACAGGGTCATCCAGGTGACCGAGCGGCAGTTCGGCGTTCGCGGAACGTTCCTCAGCTTCCAGTACAACTTCGGTCAAGCCCCGCGGATTCGTCAGCCGCAGCAGCAGCCTCAGGAGCCGCAGGCGGGCTTCCCGACTGGCTGATGAGATGAGATTTGCGGCCGCGACTGGCCGCGACAGCTTGAAAAATGAAAGGGCAAGCCGATGTGGCTTGCCCTTTCGTTATTAATCAAACCTAAGAACAGGGTTCACAGACGACACTGATGCGGCACTGATGACACTGAGAAGGGTTTGTTTGATTGCGCCTTCTACACTATCCCTTCGCCGATCCCATCAAGCGTTTCCTGTTGTAATTAAGGAACCCTCGGTGTCATCGGTGCCACATCAGTGTCATCTGTGAACCCTGTTCTTCTTCCGATACTGCTAGCGCTTCGGCTTCGCGTCGGTGAACACCTCGACGGAAAGATCGAAGGCGCGCAGGTCACCCGGACCCAGCGCTCCGACGTCCACCATGTGACGCCCGATCTCTTCTCCCTTCTCGTTCTTTACGGTGACCAGAACCATGTATTCCCAGTTCTCGCCGACCTCAGGGTGTCTGATTGAACCCTCGACATGGAGCGCGGAAAATCCCGGCGCCTTGTGCTTGGCGGTATGCGGCTCCCAGCGCAAACTCTTCCGGCAAATCGGACAGACGCTTGCACTCTGGAGAATCGTTGCCCGGCAATGCGGGCAGGTACGAGTTTTTGCCGCGGTACCGCTGGCACTGCTCATGAAGCTGAGCCAACCTCCGTCTTGGGCTTCGCGGGTCGCAAGCTTCCTTCTTCCCATCCGAACTCGGCCTGGCCGCGCATGCGGGATCCCGCCGCGACTGTCAGCGAGCCGGCCTTCAGGTCGCCGTTGAGAACTCCGGAGGCAAGGAGCTCGACGCGCGATGCGGCGTCGACATTTCCCTCCAGCTCACCCGCGATTGTGACCGTGCTGGCCCGCACGCCGCCGATGACCTTGGCCCCCTGCTCGATCGTAAGGTTGCCCTCGACGTTCACGTCGCCCTTGAACTGCCCGGCGACCCGGACATGGCCGGAACCCTGAATCTTTCCCTCGATGGAAAGGTTGGCAGCGATCAGGGTTTCCTTCTGGTCGCCCTGCGAGGAGCGAGCCGGCGGGGCGTCGTTGCTCGGTGTGGGGCGCGGTGCGCCGACGTCGTTGTTCTGAAGCGATGGATTCGCGGGCATCGCCGGCGGCTCCTTGGTCGACGTTTTGGGTTCGTTCCAGATTGCCATTGTCTGACTCCTGCTCTTGTGACAGAGGGTAGCGGGTGCGGCAGCCAGCGGGTGCGCGGCGGCGTTCCCGAACATTACCACGGGACGCGGCATCCCGGCACCCTTTGACCTGCCTTCACCGCTCCCGGGCGGCTAGCGCTCCGAGGCCGAATCGAACGCCGCCGCACGCCGGGCCTCGGCGTCTGCAATGCTCATTGCCCTCTTCACGACACCTGATCCGGGGAGGCCGGAGGCGGCGATCGTGCTGTCCCGCTCCCGCTGCGTCATCTCTGAACGCGGCTTCTGAATTTCGGGCTCCGTGGCGCATGCGGCGAGAAGAACCGCGAGCTAGGGAAGCCACATCGATGGTCTGGGCATAAGAGTCAGACGTGTGAAAGCCGGTCGAGGCAACCGCTTACTTCATGCAGCTCAAATCGTCCCATATGTAATGGGGGCGGCATGAACGGTCACAAGACTCCGGAACGGATTTACATCGGATGCGCGGGATGGAACCTCGCGCGCGTGAGTGCCGATGATGCAGGTGAGGGATCGCAGCTCGCGCGATATGCGTCATTGTTCCGGGCCGTCGAGATCAACAGCTCGTTTCATCGCTCCCATCGGCGCGCAACGTACGAGCGATGGTCGGAAAGCGTCCCGTCGACGTTTCGTTTCTCGGTGAAGATTCCGAAGACGATATCGCATGAGAAACGCCTCGCTGATTGCGACCAGCCCCTCCAGAAATTCCTCGGAGAAGCGCTCGGTCTCGGCGAAAAGCTCGGCGCGCTCCTCGTGCAGCTCCCGCCAAGCCTGGAGTTCGAGCCGGCTGTCGTCGAGAGGTTCCTCGAGGTCCTTCGCAGCCAATATGAAGGGACAGTCGTGATCGAGCCGCGACACAAGACATGGTTCATGCCTGATTCGAACAGAATGCTGCGGCGGCTGGCGATCACTCGTGTCGCGGCCGATCCGGCAATCGTTCCTCCTGCCGCTGAGCCCGGGGGATATCCCGGCAAGGTTTACTTCCGCCTCCACGGATCGCCGCAGGTTCACTACTCGTCGTATACCGGCTCATTTCTCGACGGGCTCGCGTTCCGTCTCCGCGCGTATGCCCGTGCCGGGGCCGGTGTCTGGTGCATCTTCGACAATACAATCCGCGGTTCGTCGACTTCGAACGCCCAGCACCTCATGCGGAAGATCGTTCTCGAGGAAGCGGCCTTCGCGGCAAGGTGACCGTTAGCGCCGGCTAGCCCGGCGCATACATTTGTCGGTTGTGCGGCACTCCGAAGTTCCACGACCACAGGAAGGCGCCAGCTGACTGTAAATCGCAGAGGGTTCATCACCGGCGGGGCTGGCGCGCTGCTCGCCATCGCCGGTGCTCCGGCAGTGCTCGCGCGCCGCCCCGACCACGAGCTCGTCATCAGGGGCGGAACCGTCGTCGATGGAACCGGCGCCGAAGGTCGCCTGGCTGACGTGGCGGTAAGCGGCGGCCTCATCACCGCGATCGGCAGCAACCTCGGTGGCCGAGGTCGCGAGGAGATAGACGCGCGGGGGATGGCGGTATCGCCCGGGTTCATCGACATACATTCCCACGGCGATGGGAATCTGACGGCCGACCCGCGGGCTGAATCGGTTGTGAGGCAGGGGATCACGACTATCATCGTCGGCGCCGACGGATCCTCCCGCGCAACTGGCGAATCAGGGCGATCCTTCGCCGCGCACTTCGACTCGATCGACAGGCTGAGGCCGGGTGCAAACCTGGCGTCGATGGTCGGACTGGGGACGGTCCGCGGAGCCGTCGTCGGAGCAGACGACAGGCCGGCAACCCCGGCCGAGCTCGCGCGGATGACGGCGATGGTCGATTCAG
This sequence comes from Gemmatimonadaceae bacterium, assembly GCA_051306215.1. Lineage (GTDB taxonomy): Bacteria > Gemmatimonadota > Gemmatimonadetes > Gemmatimonadales > Gemmatimonadaceae > UBA4720. Next base: position 3,890 of record JBPPMU010000177.1, on the reverse strand, counting down.
CGCTCGCTGACGGAGCTTGCGGCGCATCCTCTGGACTCGAATACACTCCCGGCGCCTTCGCCACGCGTGACGAGCTCGTGGCCCTCTGCCGGCCCCTTCGCGCGCGAGGACTGCCGTACGCGACCCACATGCGCAACGAGGACGACCGGCTTCTCGACGCGATCGAGGAGTCGATAGCGGTTGCGCGGGGCGCCGGCTGCAGGCTTCAGATATCCCACCTCAAGACTCAGGGTCCGCGCAACTGGGGAAAGCTGGACCAGGTTTTTCTGCTGATTGAGGCGGCGAGGAGCGCGCGGACTGACGTCATGTTCGACAGGTATCCGTATCTCGCCTATTCAACGGGCCTGACGAATCTCTTTCCAGTGTGGAGCAGGGACGGCGGAACGAAGGCATTCTTCGCCCGTCTCGACGATCCGGCTGTCGCGCCGCGCGTAAGGAACGAGACCCTCGCGAAGGTCGAGCTGATCGGAGGTTGGGACAACGTTCAGCTTTCCGGAGTGTCAGATGCGGCTGACCGTGACGCCGAGGGCAAGCGCCTGGGCGCATATGCATTGGCTCGTGGGCTGGATCCGTTCGACGCGGCAGTCACGCTGCTCAAGCGGAGCAACGGGAGTGTGGGAATGCTCGGGTACGCCATGAGTGAGGAGAACCTCGAGAGGATCCTCGCGCACCCGTTGTCGATGGTTTGCACCGACGGCGGCGGTTTCGCGATCGACGGCCCGACGAGGAAGGGAAGCCCTCACCCCCGCGGCGCCGGAAGTTTTCCCCGGGTGCTCGGCCGTTATGTAAGGGGGCGAAATATCATGTCGCTGCAGGAGGCGATCAGGAAGATGACAGCGGTTCCGGCCTCGCGTGTGAGGATCAGGGACCGCGGGCTGATCCAGGAAGGGCTGGTTGCGGACATAGTGGTGTTCGATGCCGCCACAATTGCCGACCGGGCCACGTTCGACAATCCGTTCATGTACCCTGAAGGAATCAGTCTCGTGCTCGTCAATGGCTCTGTTGCCCTTCGCGATGGGCAACGGAGCGCAGTCGGTACCGGACGAGCGGTGCGGATCAATTAGGCCCGGTCAACCTCTCAGCGGCCGCGCGACAAGGATGCCGGTCGCGCGCCTGATGTTCGCCACGTATTCGGGAAGAGTCGCTCGGGTTATCTCCACCGCTCCGCCGGAAAGAGGGGCGTGAAGGACTCGCAGTATTCCCGACGTGTCCCTGTATGCGAATGCGGCGTGACTTACATCGAGTCCGGGTATGCTCGTTGCGAAGGCGAGAACATCGCCTGACTCGATCCGGTCCTGCGCGCGGGTTATCCGGTCTGCCGGGATCATGAACCTGACATGCTTGTCCAGCCTTCGCTCCATCGACCCTATCTCGCCGAACACTGAGTCGTTGGCGAGCGCGGGATAACTTCCCCGGTGCTCTGTCATGAACCGGAGCGGCCGCGGATCGGCTACTCCCCCGAGCTCTTCGCCGAGGTCCCTGACGAGACCGCGATTCTCGCCGTCGCTTATCCATTCGCTGAAGTAATGAAGTCTCGAGGCATAACTGCGGCGGCGTCCGCCCCGGTATCTCATCCGTTCGACTTCGCGCCCGAACTGCTGCCAGGATGGCTGGGCAGCTGAGGCCGAGGCACGCGCTATCGCGAGGCACGACTCGACGAGGGTTACGCAGTCGAAGCGCGTGAGCGTAAGGGCGAGGGGCTCGCGCTGCACCGGGTTGCCTCCTTCCTTTATGTACGCCTCGAGGGTGAACGCCTCGTACGGGGTCCCGACCGCGAGCTCGCCGATGCGCACTGCGCGTGTACCCATTGTCATCGAGCTGAGTTGGCGCGCCTGGTCCCTTACCATCGACGACCACTCGGCGAGCCGTTGCTCGTCGGTATCGTCGGTAGTGACGAAAGCAGGATCAGCAAGCGAAACAGGCAACGGTCCCGCTGAAAGCGGGAACGGGAGCGCTATTGCCGCTGCGCCAAGTCCAAGGCGTTTGAGCAGGTCGCGGCGGGATAGAGAGTTTGTCATGGCGGGTCCGGGGATTGTTCTATTCTATTCGTATTGCGGGGAGGGGGTTTCTGCAAGGGCGACACTTCGGGATGGTCGCGTCCGTAGTGTATTCAGGCATTGAAGGGGACGGTCATGCAGCTGCGGCGGCTTTCAAATTTCTTTACACTCACCGGTGTCGTGGTCGGATCGATCGCGATAATCGGTTATGCGTTCGATCTTGTTCCAGAGCTCCCGGAGTCGGTGCTCAAGCTGGTGATATACAAGCTCACATTCATCGGCGCGATCGGTCTGGTGATCTTTGGCGCGATCATCGGAAGACTGGCAAGGAAGCCCGGCGGCATCTTCGGGAATACCGCTGACGAACCCGATGTGAGCCCACTCTTGTCAGAACCTTCGGTCGGTGACATGGTCAGGCGTAGCGAGCAGGAGTCGGAGACGCGAGTGCATTCGCCCCCATCAGCGGAAGACTGACATTGGGAATGTTGAGAACATTGCGGGCAGCTCTCCCGTTCTGCGCTGCGATTGTAGCATTTGGCGCGGCGGACGCCCAGTCGCCCGGCCAGTTCGAGCGAGTCGATTCCCAGGGCGGACGGTGGCTCAAGGGAAACACTCACACCCACACACTCGAGAGCGACGGCGATTCGCCTCCCGAGACAGTCGCAAGATGGTACAAGGCGAACGGTTACAATTTTCTCGTGATCTCCGACCACAACGTGTGGGTCGATCCGGCGCGGCTCTCACATCTTGTCGATTCGTCGTTCATCCTGATTCCCGGCGAGGAGCTCACGTCGTCGTTCGAGCGCAAGCCGGTTCACGTCAACGGGCTCAACGTTCCCCGGCTCATCGCCCCGCAGACTGACAGCACGCTGCTCGGCACGATCCAGAAAAATGTCGACGCGGTAAGGGCAGTGGATGGAGTGCCGCACATAAATCATCCGAACTTCGGCTGGGCGATCAGCGCCGACGTACTTGCCCGGGTCAGGAACGACAAGCTCATCGAGATACACAATGGACATCCACTGGTGCACAACCATGGAGGGGGTGGGAAGCCAGGCATGGAGGAGGTGTGGGACAGGCTTCTCACCGGCGGCAAGCGCATTTATGGAATAGCGGTCGATGATGCGCACCACTTTGCCGGCGAGTTCGGACCGGGCCGGTCAAATCCGGGAAAGGGGTGGGTTGTTGTGAGGTCGGAGTCGCTCGATGCCGCGGCGATACTCTCGAGTATGGAGGAGGGCCGGTTCTACGCCACGACGGGTATCGAGCTCGATTCAATCACGGTGACTCCGCGCGAGGTGAAAATCGCGGTCAGGCAGCGCGGCGACTTCAAGTACGACATCGAGTTCATTGGCCGTGGCGGTCGCGTGCTGTCGAAGGTTCCAGGGCCGCGCGGAAGTTATGCGCTAAAGGGAAACGAGATGTACGTCAGGGCGCGGGTGACCGACTCGGGTGGCGGACAGGCCTGGGTGCAGCCGGTCTTCGTTTCGGGGAAGTGAAAAAAAGCCTCGCAGGCGCCGGGCTTTTTCTTGTTCAGGCGGCGAGTGCCTGAAGGCGCGCGACTCTCTCCGCCGTGGGAGGATGCGTCGAGAACATCTTCCCGACTCCGCGGCCCCCGAAGGCCTGCAGCGGGTTCACAATCGCGAGCGGAGCGGCGGCAGGGGAGACATTCATGGGGATGCGCTTCGCGCCCGCGTCGAGCTTGAGCAGCGCATTAGCCAATGACAGCGGGCGGCCGCTGATCTCGGCGCCGACCGCGTCCGCCTTGAACTCGCGCTGGCGGCTTATCGCAAACTGGATCAGCATTGCGGCAATCGGCCCGAGAATCATCATTGCGAGTCCGACGAGCGGGTTTGAGTTCTGGTTGTCGCGACCCCCGAGAAAGTACCCGAA
>JBPPMU010000176.1:0-8957 GCA_051306215.1 Gemmatimonadaceae bacterium | reverse complement strand
GCTCACCGGCAGGCCCCGGTCGATCGAGACGACGACGGATGGATAGACATTCCCAGCTATCGGCGGCTCGTCGCTCGGCCGCGTCTGTTCTGGAACCATCCCGCCGGGCACACCGCGATGATAACCCTGGGTTCGACAATCGAAGAGCGAGAGGGTGGAACTGAAGACGGAGCCCTTACTCCGGACGGTTCCACTTACCCCGAACAATTGGGCACGCGCCGATTCGATGCTGGTGGCGCCGGAAGATGGTTGTACGGACGAAACATATTGTCAGTCAGAGGGTCGGCTTCATCCCAGCATCACCGTCATAGATTCGGCGCCCTGCGTGAGAGGGATTCACACCTCACCTGGTTTGGCGAGGCGTCGAATACGTACACGCGGGGCTCTACCGTCTGGGTGCTTGGAACGGCGCTGCAGCAGGAGCGATACGTCAACGACGACGTTGCGGGTTTCGACTTTGCGTTTACGACGCCGTCCCTGTTCGGTCAGTCAACGATGGACGTTGGGCGGAGATTCTCGCTTACGGCAAGTGCCAGAGTCGATCGTCATAGCGAATATGGCGCGCAGTTCGCTCCCAGAATTTCCGCGTTGATTCGGCTGGGCTCAATCTGGACTGTCCGTGCCTCAGGTGGCGGAGGGTACTTCGCGCCAACACCATTTACCGAGGAAACCGAAGTGACCGGACTTCGACCGATGCAGCGCCTGGCCGGCTTGCGGGCTGAGAAAGCGACGGGCGCATCGGTCGATCTTGGTGGATCGCTCGGGCCAGTTGAGGTCAATGCTACAGTGTTCCGCTCGACGATCTCGAACCCGGTTGCTGTGCGCCACCTGGAGTTTGACGAGAGTCGCATAAAGCTGGAGAACGTTGACGGAGACACACGTACCGCCGGCGGCGAGCTGCTTGCCCGCTGGAACCCGGAGCCGTTCCACATTACCGCGACCTACACCTACGTTCGCTCGAGCGAAGAAGATCCTGATACTGGTTCACGTCGCCAGGTGCCGCTGACGCCGAGTCAGCAGGCGGGCATCGTCGCGGCATGGGAGGAGGAAGGCCGCGCGAGAGTTGGTGTCGAATTCTATTACACGGGGCGGCAGGCGCTCGACGACAATCCATACCGGACGGTGAGTAAGCCCTATTTGCACATCGGCACCATGGCAGAGCGTCGCGTCGGGAGTGTACGTGTTTTTCTGAATGCGGAGAACCTGCTCGGGTTCATGCAGACGAGACACGATCGTCTGGTCCTTCCGGGCAGAGGGGTTGGCGGCCGCTGGACGACCGACGTCTGGGGCCCGCTGGAAGGCCGAGTGGCAAATATCGGATTGCGAATTGACTCGCGATGAAATCCCGGAGGCTGAGTATGCTCGGGGCGGGGATCGAACCCGCATGGGCTTTGGCCCAAGGGATTTTAAGTCCCTCGCGTCTACCGGTTTCGCCACCCGAGCTTGAAGCACTCATACTACGATGCCGGTTTGCCCGCATCAACGCCCAGCGTCTCTAGGAGCGTACCCCGAGCGCATTCACAGCGTACCACACTGTATGCGCGATGAGGCCCGACAGCGCGGCATCACCCCCGTTCCCCACCGCGCGGCCATCCGCATCGACAAGCTCTACCGCCAGGCCACCATCCAGCGGTGCACGCCGCAGCCAGTCGAGCGCCTCGGCGGACGACGGCCCAAGCAGCCTCGCGCACCTCACCTCGAGCGAGTCTGTCTCAAGGAGCTCGATCCGCTTTACAGTTCGCCGATAAACCGAATCGTCGCGCGGCAGCAAGTCATAGAAAGGCAGCCAATAAGCAGATGCCGACTGATCATCTGCGACAGAAGATGCGCCGGCAAGATCGATAGACGTGAAAAGGGACGTCTTTCCGCCGGGAATCTCACTGAACTGGCGCAAAAGCGAAGCACGAACCGCAGCGGCGTCCTGAACCTTCTCCGCGGTTTTTTCGTCGAGCGTATGGCTGAGAATGTCGAGAGCGAGCGCGGCGACGGCATTCCCGTGCGCCGTGTAAGGATTCGCTGGCACCGTGCCGTCGGGATTCACTTCCGTCGAGTAAAGCGGATACTGCGGGTGTCGCCTCGCCTCGATATCCTCCTGCGAGCCGTACAGTGAATCCGCGAGCACCGGCTCCTCAACGACCTTGTCGTCAGAGCTCTGCACGATGTACGAGTCGACGGCGATCGCAAATGCGGCGGCTCCCTCGAGCGAGAAGCCGGGCTCGAAAACCGAACCGTCGAGATAATGCACACCGGCGCCGGGTGCATAACCGTGAAGCTCGCATATCCTGATCAGAACTTCCCTTGCCAGCGACTGGTCAACGAGCTGCACCGCCGGCAGCACCCACATGAGCGCGTGCCAGTCCCGTATCGTGAGTCCGGTACCATTCCATGGAATCCGGCTCCGCACGATGTACCAGTGCGACTGATCGAGAGCGCGTGCGACGCTTCCGAAGTAGCAGAAGAACACGTGCCGCGCGATCAACCTGTCTGCAACCGGATTCCCGGTAGCAGGCTCCATCTGGCGGAGCGCCTTGCGTGTCGCATCGAGAAGTGCCGCCCCGCCCCGCCGCCGCATGACGCCAAGCACTGCAGCAGCGCCATCGCGTTCAGCTCCGGCCGCAACGTGGAAAAACGCTTCATGCGATGCGCCTGCCTCAAGCGACTGGTTGCTTCGCACAGACCAGCGCCCCGCGGCGTCATCGGCCGCTGCCTCGAGTTTCCCCTCCCCGCCGATCGCGAGCGCCACCGGGCTCTCGGCGCTCCTGCCATCGAGCAGAACCACCTCGCCGGCAACGGATACCGAATGCGAATCGGTGAACTCACGCGCAGACCTGACTCGCAGCTGCCGGTGGCCGAGCTTTCCCTCGACCCCGATGCCGATGTTGACGGCGGTCACTCCGCGATTTTCAACCGACAACGCTATCACCACGCCGGACACGTCGGCATTGACTCCGTGCGGAGCGCAGACAGTGCCACGAATGCTGAGGGCGCCGATCTTCGCGCTGAACGTGGGAATCCACCCCGACTCCCGCTCCCATGCAATTCCTTCCGCACCAAGCACCGCGCGCGTTCCATCGACCTCGATGACGATCCTTACCAGCGGCTCGCCCGCTCCGCCGAGAAACGCAGCATTTCCGGCGAATTCGACTGCTCCCCTGAGACCTGCGTGGATTGCACCGATCATGTGGATCGAGGCATCGGCCGCGTGGATGCAGGGAACGCAAAGCCAGTGATTACCCGTGACCTGCCACGGAGTGACAGGAATCTGATTCATCACGCGCCCGCCGCGCTCTCGAGAAGCTCTTTCGCGTGTGCGCGACTCACCTTGCTGTCCGGATCTCCGCCCAGCATTCGCGCGATCTCCACCACGCGAGTAGTGCCCTCGAGCACACTTACATCGGCGGTCGTCACACCACCCTTCGCCGCCTTTGAAACAACGATGTGATTGTGTGCGCGGGCCGCGATCTGTGGCAGATGCGAAATCGCGAACACCTGGTGGTGCTCCGCGACTCTCCTCAGCGTCTCGCCGACCTGCAGCCCGACCTTTCCGCCGATTCCAGAATCCACCTCATCGAACACGAGCGTTGGCACCGAATCGGCGCGCGCGAGAATCGTCTTGATTGCGAGCATCACCCTCGAGAGCTCCCCTCCGGATGCAACTCGCGCCAGCGGCCTCGCCTCATGACCGACATTCAACGCGACGCGAAACTCGATCTCCTCCGCACCGTTTTCATCCGGAGCGTCCTTCGGGGCAAGCGAAACAGTGAAGTGGCCGCCGTTCATCCCAAGCTCGGGAAGCACGCCGTCAACTGCCTTCGACAGTTGCTTCGCAGCCGAGCTTCGCATCGAGGTGAGTTTCGTCGCTTCAGCGCCGACCCGCTCCCTCGCTGCGGACTCCTTCTTCTCGAGCTCGGCGAGATCGAACGAACCTGAATCGACGAGGTCGAGCTCCTCGCGGGACTTGCGCCCCATCTCGATTACATCGTCGAGAGACGGTCCGTATTTCTTGACGAGCGTATAGATCGTCTCGCGTCGCGCGCGAACCTCTTCGAGGCGGTCGGGATCGAGGTCGACCGAACGCGCGTACTCGTCAACCGCGCGAGCCAGCTCGTCGAGCGCATAAAACCCGCTGTCGAACAGCTCCTGAAGCCTGGCACCGGATGGATCAACCCGCTGCACGCTTGACAGCGACCGATTGACAGTAGCAAGACGGTCGAGGATTCCATCTTCATCCGCCGACAGCGCAGCGCCCATCGCCTGCGCAAGACTCCTCAGCTCGTCCGCATTCTCGAGCACGCGAGCTTCGTCCTCGAGCCGTGAATCCTCCCCGGAAAAAAGTTTCGCATCCTCGATCTCCCTTACTACGTGCCTCAGGTAATCGGCGCGACTCTCTGCGTCTCTTTTTCGAGAGGAGAGTTGAATGACATCCCTCCTGACACGTGACAACTCAGACCAGACGTTCATGACGATCTCGGTCTGCGCCCTCGCCCCTCCGAAGTCGTCGAGTATCCTTCGCTGCGAATCGGTGTCGAGAAGCGACTGCGCCTCATGCTGGCCGTGAAGGTTTACCAGCGCGCGTCCGATCTCACCGAGCACCGTCGCAGTGACGGGGGATCCATTCGCCCACGCCCTTCCGCGACCCGCTGTCGAGATCTCCCGCTTGAGGACGATGACCCCGTCGTCGGCTTCGATCCCTCGCTCGTCGATAAGCGCGGTTATCACTTTCGATTCTCCCGCATCGAAGACTCCTTCGACTGTCGCCTTGTCTGCCCCTGTGCGAATGAGGTCGGAGCTTCCGCGCTCGCCGAGGAGAAATCCCAGCGCGCCGACGATTATCGACTTGCCCGCGCCGGTTTCGCCCGAGAGAACATTGAATCCGTCAGACAGCGGAAGTGTGAGCGACTCGATTATCGCGAAGTTCCTGATGCGGAGCTCGGTCAGCATCGGTCTTCAGTCGATGTCGGGCGGTCCGCCCCAGCCGAGCTTCACTCTCATTCGCTCGAAGAAGCTGGATCCTGGGAGTCTCACGATGTGGACGGGATCTGGTGAGCGCCTGACGACGAGCTTTTCACCCGGGATGAGCTCGGTTCCCACTTGCCCGTCGACGGTCATGAGAAGCGACTCGGAACTCTGCGATGTATCGACCACGACCTCGGCGCCCGCGGGAACGATAAGCGGACGCACGCCGAGCGCGTGTGCGGAAATCGGTGTTATGAGTATCGACTCAACCGTTGGCACCACAACCGGTCCGCCCGCTGAAAGACTGTACGCGGTCGAACCCGTGGGCGTCGAGATGATCACCCCGTCCGCCGTGTACGTTCCGATCGAATCACCGTTGACGGTGAGTCCCAAACGGACAACCCGCGCAAAGCCACCCTTGTGGACGACGAAATCGTTTAGCGCGAGCCACTCGTCCCTGTCCGCTCCGTCGGCGTCGACGGCCGTCGCGCGGAGCGCCATCCTCGCCTGCGCGTAGTAGTCATTCGTCGACAGCTGCCGCAGCACAACCTCGAGCTCTCCGGCGCCGCATGTTGTGAGGAAACCGAGCCGTCCGAGGTTTACTCCGACTATCGGAACCGGCGCGCCATCGAGAAGCCGGGCCCCGCGGAGAAGCGTCCCGTCGCCACCGAGTGTTATCAGGGCGCCAAGGGTCGAGGCATCACCGAGGACCGTTCCGGAGCGGGCGGCGGAATGAAGCTCGGGCTCGAACTCGAGATCGAGACCAAGCTCCGGAGCAAGCCTCAGCAGCCTCCCGAGGATATCGTCAAGCTCGTCATACCCGGTATGCCCAATGACGCCGACACGCATCAGCCGGCGAGAAGCCGTGCACCCCGCTCATCCGGCTTTCGAAGCGCCCTCACGCGAGCCGCGATTCCGGCGGCGTCAAGGCCAACACCAACGAGCTGCTTCGCCCGCGGCGCCTGTTCGATGAACTCGTCAGGGACCCCATGCGTGGCGACCCTCACCGATGGATCGATCCGCGCGACGACCGACGTCATGTAAGCACCGAAGCCGTTGACCACGGTTCCCTCCTCGACCACGAGAAGAGCGTGGCACTCGGCGACGATTGCAGCAAGGGTCTCCGCATCGTGGGGCTTGATGAACCGGCAGTTCACGACAGTTGCACTCAACCCCTCGCCCGCGAGAATCTCCGCGGCGTCAAGCGACGGCTGAACCATCGTGCCCACGGCGAGTATAGCGAAACCCTTCGAGTTGTCCCTGCTTCCCTTCCGCAGGATCTCCCACGTCCCATAAGGCACAGCCTCGATCTCGGACGCTGGCTGAACGACGTCAGGCGAAGCATCGCGTGGATATCGAAGAGTGAAAGGTCCGCTTTTATGGTTCGCGGCGGTCCGCATAAGGCCGACCATCTCCGTTCCGTTCCTGGGAGCGGTGATAGTGATCCCCGGAACTGCAAGCATGTAGGCGATGTCGTAGAGACCCATGTGTGTCGGTCCATCCTCGCCGACAAGCCCTGCGCGGTCCATCGCGAAGACTACCGGAAGACGCTGGATCGCGACATCGTGAATCACGTTGTCGTAGGCGCGTTGGAGGAACGTCGAGTAGATCACGCAGAACGGATGAAGGCCGCGCGTCGCCAAACCCGCCGCGAAAGTCACCCCGTGCCCCTCGGCGATTCCGACGTCGAAGAACCGCTCCGGATGACGCGCCGCAAACACGCCTGTGCCCGTCCCGCTCGGCATCGCTGCAGTGATCGCCACGATCTTGTCGTTTTCGTCAGCAAGCTCGGCGAGAGCCTTCCCGAACACTGCCGTATACGCGGCGTTGGCCGAGGACACCTTGAGCTGCTTGCCGGACGCCGGAACATGGCCCGGGGGAAGCGCATGCCACTTCTCGGTGTGCTCTCCAGCCGGGAAACCTTTCCCCTTCTGGGTTATCACGTGGACGAGGCGCGGGCCTGTGAAGTCGCGGACCGCGGCAAGAGTGTCGACGAGCGCGTCGATGTCATGGCCGTCGATCGGGCCGAAGTACCTGAACCCCAGCTCCTCGAAGAGCACACCTGGCGTGAGAAAAGCCTTCATGCTCTCTTCCCATTTCCTCACGAGCGTGTTGACGCCGGCGCGCTTTGCAGGCGGCGACTCGACAGCGGCAGCGAACGCTGAGCGCACCCGGTTGTAGAGCGGGTTTCTCTGGATCGACGTGAGATACTTCGACATCGCGCCTACATTCGGCGCGATCGACATCTCATTGTCGTTGAGGATGACGATGAAGTCGCGACCCGATGCTCCAGCGTTGTTGAGGCCCTCGTACGCGAGACCGCACGTGAGCGCGCCGTCGCCGAGTATCGACACGACCTTGAACGACTCGCCGCTGAGGTCGCGCGCAGTCGCCATCCCGAGTCCGGCGGAAATCGCGGTGGCAGCGTGTCCGGCACCAAAAGTGTCGTACTCGCTTTCGGTCCGTTTCAGGAAACCGGAGAGCCCGCCTTCCTGCCTCAGCGTCTCCATCCCGTCGTCGCGGCCCGTGAGCAGCTTGTGCGGGTAGCCCTGGTGACCCACGTCCCACACGACCTGGTCGCGCGGCGTGTCGAACACAGCGTGAATTGCGACAGACAGCTCAACTACGCCGAGTCCCGCTCCGATGTGTCCGCCTGTCCTCGAGCAGACTTCGATCAGGCGCTCGCGTATCTCCGCTGAAATTCCGCGCAACTCGTCTCGGGACATGGTTCTGAGCGCGGAAGGAAGGTTTCGGGATTTGAATGTTGACATCAGCTTTCGATTTTCGTCAGTGACTGCGAGATACAATGAATCCGGCGAGATTTTCGAGCTCGGCGGTCAGCATGTTCTGTTCGCTTAAGGCCCGGCAACCGTCTGCAACGAGTGCAGCTGCCCGGCTGGTCGCTCCATCCACACCCAGCAGCGCGGGATATGTGCTTTTTCCCATCTTCGCATCCCGTCCGGCTGTCTTTCCAAGCTGATCCGAAGATCCGGTAACGTCGAGAACGTCGTCCATAATCTGAAAGGCCAGCCCGATGTTTTCGCCGTATCGGTTGAGCGCTTCAATACCCGCCGGTGCAGCGACAGCCGCAATACCGCCGAGCCTCACAGATGCCGAGATAAGCGCACCGGTTTTGGCTGCGTGCATTGCGTCGAGATCGTCACGCGTTAGCGCAGTCCCCTCCCCGGCGAGATCAAGCAGCTGGCCTCCGATCATTCCTCCGGCGCCTGCTGCCTGCATCAATATCCTAACTATCGTACAGCAGCGGTCGGCGGGCAACCGAAGGGCCCGTGCCCCTTCGTGAGCGGCAAGTGCCGCAAGCGGGATCATGACCGCGCCGGCGGCCGCAGCGACAGGAACCGAAAACGCGCGATGAGTCGCGAGCCTTCCGCGACGCATGTCGTCATCGTCCATGCACGGAAGGTCGTCATGCACGAGAGAGTATGAATGCACGATCTCGACCGACACCGCGATTCCCGACGCATCCCCGGCTCCTCCCGCCGCCCGGTATGCGGCAAGGACCAGGAGCGCCCGCAGCCGCTTCCCGCCACCGGTAAGCGCGTACCTGACTGCATTGCCAACCTCGTCCGGAATTACCGTCGCGTCCCGGTCGCTGATTGCAGCAATCGCTGCTTCGATTCTCTCGCGGTCGGCGGGTCTGGAGAGGCGCGAGAAATCAGGGCTTGAAATCGCGCAGCTCCAGGACGCCGTCGGCCCGCTCGACGAGTTCCTTCACCTTCTCCTCCGTCTCGTTCAGCTCGTCGGAGGCAAGCCGCAGTAGCTCAACCCCTTCCTCGAACAGCTTGAGCGAGGCACTGAGGTCGATCCTCTCGTTCTCGAGCTGGGCGACTATCTGCTCGAGCCGGGCAACGTTCTTCTCGAAGGACATGCCTCAATATATCCAGTACCAGGACGACCGCCCGGTGGTGGGATTTCGGATTGAGGACTTTGCGGCCTCACGACTCAGAGCCATTGCAGAGTCGCGACTAAGTGAGGATTGA
>JBPPMU010000175.1:0-2310 GCA_051306215.1 Gemmatimonadaceae bacterium | reverse complement strand
ATCCTGACGAACCCACGCCAGGAATGGGCGGTAATAGACGATGAGCCCCTCGACACCCCCAAGCTCATCACCGGTTACATTCTCCCGCTGGCGGCGATCGGGCCTCTGGCGAGCGCCATCGGCTGGACCCTCTTCGGGTTCGGCGGATTCCTCAGGATGTCGCTCGGCTATGCAATCGCATACGCGGTCACGATGTTCATCCTCTCGATCGTCGGAGTTTTTGTCACAGCCTGGGTGGTGAACGCCCTCGCCCCCAGCTTCGGCGCCACTCAAAGCATGCCGCAGGCGACAAAGGTCGCGGCGTACAGCATGACGGCGGCATGGGTTGCAGGCATCTTCAACCTGGTTCCGGCACTCGCGATCATCGGAGTCATCGGCGCGCTGTACAGCCTTTACCTGCTGTATCTAGGCCTGCCTCTGCTGATGAAAACCAGCACCGACAAGGCGATGCCTTATACGGTCGTCATCGTGCTCGTGACAGTTGTCGTCTACATCGCCGCTGGAGCGATCTCGCGAGCGGTGGCGCTCTAGAAGGTCAGTAGTCCACCGGCCTGAGGTAGGTCTCCCCGATCGCGCTGTGACTCAGCATAGCGACGGTCGGCAGCTTCCTCTTCCAGTGGGTGCCCGACAGCCGTTTCTGCACGAGGGCGACTTCCTCAGCGGAGAATCCGTGCGCCTCGACGTCCGCTGGCGAATATCCGTTCACCAGCCAGTTGAGGATCTCGTCGGCCCGCGCGTAGCTGATCCCGAAATCACCCTCGTCAGTCTGTCCCGCTATCAGGTCGGCTGAGGCGGGTTTGTCGACTATCGACTCGGGAACGCCCAGGTATCTCGCTAGTGCCCACACCTGAGTCTTGAAGAGGTCACCGATCGGATTGATTGGCGGTGAGTCATCAGCGTGCCAGGTGAAGTAGCCGAGCAGCCGTTCGGTCTTGTTCCCGGTGCCGAGTGGCAGCGCCTTGTATCTCGCGGAAAGGTCGAACAGTGCGATCATCCGCGTGCGCGCCATTACGTTGCCACGCCTGCCGGGATCGGCGTCGGGCTCATGTGCCAGATATCCGTCGACCGCAGCGCTGATGTCGATGGTCCGCGAGTCGATCCCGAGCTTGTCGATGACGAGCTGGGCGTGCTCGAGTGAATCGGCGCTCGAGGTGCGATACGGCATCCTGATGCCGACGACATTCTCCGGTCCGAGAGCGCGCGCAGCGAGGAAAGCGGTGACGGCGGAATCGACGCCTCCGGAAATTCCGATCACTCCTCGGGAGAACCCTCGCAGCCGCAGCTCCTCCCTGAGGAACGAGACAAGCCAGTCAGCAGTGAGCGCCGCGTCGATCTCCAGGGGCGGCGGCCCCATCACAGATGCTGGTGCCGCGACGACGGTAACCTCACTCGGCGTGATTGTCGAAACCGTCCTGTCGCGCTCAGGGACAGCGTCGGGTGAGCGGCGCGTCGACGAGATCCCGGTCGGCGAGCTTCCATTGGCGGAGGGGGGGTCCCAGGCAAGGGTTACCGGCTCGTTGACCTGGATCCGTCCGATTGTCCTCACCATGTGCGGAAGCATCGTCTGAAGATCGGTGAGCAGTGGAAGCTCTACCCGGGCGCGAGTGAGCTCCGAGGTGTCGAGCGAAACTGTGGCGATGGCTTCTTCCCACAGCGGCGCGCGCAGTTTGATGTCCCCACGGGGGCCGGCAACGACAGAGCCTCCGGACAGTGTCTTGCCGCCCTCGAACCCGACCAGTTGTACCAGAGAGACGAAAACACCGTGCTCCGAGGCGATGTCGCGTGCGAGCCGCTCCCAGCGCTCGAGACTCGCAGGGCCTGATTGTTCATCACTGCGCGGAAAAATGCCGCGTGCCGGGGAGGCGGAGGCGATGAAGATCACCTGTGCACCGTCGAGCGCGGCAACTGTGCCTGAAAGGCTGTGCCATGCGTCTTCACATATGAGCATCGCCGCGCGACCCCAGCTCGTGTCGAACGCGCGGATCTCAAATCCGCGGTCGACGAACCGCTCTTCGTCGAACAGGCCGTAAGTTGGGAGGAATACCTTGCGATGAACATGACGGATGACCGGCGCCTCGCCGCCGAGCGTCAGGTAAATCGCGCTATTATAGATGGAGTTGTTCCAGATCTCGTAAAACCCGAGACCGACGTCCATTGGCGCGAGCGATGGGACGGCGAGCCGGTACTGCGCATCGAGATCCCGGGCGAGCGTGCCCGCGGTGACCGCCTGGTCCCGCACGCCCCCCTCGAGGAAGTAGCCGCTGACGGCGCTCTCGGGGAGGAACGCAACGTCAGGTCTCGGGTTCAATG
>JBPPMU010000174.1:0-13467 GCA_051306215.1 Gemmatimonadaceae bacterium | reverse complement strand
CTGAGGCCGCAAGGGTCCTGAGTCCGCAATCGCAGCAGGCCGGAAGCCCGTCCACCCCAGTTGACCAACGCGTCGTTTCAGACCATCTTTATTGTCTATCGCGGGGTGGAGCAGCCTGGTAGCTCGTCGGGCTCATAACCCGAAGGTCGCGGGTTCAAATCCCGCCCCCGCTATGCGACAACCAGCGGCCGGTCCGAAAGGGCCGGCCGTTTTCGTACAGTCCGTCGCAAACACCGAACGCGGCAGCGTAGCTCAGCTGGCTAGAGCGCACGACTCATAATCGTGAGGTCGGGAGTTCGAGTCTCCCCGCTGCTATTCCTCCCAAGCGAAAGCCCCGTAGCCCCCTGGGGCATCCCCATAACCGCACTGGAGAGCGTGGGCTGATGAATCGTAGATCGTTCCTCGGACTCTTGGCCGCGCTGCCGTTAAGCCGTTCCACTCCGCGCGGTTAGAGGCCATGAGGGACGAGGAATTGAGGCAGATCATCGCCTCGGGCGGGAAGCGATAGCGGACGGGGTCCGAGCTCTCGCGTCAGACTAAGGGTTGTGCGTCCAACTCCGCACGCGCCCTCGATGATCTCCAGCAGTTCTGCTCCAAGACCGCTCATCCGCGCAGGAAGAAGCTGACCGGCTTCCCGTATGACCTGAAACCCGAAAACTGATTCGGTTATTATCTCGGTCCTCGCCTGAGGAGGGCCGATGCGGAAGTCCGGATTCACGACCGAGCAGATCGTAGGGATTTTGAAGGAGCATGAGGCGGGAGCCAAGATCAGCGAGCTCTGCCGGCGGCTTGACGGGGGAATGGGAGGCGAGCATAATAGCCCGCCCAAGTCATCCTTTCTGTACAGGCCACTAGCGCGGAGATACACATGGCAAAGCTCGCGATAAGTTTTGCAGGGATGTCGTCGCTTTTGCTCGGCTGTGCTTCGGTCACCCCCACCCCGCCGACACCAGTAGAGTATCCTTTAAATTGGAAACTGCCGGTCATCGCGCCGGCACCGCAGACCCGTCCCAGTCAAGGGCGAGGAGGACTGACCATTGTTGCCGCTCCTGTCGCATATAGCAAAGCGCAACAGCCGCGAACACGGGACGAGCCGTATCAGCCATTTATTGGAACCGAATGCACCTCGTACTTCCGGCGGCATGAGTGGGCAACTGCAAACGTTGATCCTTCTCACCTGAGGTTCGTCGTGACGATTAACAACGGCTTGACGAATGTCTTTAGGGGCGCAGGGGCGCTGGTCACTTTGAATGTGAATGGACGGCCGTTGGCCTTGGATCAATCAGGCTACGCAGAGCTCACGAGTGCCATGATCCCTCCGCGCGGTAACGCGCAGATTTCGGTGCTTGGGCCCAGCCTGGATGTCTTGCCGGATTCGGGGCTGGTTGGTTTGTTCATATACGACGTCGTAACGGCAACCGACGCCGCGGGGAATCCCACCCGGCGGGAAAATTTCGAGTGGTTCTTCGACTATCATACAAAAACAGAGGTTGATAAGGGAACAGTCGCTATTACTTCGATGACTCGGCCGACTCCGGGATGCGTCCCGAAGCCGCGTCCTCAACGACGCAACTGAGGCAAGTCCACGCCCGCAGTCCGTTTGGGATGTCGTGAAAAAAGGGGTGGCCGATAATAGGCCACCCCCTTTTCTTTCTACGTGCCATCCAGCAGGGCTCAGCGAGTGAGCTTATGCCGGCGTCTCATCCGATATCGATCAACCGAACGGCGCGCGCGCTCGACCTGAACGCCAGCGTGTACGAGCCGCGGTAGACGATTCTCGAGTTGAGTTCTCCGCCGCCGTTGTCGTCCTGCGCCACGCGGGTCACTGTCGACCCCACCGAATGCAGAGTAAGGAACGGATCGAACTCGGTCGAGCGCATGTCGAGCGTGATCGTCTCACCGGCGCGCGCGGCATACTTCCAGTCGCCTTCGGTGGTGCCGAGAGGGCCCTGAGGGGATGAGCTGAGCATTCCGGTGACGCTCTGGCCGGGCACGAGTAGGTGTGCGCTCGCGGACTGGAGCCTGGCCGGAGCGGTCGGCGCTCGTGTGAAGCCCGCGCCGCCCCGGGAATCGACTCGACCGACAGGCGGTACGCGCCCGTCTCGCCCCGTTGTGCGCTGGTGGCAGTAATCACGCAATCGCCATCCTCGGAGAGAAGCGCGCCCCCCTCGCAATGTTTCTCGGGCGGCGCCGGTCTCCCAGCAGGGCGGTGACACTATCTGACGTGCAGTGACACCACCCGACATACGATGACAACATCTGATATGCGATCCCGTGATGATGTCATGCCGCTTGAAGCGGAAGGAGCCACGTGGAAGCAAGCCGCGTTGCCACTGGTTGACTCAGAGTTGCCGTTTCCGAGCGTGCCTCGGCGGAGCAGGCTCGCTTGCACCCCGGGGTGATGATTCGCACCTTTTCCAGCTCTAGTTTCGCCTTTTGCAGGTTTTTTGTCGTTCCCCCCCCCCGACGATGTGAAAATGCGAAATCGTAACACCGCTCGAGCGCGGTCATTCTTGTCAACGATCCGCAGCAGCATGGCTGTGTTGCTACTTGCCTGCGGTGGCGGCGGTGGAGATCAAGTCACCGCACCGCCCCCACCGCTCCCAGCGGTTGCCACGAAACTGGTCTTCGCGCAGCAGCCTACGCGAACCTTGCTTGGCCGCTCATTGAACCCCGTTGTGACGGTGCAAACGGTCGATGCGGTGGGCAACCTCATATCGGGCGGAAGCGTGGCGGTAACGGTCGTGATGCGCGCCCCAGATGGAAGCGCTGCGCCGATGATGGGCGTAGTAACTCAGGCTTCTGCGGGCGGCGTCGCAACTTTCGTCGACTTAGCGGCTGCTCAGGCGGGGAGCGAGATGACGCTTGTGGCGAGCGCAACAGGGCTCGCATCTGCAACAAGCGAGCGCTTCAAAGTAGATCCATTGCCGATCGCTATCGATTCCACGGTGCTTCGTCTCGTGCCGGACAGCGCGGGTCAGGCAGCCGGCCTGTACGTATTTCAGCCAATGACTAGCGCGAGCGTCACTCTCACCCCCGGTGAGGTGATGGTGGGCGCTCAAAATGGCGGATTTCTGAGGCGAATAGTCCAAGTCGAGCAAACCGGGTCAGCGATCCGAGTTCAGACGGTGGCCGCCAGCCTCGACGAAGTGATGCAGAACGATTCACTCGTCGTGCGCCTGGAGTTGAACGGTACTCCATCCGCCGCTGCCGTCCAACGGGGATTAATCCCGTCCAGACCCCCGCGTTTCGTGTCCGCGAATTCCGCTATCAGCGGTACGGCTGGGAGTTACACCATCAAGAACCTCACTCTCTACGCGGGCGGTTCAGCAGACCAAGGCTTGGTATTAACGGATGGGACGATGAGTTTGCGCCCGACTGTTGACCTTCGCGTTGTGTGGGGGGGATTACTGCGTCCGCAAAGCGCGCGCATTGCGTTTGGCGGGGTCGCGACCTTTGATGTTACGTCCGCGGTCGGGTTCAGTCAGACACTATCTCACGACGGATCTGTTCTTCTCGGGGTTGTCACATTCCCGTTCACCATTCCGGTTGGGCCCGTCTTGGTTCCAGCGGTATTCAATGTCCCCATCACTCTCGAGTGGAGCGTCAGCGCAGCGGGAAAGATCGCCATTGAATTCGGATGGAAGAGTTCCGGGACCGCTTCCGTCGGTGCGGACTGGACGTCGAGTGGAGGATGGTCGCCGATACACACGGCAGCGCTGAACATGGTTCCGGTACTTCCGTCTCCGCAGGTGAACGCATCTCTCACGGCACGTCTCGGCCTCAAGGCGACACCGAGACTGGTGATCGCTGGTACAGTCGGCGGTGACCTTTGGGCTCAACCGTATGCCGAGGGCCTGGCCACCGTCGATCTGCTACAGAACCAGTGGGCTACCTCGTGCCATTCAGCCGTTCAAGTCGGTGTCGATGTGGACCTTAAGATTTTGGGCTTCGTAATTGGCGCGTATAACAAGACCACCACCCTGCTCGATACGGCTTGGCCAGTGTGCGCGCACTCTGGCACAATCACGCAGCCCCCGGCACCTGTGTCGTCTGTTACGGTATCACCGTCAACGGGCTCGATCGCGGTAGGAGGAACTCAGCAATTCAGCGCGACGCTCAAGGATGCGAACGGGAATACACTAACCGGCCGGGCGGTGGTCTGGTCTAGCAGTAGCTCGGGTATCGCGACCGTGAACAGCGCGACGGGCGTTGCCACCGGTGTGGCAGTAGGCACCGCCACCATCACTGCGACGAGCGAGGGGAAGACGGGGACGGCCACGATCACCGTCTCGCTGGTCCCGGTAGCGTCGGTCACCGTCTCTCCCGCGACGGCCTCGATGGCCGTCGGCGGCACGCAGCAGTTCACGGCCACACTCAAGGACGCCAGCGGCAACACCCTGAGCGGTCGCACCGTCACGTGGTCTACAAGCGACGTGAGCATCGCGACCGTGAACAGCGCGACGGGCGTTGCGACTGGTGTCGCGGCAGGTACAACTACGATCACTGCCTTGAGTGCAGGGAAAACTGGAACGGCAAGCATGACAGTCTTGCCTCTCGGAGGTTTCGTCGTGTCCGAGATCGCACTTGGCGGCAGTTTCACCTGCGCGTTGGTTCCCACCGGCGAAACATTTTGCTGGGGGTACAATAATGACTACCAGCTAGGCGACGGGACGCGCAATGCGAGGGCAACTCCGACACGCGTAAGCGGTAGCAATTCCTACGTTCAGCTTGCCACTGGGTTGTATCATGCCTGTGGAAGGGCAGCCAACGGTGCCGTCTATTGCTGGGGCGACAACTTTTTTGGACAGTTGGGCCGTACCGGCTTCGGAGCCGCGGAAGCGAGCTTGGTTACAGGCGGAGTCACTTTCAAGTCCGTCCGGGCGGGAGATCTCCATAATTGCGGGTTCGCCGCGGACAACACAGCGTTTTGTTGGGGGATGAACAACGGCGGCGTTCTGGGCGACGGGACGAACGACTTCAGATCATCACCAGTGGCTGTCTTGGGAGGCCTTCAGTTCACTCAATTAGCTCCCGGTGGCGCGCACACGTGTGCGTTGGCAGCCGGCAAAGCCTATTGCTGGGGCCAACACACATTTGGGGCTCTCGGTAGCGGTAGCACGGAAGATCAGCTCACGCCGGCCCCTGTTTCGACACCTGACGTATTCGTCCAGATAGCGTCCGGAGGGATGCACAGTTGTGCACTGCGCCAGGACGGGATGCTGTTCTGTTGGGGACGGAATGGTAATGGACAGTTGGGTGATGGAACGAGAATCGAGCGCTATACCCCAGTACCCGTGTTATCCAGCGTTGCATTTTCAGAAATCACCCTCGGTGGCTCGCATACGTGTGCGCGTAGCGTTCAGGGTGATGTCTACTGCTGGGGTCATGGTTTTTGGGGCCAGCTCGGGGATGGGTCGAAAATCGACCGACTCGTTCCAACGCCGGTTCAGACCGCTATCACGTTTGCCAGGGTAGTAGCAGGAGGCGAGCACACGTGTGCTACGACAATGGACGGGATCGCCTACTGCTGGGGAGCCAACAACTTCGGCCAGCTTGGCAACGGGTCCACCGCAGACAGCTCAACTCCGGTTGCCGTTAGCGTTCCCTAGCCGGGAAATCACCCACGGCTCACGATCAATCGCGGGACCGGAAATCTTCTGCACCACCGTTTGATTGGTTGAAACCACTTGAGCACTGGTTTCGATGGACGGATCGGGGGACTAGCCAACTTGCGCCAGACGGCGCAAGTTTTTCCCGCGAACCAGGAGGCCCGTGCCGCTTGATCTTGTTACGAGCAAGAAGAATCCAACGTGTCTATTGTCCACGCGCCGGTGTCAACGCCGGTCGGGCAAACCGCTGACGACATCGCGCTGCGTTTCGACAGACAGATTACTCGCCCCGACGGCCACCGATACAGACGAAGGCATGGCCCGCATCGCAGATCGGCGCGCATTCCTATCATCGGCAATCCTCGCGCTCGAATGATCTTACACTCTTCTCAATCGACGATTCCGAAGTCGACGATTGTTGCGCTTCTAGCGCTCCTCAGTCCCATTGCATGCCTCGATTGGCGATCCAACGAAACGGAGGCTCGAGACGTTATTGAAGCAGCATGGAATCAGCCTTCCTTTGGAGCGCTTACTGGAGACGTGCGCTTCATTCAGGGGATGATGGCCCGTGCGCCAGAGGTCGCCAGCAGAGAGGATGCTCTTTCGGAGTTCCCGTTGTATCGCGCCCTTGCGGCTGAGGGTTACCTCACGATCTCTGATGAGCGCAGTCTGACAGGTGCGTTCACTGGATGGGGCGACTTTTATCAGCTAACCCAACGCGGTGTGCAGAGAACTGCGAGCATCAGCGTAACGGAGAAAGGTCGGGAGAACGGGGAACTCAGGTCGGTCGGCCAGATAGAGGTCGCATTCTTCTCGATCGGCAGCGCGCAGATAGAGGAAATCGTGGCCAACGACACCCTCACTATCGGGGCAGATCGATACAGGGTTGTCCTGGGCACGCACACCTTTGAGCCCGTGCCTTGGCTACGGGAAGCGCTCCGTGAGGCTCGGAACGATACTCTTCCTCGCGAACGGCGATTCAAGGCATTGTTGAAGTACGATGCCTTTTCGAAGACGTGGGGGTATCTCGTCTCTGACATAGGATCGCGCGCAGTTGGGTTTGCAACAAGCGAAGTCGATCAGGCGATCGCGTTCCTGAGGCTCGGCGGTACTCTGAATCCTGCCACAGCAGTGACAGGGGGATCGCCGAAAAGTCCCGATGACGAGGAAACGACACCCCGTGCCCCCGCGGACATCGGTCAGACGAGAACTTCCGCCCCGGAAGTCAGATCGGAGCCGGTAGATCCCTTCCCCGAAACACCTCTTGGGGCTGCAGCCCGTGCCGGTAACGTGAGTCGTGTGCGCGAGCTCCTGCGTGCGGGGGCAAGTCCAAATGAAAGTTACGGTTACAAACGTTCTCATACTCCGCTCATGGCAGCAGCCAAGAACGGTCACCTTGAAGCTACAAGAGTGCTGATCCAGGCAGGCGCCCGACACGATCAATCTGCAGAAGGGTCTGGGCTGACAGCGCTCGGGATGGCGGCTGAGGCGGGACATGTTGCGGTGATTGATCTCTTGGTATCGGTAGGTGCTTCGCTCCAAGGAGGAGGCGGTAACCACGATCCTGTCCCGCCACTTCAGGCGGCCGCGGGAGCAGGTCAAGTGGAGGCGGTAAGAGCACTCCTCCGAGCAGGGGCTTCTCCAAACGAAAAGCAACTGGGCTCGACTGCAATCGACGCTGCGAGAGCCGCAGGTCACGCCGGCGTTGTCACCATCCTCCAGAATGCCCTCAGTACGTCTTCTTCCAACACACAGTCAGTGCCATCGCCGGTGGCGGCCCCACCGACTGCGCCTCAATCCGGCGCGAACCGTCCGTTACCTAGCGCTACACAAGATCCAGATCTCCTCGAGCTGGTTAGGGCCGAAAGGAGGCGAGCACAACTTCAACGGCAACTAACGGAAACGCCCGACGAAGAAAGTAGAAGAGGCTTACAACTGCGCGTGAATGCGCTCGATCAAAGGATCGCAACTCTCAAGGAGCAGAGGCGGTCCCCCTGACTCCACGAACGCGTGTTCCCGTTGTCCACATGCAGGTCAGGAGTAGTATTCGCACTGTCACGGGTCTACCAAGGAGGAGTTTGGTGTCGACACAATCATCATCCGACGGTTTCCTCGCTGCTCTCTTCGACCTTTCCTTTGAGAGGTTTATAAGTACGCGCCTCGTCCGCGTGCTTTATGTCATTGGCCTTCTCTTGATGGGACTGGCAGCGCTGATCGCGCTGGTTGGCGGCCTCTCTCAAGGTGCTGGCTCAGCCTTGCTGATGCTGATCGTCGCGCCAACCCTCTTCTTGTTCGGTGCCATGTATCTGCGGGTAATGCTTGAGGTACTAATCGTGGTTTTTCGAATCGCTGAGAACGTTGGAGATATCGCGCATCGCTCGGCGGTGTCGGAGGCTGGTGCAACAAGAGAACGCGTGCCGTGAACCGCCCCCGTACTATGACACGCTGGATTCTACCGTACACCTGATCGACCGCGAGGCCTTACCCGATCCCCTGCCGTCCAATTGGCGGTTCTGGGGCTCCTTCGACTGGGGATATTCCCACTGGGCCGTCATGGGCGCGTGGGCTACGGACGAGGACGGCGTTGACTACCTGCTCGATTCCGTCTGGCTGAGAAAGCTCCAGGACACCGAGCTGGCACGGGAGTTCACCCGCGAACTTCCGGCCGCCTGCCTGAAGCAGGTGTACGCCGGCCACGACTGCTGGAACAGGGTCATGGCCTACGCAGCCTCGGGCGAGAGCACTGCCGACGTGTTCGCAAAGCACGGGATCTCGCTCTACAAGGCCGACATCGACCTGGTGAATGGCGGGCGTGCGGTCAACCGCCAGCTCAAGGTCCACCTCGACAGTCGCGGGAACGCGAGGGCGGGCGTGTATATCGTGCGTACCTCGGGGAACGTCCGGGTGTTCGACCAGCTAGGCGAGATCATGCCCAGTGATACCGATATTCGGAAGCCCAAGAAAGTTGACGCCGACGTGAATGACCTGAAACCCAAAGCTGGTGCAGGAATTACCTCGGTCTAGTGATTTGTTAAGCTGCATTCTTGCTGGACATCTTCGCAAATTCAGCGGGGGTTAGATCCTTGAGGCTCTGGTGTGGTCTGACCTCGTTGTAGTCCCGCCTCCAGGCTTCGATCGTGGCCTGCGCATCGATCAGGCTGGTGAAGTAGTTCTCGTTAAGGCACTCGTCGCGAAGCTTTCCGTTGAAGCTCTCGATGTAGGCGTTCTGAACCGGTTTCCCGGGCTCGATGAAGGACAGTGAGACTCCGTGCTTGTAGGCCCAGAAATCGACCGTCTGCCCGATGAATTCCGGACCGTTGTCGCACACGATCGATTTCGGCAAACCACGCTCCGCCGCAATTCGGTCAAGCGCTCGCGCCACTCGCTCGCCCGGCAACGAATGATCGACCACGATCGCCGGACATTCTCTCGTGAAATCATCGACGATCGTGAAGCCGCGAAAGACGCGGCCCGAAGAAAGCGTGTCTCTCACGAAGTCCATGCTCCAGAGCTCGTTCGCTCTTGCCGGCGCTTCCAGAGCGACGCGGGCGACCGCAGCGATCTTCTTCCGCCGTCTCTTCCTGACAGCCAAGCCCTCTTCCCGATACAGGCGCTGCACCAACTTCCGGTTCCTCTGACAGCCCTCTCGTTTGAGCAGCACGTAGAGCCGCCTATAGCCCCAGCGCGGCCTCACCTCGGCGAGCTCCCGGAGCCTCAGGCGAAGCTGTTCGTCCAAAGGTCTCCGCGAGCTGTAGCGCTGAGTGGAGATGGGAAATCCGGTAAAGCGGCAAGCTCTCCTCTCCGAGATCTGCGCGGCCCCCATCGCCTCAGTGACCGCGATGCGCCGCTTGCTCGGGGTCACCACTTTTTTCCCAGCAGATCCTTCACCACCTGGAGATTAAGCGCCTGGTCGGCCACGATCCGCTTCAGAGCCCGGTTCTCCTCCTCGAGCTGCTTGAGTCGGCGGGCATCGGGAATCTCCATCCCGCCGTACTTCCGCTTCCACCTGTGAAACGTGTTGTCGCTGATTCCGTGGCGCCGGCTGAGCTCGCTGATCTTGGCGCCCGCCTCATGCTCCTTCAGAATCCCTACGATCTGCTCCGTCGTAAATCTCGACTTCCGCATCGGCCCTCCTCAGGCGAGGACCGAGATAATAACCGAATCAGTTTCTGGGTTTCAGGTCAATCTCAGGAGCCGCACTCCAATGCGAATCACCTTCGTGTTTGCATGTGCTACGTGGGCCGCCACGCTCGTGCCTCCGGCCGACGCTCAAACTTCATCGATCGCTCCGCTGCCGGCTCAACTGGGATTTGCCCCTGATCGTCTTGCGCGGATCGACAACTTCATGCGTCTGGCAGTGGACTCCAACCGCATCGCGGGCGCCGTGGTGTTAGTGATGCGCGACGGACAAGTAGCGTACGAACGCGCGTTCGGCTGGGCTGACAAGGAAGCAGGCCGCCGCATGACGACTGATGCGATATTCCGCATCGCATCGCAGTCCAAGTCAATCACTAGCGCCGCGCTGCTCTCACTGGTGGAGGAGGGCAAACTCGCGCTGAACGACCCGGTGGGCCTGTACGTCCCGACACTCGCCCGAGCCAGAGTCGCGAGTCTGACCGATACCGGGACCGCGATCGTTCCAGCGAAGCGCGCGATTCGGCTTGCCGATCTCCTCACACACACCGCCGGGATATCATATGGTACGGACACCCTCGTCGCGTCACTCTATCGCGCAAAAGGACTTGGGCCAGCCGCCGGTTTTGGTTGGTACACCGCAGACAAGGACGAACCGATCTGCGAGACCATGGAACGCCTCGGCACTCTTCCCTTCATCGCTCAACCAGGGGAGAAGTTCGTGTACGGTTACAGCACGGACATCCTCGGGTGTGTAGCCGAGCGCGCATCGGGGATGACGCTGGATGACCTCATCCGGACGCGGATTTTAAATCCCCTCGGCATGGCCGACACGTATTTCTTCCTTCCTCCGGGGAAGCGGCATAGACTCGTCGCTGTGTACGCGAGCGATTCTACGAATCACGTGGTGCGCGCGGCCGAAGGCGCTCGAGGACAGGGACACTACATAGATGGCCCGAGGCGAAGCTACGCCGGAGGCGCTGGACTCGTATCAACCGCGCGCGACTACGCGCGCTTTCTCGAGGCGATGCGCAACGGCGGTGCGCTGGGGCCTGTTCGAGTGTTGGCGCCGCACACGGTCGAGCTGATGACGACGAACCAGATCGGCGTCATATACAGCACCAATGGACTTGGACACGGTTTCGGGTTCGAGACTGTGGACCGCTATGGGGCTAGAGGCATGAGCTCGGTCGGGACGTTCGGGTGGGGCGGCGCATATGGCAGCACATACTTTGTCGATCCCCGGGAGCGCCTCGTCGCGATATTGATGATGAATCAGATTCCTAATCGAACGGACGTGAGAGCGAAATTCTCGACGCTAGTGTACCAGGCCCTCGTTGGCCCCCAGCGCTGACAGCCATTTTTCGGCGATTCGCTCGACGTGCGGCTTAACGGAACGTTGCTGCTGGCAATCACTCTTCAAAGCTCGCTTCGCTCGCAACTATTGGATGTGCTTGCAGCAGATAGATGTGCTTACAACAGAACTTGAACGTTAGACGATCACACCGTTCCTACCTTATCCTCCAACGAGCGCCCTCTCAACCCTATGCACAGCATTCGCATCGTCATCTCCGCCGCGCTCATGATCGGTGCCGCCGAGGCCGCATTCGCCCAGCAGGCCATGAACGACAGCACACGGGTGGCCGTGAATCGGGTGTTCGCAGTCTGGAGCGCCACCGACGGCCCCGGATGCGCGCTCGGCGTAAGCCGGAATGGCGAGGTCGTCTACCAGAACGGCTACGGAATGGCGAACCTCGAACTCGACGTCCCGATCACCCCCGCGTCGATCTTCCACGTTGCCTCGGTCTCGAAGCAGTTCACGGCTGCGGCGCTGATGTTACTGGCGCATGACGGCAAGCTGTCACTCGACGATGACGTGCGAATACATCTTCCCGAGCTTCCCGACTATGGTCACCGGATCACCATTCGGCATCTTCTGACGCACACGAGCGGGTTGCGCGATCAGTGGGATCTCCTGTTCATGGCGCGCGGACGATTCGAGGAGAGCCGCATTACCGAGGCGGATGTGCTTGAGATTGTTGGGCGCCAGAAGGCGCTCAACTTCGTCCCTGGCACAGAGTACCTCTACAGCAACACCGGCTACACCCTCGCGGGGACGATCGTCCGGCGCGTGAGCGGCAAATCTCTGCGCGAGTTCGCCCACGAACGGATCTTTCAACCGCTGGGTATGACGCAAACCCACTTTCACGACGATTACACGATGGTGGTGAAAAGGCGCGCGGCCGGTTACTCGCGTCGCGCGGACGGCACGTGGCGCGTCAGCCTGCCCAACTTCGACACCTACGGCGCAACGAGTCTCTTCACTACCGTCGGCGACCTGCTCAAGTGGGACGCGAATTTCGCGAAGCCCATAGTCGGCAACGAGACACTGCTGCGCGAGATGCGCGCGAGCGCCACGCTGGACAACGGCGACACGACCGGATACGGGCTCGGGATTAGCATGGAGGTCTACCGGGGCGCCCAGCTCACCGGACACGGCGGAGCGGACGCCGGATATCGCGCCTACCTGGGACGCTTCCCAGCGCACGGGCTGGCGGTGACGGTGTTGTGTAATGCATCGTCAGCGAACCCAGCCGCTCTTGCCAGGAGCGTAGCCGACCTATTCCTTGACGACAAACTGGCGCCGGTGGCCGAGCCGGTCCGAGCGCTGGCGACTCCGTCGGCAGCGCAGCTCGCACGACTTGCAGGGGTGTACGTCAATCCAAATACCGGCGCACCGACCTTCATTTCCCTGCGCGGCGATACATTGATCCTCGGCCGGACGGCAGGACCGGCCCTCGTAGCGCTCAGCGACCGGCGTTTCCGCGTCACCGGGCAACCGGTCGACTTGGAGTTTGCACCCGACGGGCAACTGGTGCAGACCGTGCTGACCTGGCCTTCACGAAAGCCAATCGCGCTACGACGCCAGGAGCCAGCGCGGCAATCTCCAGCAGAACTCGAAAGGTACGCTGGATCATATCATAGTGAGGAGCTCGGGGCGACCTACGTCGTCACCGCGACGGACAGCACGCTGGTGCTCAAGACGCGATGGGGAGCGGAGCGAACAGTTCGGCCGGCGTACGGCGACACCTTTGCCGGGGACTTCCTACTCACATTCACGCGGGGCCGCGGGGGGAGGATCGTCGGCATGGTCATGGGGAGTGGCCGCGTACGTGGGGTGCGTTTCGAGAAGACCGGGCGATAAACGTCCGAGCTTGGGCGCCCCGCGACGGCTGGATCGATAACGCGTTTCCGCTTCAGCGCTGGTCTAACATCGTTTTCAGGGGACGAAGGGCCAACAGCATCTTTGCATCATCGGAGATCCAGCACGCCCTTCGCCCTTGAAGCTTTCCGTTAGACAGCAGGTGCGCATACATCGCGTTTGGAGCAAGGAGCTAACATGATACGCCGATCTCGCCGTGCGTTTCTGATCCTTGCAGTTGCCGCGTTCGGCCCGACTCCACCGGCCGCGCCAAGAAGTAGCGGCGTGGTGCCATTGGTGGTGCCAAACCGGGCTGACGCGGGCTGACGCTCGGCCCGCTGTTCTCCCCGCCGATTGAGGCATTACGTTCAGGACGGCACACTTTGGCGTCAGTCGGACGCGTGTTGCTGGCCTCATAATCGTGAGGTCGGGAGTTCGAGTCTCCCCGCTGCTATCACGAAAGGACCGGCGACGCTCGGTCGCACGGCATTCTCAGGAGTCTTATGCGCGCCTTTTTCG
>JBPPMU010000173.1:0-2996 GCA_051306215.1 Gemmatimonadaceae bacterium | reverse complement strand
TCAGCCACCAGTTCGCGCGCCTTGCGCATGCTGGCCATAGGGTGGTCTGGTTTGCCCCCGATTAATCGATCGAACATCAGCTTCCTCCTGCAAGGGCTGAGTTTATGTCAATATAATAAATTATTTCGAATCAATGGGCTAACCGAACTTAGCGGATTCGGCTCGGTTTTTGGGTAATTGCAGATAATCGCGCAGCATAAGTCATTGGTTTGTCTGAATGCGGGTGTCGGGAATTGCGCAAAAGCGGCTGTAGTGAAGACCTTGCCTCTGGCGGTCGGTGAATTTATGCGGATAATCAATTGCCGATATGTTCCTGCGCGCCACTACTCGCAAGAAGGACGGCAAAGAGCACCGCTACTATAGCGTGGTGGAGAACAAGCGCGTCGGTGGTGGACGCGTGCTGCAACGGCACGTGTTGTACCTGGGGGAGATTAACAGCTCGCAGGAGCGTGCGTGGCGCCGCTCGATCGAGGTTCTGGACGAGACGAGGCAAGCGGCGCGAACGCTCTCGCTGTTTCCCGAGGATCGTTGCGAGGGGGTCATACCGGACGAGTCGATTGTGCGCCTGAAGCTTGCGCAGTTGCGCTTGGAGCGACCACGGCAATGGGGTGCGTGTTGGCTCACGTTGGGGCTATGGCAGCAGCTGGGGCTCGATGAGTTCTGGAGCGAGAGACTGGCGCCCTCGCGTAAAGGCACGCGTTGGGATCAAGTGCTGTTTGTGCTGGTGGCCTATCGGCTCCTGTCCCCGGGTAGCGAGTGGCGATTACATCGGCACTGGTTCGAGAGGAGTGCGCTCGGCGATTTGCTTGGCGCCGATGCCGCGCTTGCCGACATCCACGCGCTCTACGCCTGTCACGATCGGCTGCTTGAGCACAAGCAGGCGGTGTTCGATCACTTGGTAGGTCGCTGGCGGGATTTGTTCAACGCGAGCTTCGATGTGCTCTTGTACGACCTCACGAGCACCTACTTCGAATCCGATCCACCGGCAGATGAAGACGATAAGCGCCGCCACGGCTACTCGCGCGATCACCGTCCGGACTGCGTGCAAGTGGTGATCGCTTTGGTGGTGACCCCTGAGGGCTTGCCGCTCGCCTACGAAGTACTCCCGGGCAATACCGCGGACTCGACTACCCTCAAAGATTTCCTCGCTCGCATCGAGCGCCAGTACGGTAAAGCGCGCCGTGTGTGGTGCATGGATCGGGGTGTGCCCACAGAGGAAGTGCTCGCGCAGATGCGCGCGAGTGATCCGCCGGTGCACTACCTCGTGGGCACGCCCAAGGGACGTCTCACGCGCATGGAGGAGGCGCTGTTGGACAAGCCCTGGCACATCGCTCGCCCCGAGGTGCGGGTGAAGCTCTTGGAGCAGGACAGTGAGCTCTACGTCTTCGCCGAGAGTCGCGATCGCATCGCCAAGGAACGCTCAATGCGCCGCCGGCAGCTGAAGTGGCTGTGGGAGCGGCTAAAGAAACTGAGCAACATGAAGCTCACCCGCGATGCGCTGCTGATGAAGCTCGGTGCCGCACAGACCAAGGCGCCGGCTGCCTGGCGGCTGATCGAGATCGACGTGCCCAAGCGCGGCGCAAGTTTCACTTACCGGCTCGATCGCGACAAGCTCAGACAGGTCCGCCGCCGCGAAGGACGCTATCTACTACGCACCAACCTCACCGAATCTGATCCGGCGAAACTCTGGGAGTTCTATTTGCAGCTCGTCCAAGTCGAAGCTGCTTTCAGAACGCTCAAGAGTGATCTGGCGCTGCGGCCGGTCTTCCATCAAGAAGAGAGCCGCATCGAAGCGCACATCTTTATCGCCTTCCTCGCCTACTGTCTGCACGTCACGCTCGGCCAACAACTGAACGCGCTTGCGCCAGGTCTCACACCGCGTAGCGTGCTCGAGAAATTCGCGACCATGCAAATGATCGATGTCCATATCCCAACCACCGATGGACGCGAACTGAGCCTCACGCGCTACACGCAGCCCGAGCCGGAGATCAAGCTGCTGCTGGAAAAGCTCAAACTCACTTTGCCCGCTCAGGCGCCACCGAAAATCACTGCCGAGCAGGTCGCCCGCGCCGCAGCCGTGTAGTGCAGACCTTTGGGTGTCACCCCGTGAAGAATCAATCACTTGATCCGCTCGTACCCCGCGAATCCGCTAAGTTCGGCTAGGATAGAGCCACACCACCCGGAGAAAACCGATGGAAGCACTGAAGGATGCGAGCCCGTTGTATGAAGTCGAGCGCCGGCAAACTCACGCCGAGCGCCCTGGATTCCGTATCAACGAACTGCAGATTTCGCCGAGCCAGCAAGTACCCTGGCATTACCACAGCCACATTCAGGACACTTTTTACGTGCTCGCGGGAAATATCAGGATCTTCATGCGCTAACCCAGGGAAGAGGTGCGTCTGGGACCTGGGGATACGCTCTCGGTCTCGCCGCGCCGACCGCACCTGGTCATCAACGGCGGGGACACTTCGGCAACCTTCCTCGTGTTGCAGGGCATAGGCGAGTACGATTTCATTCCGCTGGTGCCGGCAAAAAACAGCAACTGAGCCGTCGCAGGCCGCACAAGCGCACCAATTTCATCTGGTGCGCGACGTAGCGCTCAGTCCGTCTTCCACCCCAGCCACTCGCACAAACCGCGTCCCATCACCCATTCCTTGTCCGTTTCCCTCAGCCACGGCGCGTCCTTGAGCCACATGTCGATGTGTTCGCGGTACGGCACCGGCGAGCGCGACAGGTCGCTGCCCCAGAAGGTGCGATGCGCACCGAACGCTTCGTACGCCCTGCGCACATGGGCCTGTATCTTGTCGAACGGATAGGCATCGGCAATATAGTTGGGCAGCGCGCTCGCCTTCACCGCGACATTGGGACGATTCGCAATCGGCAGCAGCTTGTCAAAATCGCGGAAAGTTTCTTCCTCCGGTTTGCTGCTGCTCAGCGCCATGTGATCCATGACGATTTTCAGTCCGGGATGGCGCCCGGCCACGCCGTCGATGACA
>JBPPMU010000172.1:0-6010 GCA_051306215.1 Gemmatimonadaceae bacterium | reverse complement strand
TCGGCGAGTGAAAGCACGCGGCTCTGAAACGCCAGCAGGCTCAGTTCGGGATTGAGGAACTGCGGGTGAAAACTCTCGGTCGTTGTCGGCTCGGGTCCGTGCGCTGCCGCAGGAGCCGCCGCATCCGCTGGTCCCTTCTTCCACCTGAGCAGGAGCTCGGCGTGCTCGCGAGAGCTCATCGAGCTTCGTCTCAGCGTGTGGTCAGCCTCGAACGCTTCAGCGAGGCGGAGAACCTTGTCGGGATCCCCCCGGCGCGCGTGCAAACACACATGATAGAACGTGCTCGACCTGCCGTCCCGCTTTGCGGTCGCCCTGTCGTAATGAACCTCGACGCGGTGGCGTCCAAGCCAGTCACGATCGGCCGTCCGTGTTGTCCGCTCGGTCTGGATCTCGAGCCGGGCTACGAGCAGTGACGGATCGACGAGCGCTCGCAGGCGCCGGCCGGTCGGCGTGTTCTCCGCAAGCGCTGCCGCAACATCAGCCGACTTCACAGCCGAATCAAACCGCTCCCCGGCCCCATCGGCGCCAGCTCCTATGTGTATTGAAAGCCACCGCGTATCGTCGGCGCAGAGCCGCAGTCTGCAGACGACGTTCCGCCTGCGGAGCAGGTCCTCAGGCGTGTCGAGATAGAGATCACGATGGCGCGATGCCTTCGGCGCTCCGCCTCCGGAACTGAGCGGAAGAGGCAACCTTGCAAGCTCCTCGAGGTGGCGGGCCGAGCGTACCTCGAAACGGAAAGACTGCGGCGGGTGCATCGGGTCGGTCTATCGAATCTCGGCGTCGACCAGTTCAGGTCCCGCCGCGGTCTTTACAAGCGCGATGAGCTCGTCGGGCTGAATTGTCTTCTTCGGTTGTATATAGTAGTCGAGCGTCTGCACCCCGTCCTCGCCCGGCACCGGGATACCGGCGCGCCACTGTTTGGCGAAGTCACCCATGACTGACTCGAAGCGCCGCCGGGTTGCATCCATGTCGCGGCTCGTGATCCGCAGGCATGTCTCCATCGAGGGAACTGCTGCACCTTTCGACCCGTCGTCGTGCGCACGCTTGAGAGCGCGCTGCGCGACACCCTCGAGCTGCTCCCGCGTCATGTTCCGCAAAACTTCATTGTCGATCTGGGCGACGAAGGTTCCAGTTCTCGCGAGCTCCTTTGCGCGCTTGAGGCGCCGCGCCGCGATCTTCCCCTCGAGCTCCATCGGCGAATTGCCGAAGTCGGTATACCAGAGCGCGAGAATCGTCGTGTTGAACAGCATCGACAGTGCCGCGGCCACGGGAATGTCGACGGCTGCCGACAGTCCGATGCCTGTGGCGAGAAAGACGTAGACCGCGTCCTTGCTGTCGTCGAGCGTGTTCCTGAACCGCACTGCGGCGACGATTCCGGCGAGGCTGAACGCGAGCGCAAGACTGTATTTCACCAGCACAACGATTCCCGCGACGACGAGCGGCAGGATTATGAGCAGCTGCACGACAGACTGCTGGTATCCGCGTTTCGCCCGGGTGAGCTGGTAAACCCAGGCGACAGGAAGAGACAGAAGGATGGCGGAGACCATCGCTACGACGACGCTCAGCGTGCGGTCGCTGTCAGCGGCGGCACCGGTCGATTCTCCGTAGGGAGTACGCGCCTCGGCAAGCAGCGTCGAGAACGATTCACCGGTGAGCGGAGCCGCGCCCGGCAGCTGGCGGCGCGCAAAGAATCCCACCGCGATAAGCACTGCGTAATACACGACGACTCTCACCACCATGCGGGTGGCGGGAGATGACATGAACGCCGGCGCCCGTACTGCCATGCTTCCCGGTCTCCTGTAAGGGTTCTGTAATAATCGGTCTCACCGGCTCCGCACGCCATGGGGGATTGCCCCCGCGGGTTGTCACGCCTGGATGCGTAATACCCCCGTTCAGATGCGTCACATCCCAGTTGCGTAGAGCTATCCGTGCACACCCCTGATACTACGCAGGTAACTGCTGACAAATCAAAAACGCCGCGGTTAACCACCGCCACTGACAAGGGGGAATGCCAATGGGCTGATTTTGCCGTTGTACGAGTTGCTCCGGCGCACGACAGGGTGCACCGGTCACATTGTCAAATGAGAGACAATCATGAAAGGAAAGATCAGTTCGTTGCGTTACATGCTCTTCACGCTCGTTGTCCTGGCATCCGTCGTCTCGGGTTCGGGTGCGCAGGCACAGGCAATAGTATCAGGGCGGGTAACTGACGCGGCCGGGAACGGAATCCCCGGCGCGAACGTCGTAATACCGAGCCTCGGGCTCGGGGTCGGCGCGAATACGCGCGTCGACGGTACCTACATAATCACCCTTCCGGGTGCATCGGTCGGACGCTCCGTCCTCGTGACAGCGCGGCGCATCGGCTTCGCGCCGGTCAGCCGCGATGTCACGGTCACGGAAGGAACGCAGACCCAGAACTTCCAGCTCACGCAGGACGCCACGCGCATCGACGATGTAGTGGTGACCGGCGTAGCGGAAGCTACATCGTCAAAGAACCTGACGATCTCCGTCGGGAAAGTCGGTGAGGCGCAGCTGCGAGAAGTTCCGGCAACGTCCCCGGCAACGGCGCTAGCAGGCAAGGTGTCGGGGGTCCGCGTGTCGTTCACGCAGGGACAACCCGGCTCGTCGCCGGCGATCCGCATCCGCACATCGACGAACCTCGGAGTCCCCGGGCAGAACTGCTCCGCGAGCCTGACGGCGACCGTATCATGCTCGCCGGGACAGGCCCCGCTTGTCATCATAGACGGAGTCATATCCCAGAACGGGCTCGCCGACATCGACGGCAACGACATCGAGTCGATCGAAGTCCTGAAGGGTGCAGCATCGGCGAACAGCTACGGATCGGCCGCGGCAAGCGGCGTGATCGCTGTCACGACGAAGCGCGGCAAGGACTCACCTGAAGGAAAGGTGACGTTCCTCACCCGCAACGCAGTCGGAACGAGCTCAGTCGAAAACTACGTTCCGCTTCTCCAGACACACCCCTACGTTCTCAACTCAGCGGGTGATTTCGTTCTCAACACGAGCGGTGCCCGGATCATCGAGACCGACGGCTATATCGATAACCCGTTCCCCGCCGGCACGTGGCGCGATCAGCTCAAGACGCACCTCCAGGCGGGACGCACTGTCACCAACTATGCTCAGGTCGGAATGCGCAGGGAGAATACGAATTTCTCCGCTTCCTTCGCGCGCGACACTGACCGAGGCATTCTCCCGCTCCTCCAGGGATTCAGGCGCCAGAACCTTCGCCTCAATCTCGACCAGGGACTGGGGACGAAAGCTGACGTCTCGATGAATTTCACGTATGGACTTTCATTCAACGACCAGGTTCCAAGCGTGGGACAGGGTTCGGGCTCGGCGTTCTTCGCATTATTGCAGTCGCCACCTGACGTCGATCTCGAGTACCCGAACGCGACGGTTGCCTGCGACAAGAGCAACCCGACGCAGGCCACCTGCGGGACGAAATATTCGCCCGTGCTGCCCCCGGCAGCGGCTGGCGGAACTGCCCGTGGAAATCCGCTTCTCGATCTCTACCAGAGAAGCTACAACGACCGTCGCGAGCGCATCATCGGGTCGTTCTCGGCACGTTATCGTCCGTTCAACTGGCTGACGTTCGACGGAAGCTACGGCACTGACCGTCTCAACAACCGTATCTCGAACTTCCTCGATCGCGGCCTTGTCGGTACGAACACCGTAGTCGAGTCAGAGTCGCAGGGAACGCTGCGCATCGACCAGAACAACAACCAGTCGTCGAACTCGCAGGCGAGTGCGCTCGCGAACTTCACGCTCGGCCAGCTCCACTCGGCCACTCGCGCCTCGTATCAGTACGAGGATGAGCGCAACAATGCGTTCTTCACGTCGACCGCGGCCCTCAAGGTCGCATCGGTTCCCGACCTCCAGGCCGGTGATCCGACTACGCTGAATGCAAACTCGTTCGTCGAGAACATCCGCACGATCAACGGCAGTGTCGTGCAGAACTTCAACTACGGCGACCGCTATCTCATGCAGCTAGTCGGACGCCGCGACGGCTCGTCGCTATTTGGCTCGGAAAATCGCTGGGCCAATTATTACGGCGTGTCAGGTGGATGGAGAATCACGCAGGACATCAGGATCCCCGGATTCCAGGAGCTGAAGATCCGCGCAGGCCGCGGAACGGCAGGACTCCGCCCGGGCTATTCATATCAGTACGAGACATACACGGTGTTCGCCGGCACGCTTTCAAAGAACACGGTCGGCAACAAGGCTCTCGAGCCGGCGAAGCAGACTGAGAACGAAGTCGGAATCAACGCCAGCTTCCTCGACCGCTTCGACCTCGAGTACGTGAAGTCGGATCGTCACACCGAGGGCGCGTTCCTCCTGGTTCCGCTGTCGCTCGCCCAGTCCGGCGGCTTCACTGCGCAGTGGCAGAACGCCGCCCGCGTCGGTGGCCGGACGTTCGAGGGATCGCTCAACACGCGCGTTATCGAGCGCGCGAACCTGAGCTGGAACTTCACGCTTACGGCCGAGAAGTCGCGGCAGAAGATCGACGAGCTGAACCGCGCGCCTTTCCGCGTCGGCTCAGTCTCGCAGAACCAGAACATCTTCTACTACAGGGCGGGCGAGCAGCTCGGTGTTGTCTACGGCCAGAGATGGGCGCGGACGATAGAAGAGCTTGCTGACAATCCGCTCAACGCAGGCGTCGATCTCAATGCCACGTACGAGATAAACGACGACGGCTATGTCGTGCGCCGGGGAACAAGGGGGACTGCAGCGGAACGCGCGATTGCCTATGTCGATGCAACCGGCAGCAACAACGTGAAGATCGCCGACGTCAACCCTGACTACTCATTCGGCCTCGCAAACACCGTCCGGGTCGGAGGCCTCACGTTCTACGGCCTTCTCGACGGCACCCGGGGTGGCGACATCTACAACTTCACGAAGCAGTGGATGTATCAGGACCGCCGTCACGGCGGGATCGACCAGTCAGCCAAGGCACCTGAAAACAAGAAGCATCTCCAGTACTACAGCGTCGGCTTCTATAACAACATCGAGCCGAACAGCTACTTCGTCGAGGATGGCAGCTACGTGAAGCTCCGCGAGGTCTCCGTCAGCTACTCACTCAGTCAGAGCGTCCTGAATTCGATGAGGTTCCTGGGGACCGGCCGCAGCGTGAAGGTCGCGCTGATCGGTCGCAACCTGAAGACGTGGACCGACTACAGCGGCTTCGATCCGGAAGCGAGCTCGAACGGGGATTTCAACTTCCGCGTCGACGGCTTCAGGTATCCGAGCTTCCGTCAGTTCACCGGACAGATCGAGATCGGCTTCTAACGACAGATCGGAGCCGGCTCCGGGCCGACTGGCCCGGGACCGACCCCGGTTCAACCAGATAAATGACACTCATGAAACCAAAAAACAGATTTGCGGCACTGGCTGGCAGCGCGGCGGTTCTCGCGCTCGCCGGTGCCTGCAATCCGGATCTCGACGTAACGAACCCGAACGCGCCCGACGTGGCGCGCGCGATTTCGACGCCGAGCGACGTCCGGCAGCTCATCGGAAGCTCTTACAACACGTGGTTCCTTGGAATGCAGGGTTGCGCCGTGAACCCATGCGAGCCAAACCCGGGCATCGCTGTGGAAGTTATGGGCGACGTGGCCTCGATGGCCTTCGGCAACTATGGCGCACGCTTCAATGGCCAGGAGCCGCGGCTGGCATATCAGAACAGCTCGGCAGCTTCGGACGGGCGAGCCGCGTCTCAGCCCTACGACGTGATGTACGGAGCGCTCGGCGCAGCGAACGACGGCCTCAGGGCAATCGCCCGTGGCGTCCGCGTTGCTGCAAGTTCGTCCGCTCCGGATGAAACCGAGCAGTTCCAGGCGTTTGGCCGGATGATACAGGGACTCGCCCTCGGTTTCGAGGCACTCGTTTTCAACGAGGGTTTCGTCGTCGTCGAGGATACGCCTGACGCGTCAGCGGTTCTCGAGCCGTACACGGCGGTCAACGCAGCAGCGGTTGCCAGCCTCGACAAGGCGATTGC
>JBPPMU010000171.1:0-11786 GCA_051306215.1 Gemmatimonadaceae bacterium | reverse complement strand
CGCTTGTGAAGATCGAGTCCTATTGTATCCATGGCTGGCCTCCCGGGCTGTTTGTGCCTCGTCGCAAGACGATGAGCACGTCATTACCTGTGGGGCGAACTTGCCACCACGTCACCGTGGAGGTCCAGCCGCTTCATACCAACTAACTGAAGGCGTTATGTCGACAACGCGCAAAACTCGCTACGCTGCAGATCGTCGTGAACGACGCTTCGGCGTTTGCTGCGCCACGTCAAGCAGGACTTCCGGATGCGTCGCGGCCACGCGGAGCAGCACCTTCGCTGGCCCCTCCGGCTGGCGGCGATTCTGTTCCCAGTTCTGCAGCGTGTCTACGCTGATACCCAAGAGTGCCGCAAACTTCGGCTGGCTCAGTTTGAAGTGGGCTCGCAACGCCGCCACGTCCGGCGTCGCATCGCGCAGCAGGTCCGCGCTGCGCGTCGCGCGAGCCGGCTTTTTCTTGTGCGCAGTCGTGCCATGCGTCGCCGGGAAGGAGATGTGCAGCAGCCCCGCTCAGCGAACTACCACGTGCTTCTCGCCGAAGAAATAGTCACCGCGGTCGAGCACTACGCTGGTCAAGAGCGACCCATTCGGCGTAATGCCAACCACACCACCAACTGAATGCTTCGGTGGTTCAGTCAACTGGTTTGCTCGCCACGCACGTAACTGTGCGATCGTGAAGCCAAGCTTCAACCGGTTGATTTCGAAATCGCTTCGACGCGCGCGCATGTTCTGGACGAGGATGCGGTATTCGCCAGCAGAAATCGTATCCGGCATGACCAGGGAATCTCCGCTGAGCACGACCGTGAGCGTTGGTACCGGTAATCGCTCTGTGCCACTCGCTCCGACCACTTTGAGCGAACGAAACATGCCCTTGAGCATATGGTAGCGATCGCGGTTTGGTCGGGCAGACCCAACGTGGCATACGAGTGCGTAATTTCCCGGCGGAACAATCAGCGAAACATTTGAAGAACCTGGTGCTTCAGCGAAGCCAGCGCCTCCCACGATTGTCGCCCACGGCGCCGGCGCGCTGTCGCGGACGGCGTTGTAATAGTCCGCGATCGTCTTCGCCGAGTCGAGTCGAACCAGCCACACCATGTGGAAGTAGTACGTAGGATCCGCGCGCAGCTTCACCATGTCAGGCGGCCATGGTTTCGCCACATCGCCGGTCTGTGTTACTCGCAACGTCACTATACCCGCTGCGATCGAGTCGGGTGCGGTAATGAAGTATTCGCCAACCTTGATATCGGTAACACGACCAGGAAGGTTGCCCTGCGCATTGGCAGTCGCAGCTATCGACGCCGACGACAGCAACAAGAACAGTTTGCAGGAGATGGCTGTGGACCGCATGCTGAACTCCGTGTGGTGCGTCATGCCGCGGTAACGCCGGCACTGACGCGTGAGGCGGCCGCTCATGTTCGGGGTCGCTGATAGTATCCGACGTGGAGGCGGGTTCCGCCATAGCTACGGGCTCTGGCGCTGTGAGCGGCCCGGGCTCAGGGGTGTTTGGAACTGTCGTGCTGCCTCGCACGCGCAGTTGGCAGCAATGACTTTCACGTCACTGCTGGAACTTGCCTTCTCTGGCAAGCCTTCACGGGTAGGGTAGCGTCGCGCACGTTGCCGCCTGGCTCCGGTGCGCCGCAGGCTAACGATGCTTGCTGCCGACAGCCACGCTATTGAAGCGCCCGCTGCGCGGGCGCATTTTATGGGAGTGTCCGCAGCAGAAGCGAACGTTAGATGACACCAACTCACTCGACCGTCAGGGCCTCGACCACATGCGCCCCAATCGACTTATCGTTCGAGCATATGTCCTTCGTGGAACCCGACTGTGGCTGCTCACTCGGGCGGCAATCGCGGGCGTCTTCCTGCTGGCGGGAACAGATCCGGTCCGGCTGCCAACACCGGTTATGGTTGCATTCATTGTGTTGACCGTCGTGACCTGCTTCCTCGATACATACCGACATCGAGAGGGAGCGTTCCTCGGAAACCTGGGCGTTGGCCCCCTGCACCTTGCGGCCATATTCGTGACCCCAGTCCTGATTGGGGAGCTCACACTTCGACTTCTCGCAGCCAGGCTTTGATGAAGCCCATTCTCACTGCGGAATCGGTCGGAAAGTCTTTCAGGGGTCGTCGAATATTGTCATCGGCGACCCTGCGCGCAGTTCCCGGCGAGTTACGAGTTCTCTTCGGCATCAATGGGGTAGGTAAATCGACGCTGCTCAAGATTGGCGCCGGTGTGTTGTCAGCGGATAGTGGCGCAGTTCATTTTCGCGATCGCGTATATCTGTCGGCTCATCTGCGTGAATTGGCTGCTGCCGGCCTGTTTTATCTCCCCGACCATGACCTGCTGTCTACTGCCTTCTCGGTCAGACACCAGCTCGACATGATCCGTCGCCAGTTTGACGGCACCGATATAGTGGAGGCGGCGGAACGACTCGGAATCGGCGGACATCTGGACAAGCGCCCTGACCAGCTGTCTGGTGGTGAACGACGGCGGGCGGAACTCGCGGCCGTTGTGGTTCGCCGACCAGTGTGTCTGCTTGCAGACGAGCCGTATCGTGGGATAGCTCCAATTGACGCAGAAGACCTGACGAGGACCCTGGTTCAGCTTGCAGCCGATGGCGTGGCGATTGTTGTCACCGGGCATGAAATACCGACACTTCTCGATGCGGCCGACCACGTAAGCTGGTGCACAAGCGGTACGACGTATGAGCTTGGGCAGCCAGCTGTCGCGATACAGAATCACGCATTTCGGCGCGAGTATCTGGGGTCTTGGCTCCAAGCCCGTGCCATCTAACACTCGCTCCGGCTGACAAGCGATCTAATGTTGCTCGCTTCGCTCTTTGTATCATTCGCTTGCAGCAGAGCTTAAAGCGTTACACGGACTGGGCGCGTCCTTGCGGAACGACGATGCGTGTCTTACATTGTCTTACATGAAGTCCGCCACCGTGACCATCCGCCTCGACGCCAAGCTCGAGCGCGAACTGAACCGCCTGAGCCGCCAGCTCGGCCGGAGTCGAAGCGAGCTCGTCCGCGATGCGTTGCGTCGTCAGCTCGCGCTCGCGCGGTTTGAGCAGGCCCGTCGCGCGCTGCTCCCGCTGGCCGAGACGCAGGGCCTCCTCACAGATGAGGACGTCTTCGCCGACGTGTCGTGAGGGTCTTCCTCGACACGAACGTGCTCATCAGCGCGTTCGCCGCGCGAGGGCTCTGCGCGGACCTTATGCGCCTCCTCTTGGCCGAGCATGAAGTGGTCACCGGCGAGGTGAATCT
Source organism: Gemmatimonadaceae bacterium (assembly GCA_051306215.1). Taxonomy (GTDB): domain Bacteria; phylum Gemmatimonadota; class Gemmatimonadetes; order Gemmatimonadales; family Gemmatimonadaceae; genus UBA4720. The sequence goes on along the minus strand of JBPPMU010000171.1, from coordinate 8,522 downwards.
CACGGAGCTCCGTCGCGTCCTCGTGCAGCGCTTCAAGGCCGCAAAGTCCCAGGCGGATCTCGCCGAGAGCCTGCTGCGCGATCAGACTATCGTGCCAAAGCCCGCCGCGTTGCTCTCGCTGAAACTCCGCGATCCGGACGACGCATGGGTGCTCGCGTCTGCGGTGGCAGAGGGCGCCGACATGCTCGTGACTGGCGATCAAGACCTTCTTGTGCTGGCCGACCGCGCCCCGCTACCAATTCTGTCGCCGCGCCAGGCATGGGAGCGCCTTCGCGCCGTTCTTCGGCATGCAGTGATCGTGTAGCCCCGATGGGGGCGGCGGTACATTCGATACCTTTGCCACTCGCGCGCGATGCCCTCGTTGCGACGCGGAGTTTGCCTGGACCATTCGGCGCCTATCCCTTCCTGGCCATCACCCTGCTCGGCTGGGCCTGGGCGCACGTTAGGACGCGACCGACCGCCAGGTCCACGTTTCCGTTACTGTCCCGAGCTCTCACCCAGGGCGACGAGAAGCTCGTCCAGCTGATCGAACGTCTCGACCATTGCATCGGCTGCCCCGGTGCCGGCAGCGTCGAGTGCTTCCTTCGAAGGATAGCTCTCGCGCAGTACCACCAGCGTCTTGCCGCCCTTTTCTTCGAAGGTCACCGTGGTGACAGGCCCGCCCTCGCCACCTTCTTCATTGGTCCATGCGAGGCGCGAGTACGGCTTCACTTCGACATACGAGCCGAAAAACGCGGCAGGCTCGGAGCCACCGTGGTCGAATACCAATCGGTACTTGCCGCCAACACGAGCATCCACCTCGCAGGACAGCAGAGTCATTCCCATCGACTTGGGCACCCACCAGCGCTTGAGCAGCTCGGCCTTGGTAAATACCTCGAACACGATGCGCGCCGGGCCGTTGATGGTCCGCGTGACAACCACCTCGCGGTCCGACTTCCGTTCCACCGTTGTGCGGTTCTTCACGGGACCGGGCTTACTTTCGATTCTTGCGTTCATCGCTCTTCTCCTTTCGTGTCAGTTCCTCCACAACCTTGTCCAACTCGTCGAAGCGTTCGTCCCAGCGCTGGCGGTACCTCTCGAGCCACACCGTCTCTTCCTCCAATCGGCGCGGGCCCAGCTGGCACGTCCGCACGCGCCCGATCTTCTTCGTGGTGACGAGCCCCGCCTGCTCCAGAACGCCGACGTGCTTCTTCATGCCCGTGAGCGTCATGTGGAACTTCTCGGCAAGGTCCGTGATCGAAGCGTCGGCTCGTCCGAGCTGCTCCAGAACGCCACGCCGCGTCGCGTCCGAGAGCGCGGCGAACGAAGTATCAAGTCGGGTCGTTAAATACTGAACCATCGGGTTCAGTATTTAACACAGGCGCCCGCGGCATGCAAGGGGTGGCCGCGAAGCACGATGCGTCCTACGGCCTCAGCAGAGCGCGCATCCGTGACCGGTCAGACCACCATCGCTGACTCGAAATGAGCGTTGGGGTTCTCCGTGCCAGCCCGTGCAGATGCATAGGCTGCATCGCAATTTCCAACCCCGCCCCTGTTGGGCCGTAGTTAAGCCGCCTTCAACACCTCCCGCTCGAGCCGGGCGTAGCTCTGCTCCATCCCCCCTACCATCCCCGTGCCAAGCACCATGTCGCGGACCTCGCGGCTGGGATAGGTGACGACGATCGTGAGGAGCGTTCCACCGTGGACGGGTGTGAGCGTCATGAGATTGGTCGTACCCGGACCGTCCATCCCGATCATTCGCTCGGTCGTCACCGCGCGGTGCGGAGGGTCCGACTCGACAAGTTCGCCCTCGAAACCGAAACGCTGGGATCCATCAACGGCCTCCCACTCGTAGCGATACGAATCTCCAACCTTCGTCGCCACCTCGCACACCGGCATCGTCCAGCCGTCCGGCCCGAGCAGCCAGCGCTTCATGAGGTCCGGATCGTGATGCGCACGCCACACGTCCTTCGTGCTTCCGCGAATGACCCGGCTGATCCGCACCTGCGTGTCGCTCAGGTTCTGCGACTCGGTCGCGCGACCGGCGGCGAATGAACGGAGGTCAGCGAGCACTGCGTCGATCTGGCTCATGGCCGAGCGCATGCCTTCCATCATTCCCATCTTCACGAGCTGCTCCATGGTCTCAACGCTCGGGAAATGCGTGACGCTCGTGAAACGCGATCCACCCTCGGTCTTCTCGAAGTTGAAGATCATCCGCATCGTCGGCATCTCGTCGTTGCGGCTGCCGTCATCGCGCGAGAAGCCATCCTCGACTTCGATCAGGCGGAAGGGCTCGACGCGGAGGAAGTTGAACCATCCGCGCGACTTCGTGCCGTCGGGGCCCGTCATCGAGTAGTGTGATTCGCCGCCGACGGCCATGTCGTGCCGAGTGAAGCTCGCCGGCCACTCTTCCGGCCCCCAGAACTTCTCGAGCTGGCGCGGGTCGGCGTAAGCATCCCAGAGGCGCTCGACTGGCACCGGGTAGTCGGCGACTACTGTTAGTGTGAGCGCACTGGCATCGGACGAAACTGAAGTGATCGGCATTGATTACTCCTTTTTGTTGCCTGGCTCGGCGAGGACCGCATCGAGCTGACTGAAGCGGGCCCGCCACAGGCCCTCGAGTTGAACGAGAAGCTCCCGCGCGCGGGCAATGCGTTCGGGGTTGGCATGTACGATCCTCTCGCGACCCTGCGCGCGCTTGGTCACGAGGCCGGCATCCTCCAGGACAGCGACGTGCTTCTGTACCGCCGCGAACGACATGTCGTAGCGGGCGGCAAGAGTAGACACCGATGCCGGCTTCCCGGCCAACAACCGGGTGACAATGTCGCGCCGGGTGGCGTCTGCGAGAGCATGAAAGAGCCGGTCAGTGTCGGCACTGGAGAGGCGAGGATATACAACCATATGGTTGTAGATAACAGCCATATGCATGTCACGCAAGCGCGAGGGGGGCCACCCCTCGTCGCCGCGCCATTTGTTCTGTCTCCAGTGGTCTTGACAGAATACTGACATCATGACAGTATACTGTCATGACGAGTCCGCAACCTCTGTCGGCGCACGACCGACAACGAGAATCCACCCGTAAGGCCATTCTCGACAGTGCGATGACGATACTGCGCGAGGAGCCGGCGTCGACGATCTCGCACGAGGCAATCGCCGACCGATCCGGGATCGCGGCACGTACAGTGTATAGGCATTTTCCAACGCGCGGACATCTGGGAGCCGCACTGTGGGCGCGGATACGCGATGAGACCGGCACCCGATGGCCCACCACCGAAGCGGACATCGTGCCTGCGGTGCGCGCGCAATTCGCGGTGTTCGAGAAGCACGCGACGTTTGTGCGCGCTACCACCTTCGCATCGTCGACGACCGACGCCCGGGCGCACGGTTCCGCTGAGGGCCGAGCCGCCTTCGAACAAAGTCTGGCCGCCGTTACCCGCGACCTTTCATCGGCAGAGGGTCGGCGCTTGATCGCCGTCTGTGTGGCGATTTACAGCGCTCCTTTCTGGCAGATGCTGCGTGACCGCGGGAAGCTGTCGGCCAACGAAGCGCGTGAGGCCGCGGCAACGGCGCTGGAGGCGGTCATCTCGGTAGCCAAGGCCCGTGCACGCGTGCGAAAACCTCGCTCAACCAATCATAAGGAGACCAAGCCATGAGCACAGAAAACGCGGGAACGGTCGAGCTCGCAGGATCAGCGTGGCGTCCCACGCCTGTACGGGCAATCGTCGTCGCCGCTCCCGACGGGCGCACGCCGGCGCCTCTTAACATTGTCGGCGAAGAAACGCTCGTGAAGGTGTCGGCAGAAGACTCCGAGGAAACGCTGGCATTCTTTCACCTCGTGGCCCCGCCGATGTCCGGGCCGCCGCGCCACGTGCACACGCGCGAAGACGAGCTATTCTATGTCCTGGAAGGAGAACTCGTGTTCGATCTCGATGGAGAACGGCATACCGTACGCGCAGGCGATACGGTGTATCTGCGCCGCGGCGTCGTCCACACCTACCAGAACTTCACCAAGTCGGACGCCCGGCTTCTCATCGCGACGGTGCCGGGGATGTTCTCCCGTTTCTTCGTGGAGCTGTCGGCCGCCACGCCGCTCGGTGCCTTACCCGATCCTGATCAGATGGACGCCATGGCAACGAGGTACGGCGTCACGACGCTCGGGCCACCGATGTTCGAGTGAGACGATCAGAGGCCTAATATGTAGTTATGCGTCACCCGACATGGTTGTAGATTCAGGTATCGGAGGCATGTATGCAGTTCGAGTTCACGGCCGTATTCAAAGAGGCGCCGGAAGGCGGTTACGTGGCATTTGTTGAGGAGCTGCCTGGCGCCAATACCCAGGGAGAAACTCTCGACGAAGCACGGGAGAATTTGCGGGAGGCGGTCGGCTTGGTGCTCGAATCCAACCGGCTTCTAGCCGAGCAAGATCTCGGGTCGGACCCGGTAATTCGTGAGCGGCTGAGAGTCCCTGCTTAGGTGTGAAGCGGGTTGATCTGATTCGCCACTTAGAAAGGCATGGCTGTCGACTTCTACGTGAAGGCGGCAGCCATTCGGTTTACGCGAACACTTAAACGAGGAAAGTGTCTACGGTGCCGCGCCATCGAGAGATCAAGGAATTTCTTGCCCGAAAGATCTGCAGGGACCTCCAGATCTCTGAGCCGTAACGCATAACACGCGCTGAAGCTGACAAGCGATCTAATGAGGCGAGGTGAGCAATGATCGAGGCGACATCCGACCGGTCGGGGATCTGGTACTGGCACTTTACGCGGGCAGCAGGCGCGGGATCCGCACCGGACACCGACTAACCAAGAATTGCAGCAGACGGGCGCGCGGTTTGCCTCGGCTTCGTCTCGGCTCTCATGATGTGCGCCCGCCGCTGAACTTGGGTGTTAGGCGCTAGTTAGCGTCCTTCTCCGGCTTCACTGTTCGCAGTGTGCTGACGGGGATCACTAACTTTTCCGTTTCCTCGCCGTTTCACCACCTATACTGGATACGATGCACCGTCGCGCATTTCTCCAATGGTCCGGCACCTTGGCCTCAGGCGCGCTCGGCACGTTGGCGCTGCCGGCATCAATGCGCGCCGCGCTCGCCGAGCCGATCGACCTCGATCTTCCGTCCCCCACCAGCGATGTTGCCGGTGATGAGGCGTACTGGGCACGTGTGCGAAAGCTTTACGCCGTTGACCCCTCGATACTGGATCTCGATCACGGAAATTGCGGACTTACCCCCCGGCGCGTGCTCGAACAGTACATGCGCAATGCTCGACTGATGAACAGTGCGCCGAACGTGCACATTCCGCGGTTGGTGCGTGATAACAGTATGTACGAGACGATCAACGCATTTCTTGGCGTGCAGGCGCCGGACGACGTCGCCCTCGTACCGAATGCGACGCAGGCGCTCAACACCGTGCTGCGCGGGTTCCCCCTCGACCGCGGTGACGAGGTGCTCGTGAGCAATCACGAATATCCGGACATGGTCGCGACGCTGCACGCGCGGGCTAAACGCGAAGGGATCGTCGTGCGCACCGTGAACGTTCCCGAGCGCGATGCCGACAGTGCCGCGTTCGTGCACGCGCTCGAGGTAGCGGTCACGGCACGCACGAAACTCGCGCTGCTGAGTCATGTGAGCGCGTGGAATGGCGAGGTGCTGCCAATCGCTGATGCCTGCGCCGCGCTGCGGGCGCGTAACGTGGCCACCTGCGTCGATGCGGCGCAGAGCGCCGGATTCCTCGACGTGAACTTCGGTGCACTCGGCTGCGACTTCCTGGCGCTTTCGTGGCACAAGGGGATGTGCGCTCCGATTGCCACTGGAGCACTCGCGATGCGCCAGCAGTGGTTTGGCGTGGTCGAGCCACTCCATCCCCCGACATGGGATGTTAGCAAGTATCCGATCGAGATGTATGCGTGGACGGGGACTGCGAACTTCGCCGGCTACGCGGCCATTCCTACCGCCATCAGTGTGCAGCGGCAGATCGGCATCGCCAACAAGCACGCGCGGCTGCGCTATCTCGCCGAGTACTGGCAGTCACGTCTCGCGGCGATCCCGCGCATCCGCCTGCTCACCCCCTCATCGCCGGCGCGCACCATGGGCTTCGCGGCATTTGCGGTGGCGGGGATGCCAAGCAAGACGGTCGCAGACCAGCTTCGCGAGCGGCATCGGGTGAACGTGCAGAGCAAGGCCGAGCGGCCTTACAAGCCGTTCCCCGAAAGCGTGCGCGTGACGCCGCAACCGTATACCACGCTGCGGGAACTCGATCGGTTCGTGGGAGCTGTGATCTCGCTCGCCACGGCGTGAGCGATGGCGGTCCAACCTCACAGTTCCCGATGAGTGAAGCCTGTGTAGCTTCAGCGACGCCATCTGTAACTGCGGCGACCACGTACCTACCAGGGATGAGAGTGTAGATGAGAGTTCGTGCGCTGCTTTTTATCGTGATGATGCCGATGTCACTCCAGGCTCAGACACCTCCTCGGGCACAGGACCTGGGCATCGTTTTCGGGGGGACACCTGGACCGCACAATGCGATCACCGATGTCGCTGGCGTGGAGGTCGGGCATACGACACTTATATCAGGTGATGGAAGGCTCACCATCGGCAAGGGTCCGGTCCGGACTGGTGTTACCGTAATCCTTCCGCGCGGCAAGACTAGTTCCGATCCGGTTTTCGGCGCATGGTTCACGCTCAATGGAAACGGCGAGATGACTGGCACCACCTGGCTGCAGGAAGGTGGGTTCATCGAAGATCCAATCGCAATTACCAACACTCATAGCGTCGGGGTTGTCCGAGACGCAATTCTTCAGTGGAAGGTAGGGCGCCCCGGCCTGCAGGCTTTCGGCCTGCCGATCGTCGCCGAGACCTATGACGGCAATCTGAATGATATCACCGGATTTCACGTCAAACCGGAGCACGTAATCTCCGCACTTGGAAACGCTACCGGAGGCCCAATAGCTGAGGGGAACGTTGGCGGCGGCACTGGCATGAGGTGCCATCAGTTCAAAGGCGGTATCGGCACCGCATCGAGAGTGTTGAGTGTGGCTGAGGGAGGCTACACGGTTGGAGTTCTGGTTCAGTGCAACTATGGATTGAGGCGGCACCTGCGAGTTGGAGGAGTTCCTGTCGGAGAGTCCATCACTGACCTGATGCCATGCATCAGCATCGCTGACTCAACGGTGCGGCCAGGAGTTCGCCGTTGCGGCACCACGACATCATCCCTTGAGACCGAAAATGAAATCGGCTCTATCATTGTGGTCGTTGCCACCGACGCGCCTCTCCTTCCCCATCAGCTGAAGCGGATTGCAACGCGGGTCTCGCTGGCGATAGGTCGGACCGGGGGATTTGGAGGCAACGGTTCAGGCGACATTTTTCTCGCGTTCTCGACAGCGAATGCAGGTGCGGCCACAAGTACGGATGTCACATCAGTGAGGATGATACCGAACAATCAAATGAACGCCTTGTTCGAGGACACGGTTTTCGCGACCGAAGAAGCGATCGTCAACGCAATGCTTGCTGCGACGACAATGACAGGTGCAGACGGTTATACCATGTACGGTCTTCCGTCATCGCGACTGCAAGCCCTCTTTCACGCGGCACGAGGATCTCCTGCACCGATGCCTGCCGCGCCATCTAATCCGCGCTGAAGCTGACAAGCGACCCTTTCGCCTGCTCGCTTGGAGCGTGGCCTTGATCCGTTAGACCAACGCGCCCTCGCGTTCCAGCATGACTATGGCGCTTGCGCGCTGCGGGAGCCGCGGCCGCGCTCACTTTTTGGAGGTACTGCATGCGTGTTTTCTGGATGCCAGCCCGGTTCGTAGTCCTTCTGTTGAGCGCGTCTTGCTCGGCAGGGCCCACTGAGCGGGACATTAACGATTCGCTGGATGCTGTGCTCCGTTCGGTGTCCGGAGACTGGATCGGCACATCCACGGGACAGAACTCCATCCTGCTCGAGTTCCGACTCCAGGAGGGAGCCAGCGGGCAGGTGAGTGGCACTGGAACGATGAAGGAAGCCGGCGCCCCGTCCACAGTTCCCATCGCAATCACGGGAACGTTTCAGCGGCCCTTGCTCTCGCTGACTTTCAACGGAATGGTGTACGAGACCAGGCTTGTACAGGGCGCGTCTCAAGGTGAGTACATATCTGCCGGAGGGATTTCCACGACCATGCAGCTGACCGGACCGGGCTATTCCAAGGCGCTGCCCATCCTCCTTCAGGAGAAGTGACGAATCTCGATCCACGATCGCCTTCATGCGCACCCGAGTTGGCTGATCCCGAAGCGCTGATATGCGGGGCGAGGGTGATAGATTGTCCAGCTGTTGCCGCTCACCGAGGCCGTAGAGCTGGGGTTCGCGAAGGTATCGACGTGGGCCATGAACGTTCACAACCGGGAAAGTACATATGAACGAGGGTGTAATCGTGTCGAACAGCTGGGTGAATCTCGCCGGATCCGCGTGGTCGATCGGGCTTGTCGGCCTCGTGGCCGCCTTGCTCGTGTATCGCTCCATCATCGCCCGATCGGCGGGGTCCGAGGTCATGCAGGAGATCTCCGACAGGATC